>JANNTZ010000259.1:0-8007 GCA_031394595.1 Acidobacteriota bacterium
GACACCTCGCGCCAGATGCCGGGCTGCGCCTGGGCGCCGGGCTGCACCCTGGGGTTCTTCGGGCCGTCGGCATCGCTGGCGGTGGACGCGGCGGGCAAGCTGATGATGGCCTATAACGCGGGGGATGTCGTCGGCGGACCGCAGAAGATGTGGGCGAAGACCTCGACCAACGGAGGCACCACCTGGAGCGCCCGCGCCGAGATCTCGAACGGGTCCGCAACCGTCAACAACGCCTTCCCGGCGCTGATCAACGGCCCGGGGAGCGACGACTTCCGCGTCGCCTGGCAGGACGACCGTCAGCAGAGCCAGACCGGCTGGAACACCTGGTACCGGAGGACGATCAACGGCGGTTCGACGTGGGGCGCGGCGGTGCGTCTGTCGGATCTCACCAGCGGCGCACCCTACAAGAACGCCAACGGCTATAAATTCCCCTACGGCGACTACTTCGAGATCGCCGTGGACGGCGCCGGCCTCAACCACATCCTCTGGGGCGAAGGGGACTCCTACACCGGCCCCGGCGGGACCTGGTACACCCGCGGCCAATAGCGCCGCACCCGGGGGCCTATGCTATAGTCGGATTCTCCATCCGACAGGCCCACGGGGTGAATCAAGCGATGCACGGGGATTTTTCTGCCACGCGGCGACTTGCCCTCGGGGCCGTCCTGGCTGGAGTGGCGGCGGTGGCCGCCGTTCTGGCCGGGCTCCAGGCAAGCCCCGCCCGGACCGGTCCCAACCCCGCCCGCACCCCGATCCGGACCACGAAGACCTGGATCCCGATGCCCGACGGCGTGCGGCTGGCGGCGACGCTCTATTCCCCCGCCGACGGGAAGCGGGGGGCGAAATACCCGGCGATTCTCGAATACCTCCCGTACCGCAAGGACGACGGCGGCGACGATCATTACGGCATCTATGCTTCCTTCGTCCGCCACGGCTACGTCGTGGCCCGCGTCGACATCCGTGGCACCGGCGGCAGCGAGGGGCATCCTCCCGATCGGGAGTATTCCGAGACGGAGCAGCGCGACGGCGAGGAGGTGATCGGCTGGCTGGCACGGCAGTCCTGGTCGGCCGGATCGGTCGGGATGTTCGGCATCTCGTGGGGAGGCTTCAACTCGATCCAGATGGCGGCCCGCCGCCCGCCGGCCCTCAAGGCAATCATTGCTGTGGACGCAACCGAGGACCTGTTCCAGGACGACATCCATTTCATCGATGGCCAGATGCACATCGATATCTTCGAACTGCAGATGGACGTCCAGCCGTTGATCCCGCCGTCGCCCGACTACGTGCTGGACGAGAAAGTCCTGGCGGCCCGCTTCGACAACCCCCCCTGGTCGCTCCTCTACGAGAAGCAGCAGCGTGGTGGTCCCTTCTGGGATCGGGCCTCCACCATTGGCCGTTACGATCGCATCCAGATCCCGGTCTTCCTGATCGGCGGTTGGCTGGACGGCTACCGCGACAGCGTGCCGCGGATGGTCGCCGGGATGAAAACCCCCGTGAAGGCGTTGATCGGCCCGTGGAACCATTCGTTCCCGCACGACGCCGTCCCGGGACCTGAGATCGAATGGCGGCGCGACGCTGTCCGTTGGTGGGACCAGTGGCTCAAAGGACGCGACACCGGCATCATGGAGGAGCCGCGGGTCACCGTGTACATGCGCCAGTGGCACCCGCCCGATCCAAACCTCGAGAACATCCCCGGCGAGTGGCGGTCCGAGCAGACCTGGCCGCCGGCCGGGACGCGCGAAGTCACCTGGCATCTGGATGGGGACCACCGACTGGTGGATGCCGCGGGCGCCACGACCGCGGTACACGAACTGAAGTACGTCCCGTCGGTGGGCCTGGAGGCCGGCTTCTGGTGGGGCGAGATCGCCCCCGATCAGCGACCCGCAGACGCTTACAGTCTGGTCTACGACTCGGCGCCGCTGCCGGAGGAGATCGCCATCCTCGGCTTCCCGCGCGCCCTCCTCAAGGCCTCGGCCTCGGCGCCCCTGGCCCACTGGTTCGCAAGGCTGTCGGACGTCGCGCCGGACGGAAGCGTGACCCAGATCACCGGCGCCGGGCTGAACGGGGCGCACCGCCTTTCCGACCGGGATCCCGAGCCGCTGGAACCGGGACGCGTCTACCCGATCGACATCGAGATGCATGTCACGTCGTGGATCTTCCCCAAAGGGCACCGGATCCGCCTGGCGGTGAACAACGCCTGCTTCCCGATGAACTGGCCGACGCCGTACCCGATGACCACGACGCTGCGTCTGGGCGGCGTGGACGGTTCCCGTCTCGTCCTGCCGGTCGTGCCGCGGCAGGGGCCGTCGCGGCCGGTGTTCGCACCGCCCGACCCCGACGAACCGGCCCCCGGGTACAAGTCGGGCGGCGGGTCCTGGCCCGGGAACTTCAGCACCCACCGTGATGTCGTGAAGTCGGCGACCCGGATCGAATGGAGCGGCACGTCGTCCACCGAGTACCCGTTCGTCCGTTCGACCGACGCCGAGAACCTGACCTACGAAGTCAGCGACGCCGACCCGGCGCACGCCGCGATCCACGGCGCCGTCGAGACCACACTGACACTGAAGGACCGGGTGCTGACGTTCCGCGGCGCGCTCGAGATCACCAGCGACGAGAAGGCCTTCCACTACCGGCACCGCCGCGTCCTGCTGAGGGACGGCACCCAGATACGGGAGAAGGTCTGGGAAGATACCATCCCGAGGGACCACCAGTGAGCCGGGGCGCGGGGAGCGTGCGCGCCGGGCCGCCCGCGGCGCCGCCGCCGTCACCGTCATCCACGCTGGAAACGCAGGACATCATTCGAGGAAGTGAGAGGAGACCGCAATGAAGATCATGCTTCTCGGTATCGGCGGCGTCGGCACCGTCGTGGCCAAGCACATCGCCGGCCATAAAGCGACGACCGCTCTGACCCTTGCCGACATGAACACCGCCCGCGCCGAAACGCTGGCCCGGGAGCTGCCCGGCAAACCGAAGGTCGACCGGGTGGACGCCGCCGACGGCGCGGCGCTCGCGAAATCGATCAAGGGCCATGACCTGGTCCTGTGCGCCATCCTGCCGCGCTTCAACCAGGCGGTCATGGCCGCCTGCCTGGCGCAGAAGATCCACTACATCGACCTCGCCACCGACGCCTCGTTCGACGAGCTGTCGGTGGACGCCGACTGGAAGAAGGCGGGGCTGCTGGCGGTGATCGGCATGGGCGAGGACCCCGGCATCTCCAACGTCTTCGCCCGCTGGGCCGCCGACCGGCTCGACGAGGTGGAGGAGATCAAGATCCGCGACGGCGAGTACTCCACCAGCGACGCCTTCCCGTTCGCCTGCCTGTTCTCGACCGAGACCTTCATCGAGGAAGCGGTCTCGCCGGCGCGCTACTTCGCGAACGGCAAGTATGGCGAGTACCCCGCCTTCTCGAACCGCGAGGTCTACCCGTTCCCCGACCCGATCGGCCCGCTGCCGATCTACAACATGAGCCACGAGGAAGTGGAGTCCCTGCCGAAGTACATCGGCAAAGGGATCAAGCGCTGCGACTTCAAGCTGGCGGTCCCCGACGACGCCCGCCGGCACCTGGAGTTCCTGCACGCCATAGGCATGACCCGACTCGACAAGATCCGCGTCCGTGGCGGCGAGGTGACGCCGCTGTCGGTGCTGGCGGCGGTCCTGCCGCAACCGGCCGAGATCGGCGGCAAGATCAAGGGCGCCGCCAGCGTCCTGGTTGAGGTCGAGGGCCGGAAGGCCGGCAAGCGGGTCCGGCACATTCTTTGGACCGGCCTGACCCACGACGACGCGTTCCGCCGCCAGAAGGTGACGGCCACCGCATTTCTCACCGGCACCGGCGCCGCCGCCGGCGTCCTGGCGGTGGCCTCCGGCCAGATCAAGACCCGCGGCGCGATCCCGCCCGAGGCGCTCGAGCCGGAACCGATCATGGCGATCCTGTCGGAGCTGGGGTTGCAGATCCGGAAGGAAGAGAAGGCGATCGGCTAAAATCCCCCTCGTCGACTGCTTCGCTGGGGAGTGTCAGATGGGCTAGAGCAGCTTTGTCTGTCGGACGCTTTCATGAGATCGACTACGGGAGGTTCACTTCACTGCAAGCGCGGCTGGCGCGACGCCTGCCGCGGGGTCCGCGTCTCGCCCAAGCGCCTCTGCTGCGTGGACCGGAGCGCTTCGCGCGGAGGGCCACGTCGGTCCCAAGAAGCGCTTGGCCAGCGCGGAAAACGCAGCGTACCTGCTCGCTGGAGAACCCTGTGAGTGATCGAGGCTAGATGACGGTTGCCGCGTGAGTCCCCTTCCACAGGCTGAATTGTTGCAACACTCAGCGGCTTTGGAAGCGACTTAAGACGTTCTCGGCGAGCTGTCGCAAGCTCTCCCATTGGGGGTCCCGAAGGATCTTGTCGGCACCGCTACCATCTGGGACGTTGGCGGCAAAGCTGTTCAGTTCATCGCTGAACTTTTTCAGGGCCTCCACTTGATCCGTCCGAAGCTCGTGTGTTGTCTCTAGCGAGGAGATCAAACCTACAGCGTCGTAGTCGTCGAAGAACCTACAAATGGCTTCCTCGAACGAAGATACCTCTGGCCCAGCACCCGTGAGCCACACGCGCTCTTGAAACGCACGATTCGCGAACTCACTAACCACCCCGAGCACGGCCTTTAGATGCTGCTCGCGAGTCATCATGGACCGAACCTGAACTGATCAAGGGGAACGTGTGCCTCCGGTGAATCGGGGGCTACTGGTCTACCGCTCACATCTAGCGCCTTCCCATCTTTCATCCTAATTACATACGGGCGCTGTTGCGCCGGGTTGGGGCTGTTTGGCTTACCAGGCATCACTCGCACGCTATCGTGTGGATTGCGCGGGTTTACGTACTTGGTCCCTCCCCCACTCGTTGAGGGCTTGGCTATCCAGTCGTCAGGAACACCCTTGGGCTTCTTGATGGCTTTCGCTCCGCCCTTTATCCACTTCCATATCTTCGGCCCTATTTTTTTGATCCAGATGCCAATTGGCTTCCAAGGGATCAGTTTCTCAAATCCGAGATGACTTGGGCCAACAGATGCATCATAGGTCGTTTCTTCGGGATCGCTGGCTTCTGATTCCTCCTGAGAGTCCCCACTGCCCCCAGGACCGTATTTCGCCCAACCCTCAGCCATCATCCGGTCGAGCGTGCCCTCACCAGAATCGTCCTGAGGCAAGGATCGATTCTCTGCGCTAACCCGACGAGGATCGCTCCAGTCCGTGAGCATTCCCGTGGGATCCGTGCCAATGATCGGGTTGTTGCGGACGTAGGCGAACCTGTTCCAGCTCTGCGGTTCTTCGAGGGCAGTGTCGTCGCCCGGATCGACGGCCATGAACCTGCCGAGGGAGGAGGAGTAGTACCTCGCCATCATGTAATCCATCCCGCTCTCGGGATCGCGTTCGTGCCCGGTGAAGTGGCGCTTGTTGGTGCTGGCCATCGCCTCCCACGGCAACTCCTCGCCGAAGGGCATGTAGTGGTGGCGGCTGACCTCCCCGCCGGTGCTATTCGTGATCACCCGCGGGGTGCCCAAGTGGTCGAGGTGATAGTAGACGAACCGCACGAGAGCGACTGGGCTGGGAAGCGACCCGTTTCCGCCGCCCCCACCACCTCCGCAGTCCACGCAAATGGGCGGTGTGCCGATCATCTGATAGGGCGCCAGCGAATCCGGCTGAGTGATGTCGTTGTCAGCGACGGCGAGGGTGTCTGGGGCTCCGGCGCCAATCAAGCCGGCCAGGCGCTCAGCTTCCTTGTCGCTTTCAACCTGTGCCACCTCATCGCCACAGAAGGCGTCCGGGAAATTATCCGGGTCGTAGCGCGGCACCGGGGAACCACTGGGCGCAAAGAGTGGGCTGTAGTTCGGCCACGCCTCGTTCTGCGCTGAGAACCCAGATTCCTGGCTGTCTCTCAGGGCGGTGACCACATAGTTGTAGATGCTGTAGACAGTAACGTTGTTGATGAGGCTGCTGGCAACCCCCGTGCTTGGCTGTGTGACGGTCTTGTCGATGACCTTGCAGTTGCCCTTGATGCCGGGGGTGCAGGTTGCGATCTGGTCGAGCTTGAAGCCCAGGGACGGGTTGCCCGGATTCACATAATTGATTTCGCACCGGGTGCTGCCGTTGAGGCAGACCGGCGGGACCGTGACGAGCGCCGTGAAGGGGCCCATCGGGGAGTTGTTATTGATGGCGCGATACACCTTGTAGGCGGTGACGGCTTCGACGGCAGGGTTGGGGCACCAGCGCAGATACACACCGTTGGTCTCAAGACTCACGAACGGGCGCGCGTCGGGGGCCCAGGCCTTGAAGTAGCGGGGGGGTGACAGGGGTAGGGCGACGTGTTCCATCGCCAAGGCGGCAATCTCTTGAGAGTAGGCCGATTCCAAAGTCCCGTTCACGGTGACCGCCTTGACGGCGTAATAGTAAGTCACCCCCTGCACCGCCGTCGCGTCGAGGAAGTCGTTGTTGGACCCGGTGGGGCCGGTGCTGAGTGTGGTGGAGTAGGCGGCGTACAAACCATCGCTGCGGTCCACGGGACAGGGATTGAGAGTGCTCCCCGCCTCCTGCCGCACGAGAGCGCAATACTGGGTGGTCCCGGCCTCGCGCCTGTAGACCCGGAAGCCGCTGAGATTAGTGTACGAACCGAACAGCCAGTTCAACTTGATCCCGGACATCTCGCGCGGATTCCGCACGGGGGACAGCCCCCACCTGGACCGCGTGGCATCGTTCACTGTCCAGATGACACTCTTCAGGCTGACCGGCGGCGGGATTAATTCGGCAGAGGCGGTCGGCGAGATCGGGTCGGATGGCACCGACCACGCGGAGACCTGGCCCAGCTTGTCGACCGTCGCGACGCGGAAGGTGAAGGAATTGTTTCCGAGACAACTGTTGCTGCCGGGATGTGAGCAACGTGCGAGCCCCGTGAACAGGTAACTGGTTTGGCTTGACCCAAGGGACACGAAGGGGACCGGGCGTGTGGCGTGATAGCGCCACGCTTCGTAACCATCAAAATCTGCCGGTAGTTCGACGGCATACAGCCGATAACCGCCGACCTGGGGTGTCACCGGAACGCAGGTCTGTGTGGCAGGGTCGGAACAGTTGGCGCTCGTCGTGGTGCAAGCCCTTGGCTGTCCCAGCCGGCAATGGAAACTGCCGTCCCAGTTGTCCTCCAGGGAGCAGTACTGTTCCGGTGTGGGACACTGTGCGATAGTTGAGCAGGTCGCCGGGTTGGCGAGGCGACAGACTCCGGGCTGCGGGGGGATCCAGCTCACCTGGATCTCACCCGGCCCCAAAGCCGCGACGGCAGGCTTCTCAGGAACCGGCGGCCGGTCCTGGGCTTTGGGACAGACGGGAGGAGTGTAAGTCGGAGTCAGTGTTTCATCGCACACGTCGGGGGTTACGTACACGCAGCGTCTCTGGTTGTCGCCACGCTGCGTCTCGTCGAGGTTGGGAGTGAAGTCCGATTCGATGGTCAGCCAGTCGCCGTTGGCGTACACCTTGTAAACTGCCTTCGCAGACAGGCAATCCAGCCCGCCAATGATGTCCGGATGCTTGTAAGGGACGTAGGCCCGTTCATCCCCGTACATGACGAGTGACGGGTCGGGGAAGTGCATGGCGGTGTTGCACTGTCCCGTGGGGCAGCAGGTCTCACCCAATGGGCAGTCGACGTCCATGAGGCAGGGTTGGGCTGTAGTCGCGCTGCACTGTCCATGGTAGGTACAGGTTTCTCCGAGAGGACAGCCGAGATTTGCAAAGCAGGTCAAATGGGTGCTGATGCTGCATCGGCCAGATGAATTCACCAGACTGACGCACTGGTCCCCCGCTTGAGGTGGATTGTTGCCGCCGAATCCGCACGCCTCGTCCGGGTTGCGACTCCAGTGCCCCTTCGATGAGTCGAGCGGCGCCGGCCACAGGCTGGAACAATCCTGGGTCGTGCTCGTGCAATGGCGCCGGTAGTCATACAGACGCACTCCCTTGAAGTACCCCAGGCTGCCGTCGGCATTGGTCGTGGC
>JANNTZ010000265.1:0-3862 GCA_031394595.1 Acidobacteriota bacterium
CCCAGGGTCGCCCAGGGGCGTTCAAAGTCGTAGCCCGCCTGATCGACTCCGAACCCCAGCAGCCACCGGTCGTTCAGATGGTAGCGACCGAAGAGGCCGGCGCTCATGATGTCGTTTGCCGATTGCGAGACACCTCTGGATCATCAGTTCACCGCCTCCACGAGACAAGGGCCAGCGAGTCGTCGACGATGAGGCCGATCCCCGGCGCATAAATCTTGTGACTTGTGCTGCTCGACTCGAGCGCCGACGTTTCGAACACCGACACGCACTCCTCGAAATCACCGGCCGGGACCTTGACCGTCAGATCCATTCCCAGGTTCTCCCCCCGATCGAGTGCGGCGCTGGGGGCGATCTCCTGGAAGTACCTCGACCCGAGGAGAAACGTCCCGGGCATGATCAGCCCCGGCAGGGCGCTGTTGACCCCCGCGCGCCAGGATCCGTGATGGTTCGCGATGACGCCCCCCTCGTAAAAGTCCACATCCTCGCCGAAGTAGAAGACGTCCCGGGTCTCGGCGCACAGGGCGAAGAAGTTCCGCGACACCTCGGCCAGTTCGCCATCGATCCACTCCCGCTCCTCGACCACCCGCGTCCTGACCACGCCGATGCCGGGCAGGGTGATGTCCTGCGTCTCGCCGAGAACGGTGATCCGCAACTCGACCTCCTCTTTGCCTGCCACGCTTTCGAGAATCAACTGATGTCCCGGATCCAGGATGAAATACGGATTGTCGTCGCCCCGGGAGAGGAAGGTGCAGTCCGCGATCCGGAACGAGGTCGTGTACGGTCGCTGCAGACTGCCGGACTGGGCCGGCGTCGCGTGCAGCATGACCGCGCCCGTGGCGAGGCCCACCACCAGCGCCACGGCGATGAATGCCAGGGAACGGGTTCGTGAGATGGCTCTCATGGGATGCCTCCTTTGGGTGATTGAGGTTCAGTCGCGCTCGATGATGACCGAGCCGTTCATGAGACGATGACGAAGCCCACAGGTCGGGAGGACAGCGTCGAGCGTCTCGTCGGGCCGCAGGCTGGCGATCGACCCGTGCAGGACGATGCCGGGCCGATCGGCGACGATCGTGGCGTCGGCGTACTCGAGGCTCAGCCCGGTCTCGCGCGCCACCCAGTCGAGGTAGTCCCCGAGCGACCGTCCTTCGATCTCGAACGGCGGCACGGCTTCCTGGGCCCAGTCCCACTCCGGACCGAACGCCGGGACCGCCCGGCGGCTGACCTCACCATCATGGCGCAGCGTCAATTGTGTTCCCGAGGCGGCGTCGTGGGACCGACCGAGGTGCTCGAGACTCGCGCTCCCCTCCCGCACGCTCACCCGGACCGCATCGTCCGCCACCCGCACCTGGAACTGCGTGCCGAGGTCGCGGACGCTGCCCAGGGCGGTCCGGATGACCACGGCCGTCCCGGACCCGGGCGCCGAACCGGTATCGACGTACACGGCACCCTGTTCCAGGTAGACCTCGGCCGCCGACAGGAGACGGGCCTGGCTGCCGGCGCCGAAGCGCACCGAGGCGCCGCCCCCGAGCCGCAGAGCGACACGGCCGTCGGCCCCGGTCTCGAAGGCGGTATCCGGGTCGAGAGCCGCGCCGATCACCGGCGAGGCACGCTCCCGCCATGACACAGTTCCCTCCAAACGTTCGAGGATGCCAACGGAGACGACAGGCGGCGATGTCGGCTGGATCCTCTCCCACACCCCTGACGCCACCAGAAAGGCCCATGCGCCGGCCACCGCCAAGGGCACGGCGCTCCATGCCAGCCAGCGTGACCGGCGGGGCGCCGGGATGGTGCTTCGCCAGTGCTGGTGCACGGCGGCCCGGACCCGGCCCGCTTTCTCCGGTGGAACCGACGGGCGGGTGCCGGCCGCCCGCAGCAGGCGGGCGATCGGATCGGCGGCTTCCGCCTGGCCGTCGCGGGGAGGGTTGGTCATGTCGTCAGGCCCGCTCATCGCACCGCCCCCATCGCCGCAAATTCCCGGCGGAAGGCCTCCCGGGCCCGCGTCAGCAGCGATTCGGCCGCCTTGGGGCTGAGGTTCAGACGCATGGCGATCTCCTTGACGGAAAACCCGAGGACATACTTCCATTCCAACGCGTCCCCGTATCCGGCGGGGAGAAAATCGAGGATCGTCTGGACGACGCGGGCGATTTCCCCGCGCCGCAGGGACTCCTCGGGTCCGGAGCCGGCGGCTCCCGCCAGCGATTCGAGCGCCGCCCGGACCTCGGGCGATTCGTCCCAGGATTCCATCGTCAGCCGTTCCTTCCCCTGACGCCGGAGATATGCGCCCATCTCGTGCCGGCAGAGGGTGCAGAGCCAGGTGAACAGGGCCGCCTCCCCCCGCCAGGTCTTCAGGACCGTGATCGCATGACAGAGGGTCGCCTGCACGATCTCCTCGGCCGCGTTCTCGTCGCCGCCCAGCCGCGCCATCGTGAAGCGGTACAGCCGCGGGAAGCAGGATCGGAAGAACTCCTCGAAGGCTTCCTCCTCGCCCCGGAGGAGCCGCTTCACCAGAACCCGATCCGCCTGGGTTGTGTCCGACACCGATTCTCCTCGCGGTCCCGCGATCCGTAAGAGGGCCCGGTGGGTCAAAATCCTTCGTCGGCCGACGCGCCGATCGGTATTCGCCCGGCGACCCGCTCCCTCAGAGGATAGCGCGACATGGTGCGACCGTCGCACGCAGCGCCCGGGAGGCGCTCCCTTCCCCCGCTCTGGCGACGCCCGGCCAACATTCATTGCCTCCCCCGATTTCGGGGCCCATATTCCGCCCTGGATTCGAGGGGGGGCGATTCATGAAGAGGGCCGTGGTCCTGTTCGTGCTGGTTCTGGCGGCGGGGGCTGCCCGCCCGGCCGCCGCCATCGAGGTGCCGCAGAACCGGCAGGATTTCGTGGTGGCAGTCGCCGCGGGCGCCAGGGGGACGACAACGGAAAAGATCGCCGTCGATCGTGGCTTCGAGAAGGTCTACGGCCTCCTGAAGGAAAAATCGGCCGCCTGCCTCGATGTGACCGTGAACCGCCGCGCCAATGTCGGCGGTTACATGGAAGTCAGCTCCTCCGATTACAACCCCACGCTCCGGATGGCCGGCGCCCACCATGCCGAGTTCGCCCTGCAGGCGGTCCACCGGCCGCGCGGGGTCGGCCACACGCCGCCACCCGGCGGGCTTTACATGATGGCCGCCGACATCCGATCGCTCGGGGCCAATCGGACGGAGGTCGTCCTCTACGTCCCGAAGATGGGCTTCAAGAAGATCACCGGCGCCTTCAAGCGGTGGGTCGCGGGTGAGGACGCCGCCTGCCCGAAGATGCCGTAGCGACCCGGCATCGCTTCGAGTCTCCCTTTCCTCAATCCGGCAGGCTGTCGATCACGCTTCGCAGGAAGCCGAGCGCGTCCTCCGTGTCGATCCTGAAATTGACCGACATCCCCACCAGGGCGGCGTCTCCTCGGCTGGTGATGCTCGTGAGGATCTCCGTGCCATCCGCGGCCTTCCAGAGCACCGGGCCCCCGGAGTCTCCACCTCCCGTCCCGCCGTCGCCGGTGGCCGGGTTCTGCGATGCGGTCAGGTAAGAACGGTTGAGCGCCCGGTACCCCTCCTCGGCGGCTCGACGGATCCCGTCCGCGGGGCTGGAGGTCGGAGGCGGCCATGACAACGTCGTCCCGTATCCGACCACGAGGAACTTCGTCCCGTCGATGCCCGGCACGAGGCGATGCTCGGCTTTCAGTGCATCGAGGAAGCCTTCCGGAGGCAGCGGGATCGAGGGCCGATCGAGCACCGGTCGGGCCAGGATGATGACCCCGACATCGTGGATCGGCGCCGCCGATCCCGATGCCGGGATGCGCGTGAAGGCGGGATGGGTGACGACACCGGCC
>JANNTZ010000312.1:0-9656 GCA_031394595.1 Acidobacteriota bacterium
CTTCCTCGAGGACCCGCGTGATCGCAGGCTTCTGGATCGCGATCTGCTTCTGGACGAGCTCGGACGGGGTAAGGGATAGGAGGTCCGAGAATGATCCCCTTGAGCGCATGGTACGATGCCTCCAATCGGCCCAGTCATTCACCAGTTCAGGCATCACGCCTGGACCTCCTCGATTGAGATTGGGCTGCGTCGCAGGGAGGTGCTGAATGCGCGGAAGGACGATTCAAGTGTCAGGAGTGCTGCTTGCAGCGTTGGGACTCGCCCTGGGCATGACATGGGCCCAGCAGACTCAGCCGGCGCCGGCGAAAGCGCCGGTGGTGGTGACCTACTACTACCTGCCCGGCTGAATGGTGTGCGCGAAGTTGAAGCCCGCCGTGAGCGGGCTCGAACAGGAATTCCCGGGAGAGGTGAAGGCTCAAAACATCGACGCGTCGACTCTCGAGGCCAGGAAGGCGATCCAGGATCTGGGGTTCAAGAGCCATGGCCTGGTCATTCGCTCCGCCGCCGGCAAGGTGCTGCACAAGCAACCCGACCACGCCGTCAACATCGACGACGTCCGCAAGGCGCTCGCGGAGATCCTGAAGAAAGGCGAATAGACTTGTGTCGAACAGCGTGACTCGACCTCGCCCGGCATCTTCCTTCCTGATAAGCCGCGCAGGTTGGATCGTGGTGCTTTCCGGCGCCCTCTGCCTGACCGGATTGGGTTCCACGACACTTTCCGACCCGGACGATCGCCCCGCTCAACCGGACCGGGCCCGGATCTAGAGAGAAGACGGAATCGTCTCGGGCCCGCCCGCACCCACCAGGACCCCCGCTTCAAGGCGCTGATGCAGCGACTGCGGGCTACTTCGGCTCCAGCGCCGCGGCCCAGTTCAGGATCAGCGTGATCGACGTCGCTCCCTCCCCCTCGACCGGTGTATTCACCAGGAAGCGTCGGCCGTCGGATGAGACGTCGTACTGGCGAATGTTGCTGACGACCTTGAAATGGGCCTGGAAGAGCAGCTTCGGAGTTCCCGTTTCGAAGCGGGGGGAGGTCGTCACCTCCGCAGCCATCAGGCGGTCGCCCGGAGCGACGTAATAGATCTCGCGCCCGTCGCGCCGCCACGCCGGCCACGTCCCTCCATCCGTCGAGACCTGCCATTTGCCGCCGGGCCCGGGGTAGGGCTGAACGTAGACTTCGTCCCTTCCCGATTCGTCCGAGATGTAGACCATCCATTTCCCGTCGGGGGAAAAGTTGCCTCCGGCTTCGTGGAAGGGAGCGGCAAGGAAAGGGGTCGCCTTCTGATCCGGGATCGAGAGGACCCAGATGTCACTCCCTCCGTCCGGCTGACGCAGGTCGAACGCCAGCACGCGCCCATCGGCCGACCAGTCTGTCGGCAGCTCGAGGCCGACGGAGGAGCCGAGCAGCGGCTCTTCGGTTGCGGTGCCGGTCGCAATTTTCTGGTAAAGCTCCTGTCCGCCCCCCTTGTTGGAAAAGAAAGCGATCCGGTCGTCGACCGGAGACCAGATCGGAGCGGACTCATTGGCGGGGTCGAACGTGAACCGGCTCGCCACGGACCGGGTCAGCTCGTGGATCCAGATGTCGCCGTTGTTCTGCTGGTCGCTCATGTCCACGGCGACCCGGCGGCCGTCGTGCGACAGACGCGGGGAATAGTAATTGCCCGGCGCCCCCACCGAGCCGATCGGCTTCCCGACGCGGTCAAGCCAGAGGAGTCGGTGCAGGCCGCTGCCTGCGGCGGCCGGATAGGCCAGGACGCCGGTCTCCGAGACGGAGAAGAGCCCGCTGGACAGGCCGGGATTGAAGGGCACGTCGGAGGCCAGGACGACTCCTTCACCCGTCACCTTGCTGGTTGCCGGGTCGAACTGCTGCGCGCGCAAGGCACCGTCCCGCCAGGTGAGGAGCCGGCCTGGAGGAGCGTAGAGGGCATTCGAGGGACTCGGTAGAAGGGGCTTCGGATCCTGGTTATCGAGGGACGCCAGATACACGGCGTTCATCTGCGCGCTGGTCCCGGTGCCCGCGAGGTACAGGAAGTGGAGTCCGTCCGGCAGGAACGAAGGCCAGGAGTGCCCGGTCACACCTCGCCCCGTGTCGATCGCGGTGACGGGCGCAGGAGTTCCCCCCGCTGCCGGGACACTCAGCACGGGCTGCGAGTAACCCGCAGCGAAGAGGATCTGACCCTGACGGCTCCAGGTTCCGCCCACCACCGGGACGAGAGTGCTGCAGAGCGTCTCCGCCGGCCCCCCGGAGGCATCGATCTTCTTCAGTTTTCCTTCGGCGAAGAACCCGATGAAGCGACTGTCCGGCGACCAGAAGGGGCAGACGGCTCCTTCGGTGCCGGCGAGGAGGGTGGCCATGGGTCGATCCATGGGTCGCACCCAGATGTAGTTCTTGTCCTCCGCGGTCCGCGCCACGAACGCCAGGCGGCGCCCATCGGGAGAGATCGCCACTGGTCCGGCGTTGGAGTCGAGCGTGACCTTTTCCGGCAGCAGCACCGACACCACCACGGGGCCCGTCGGCACCTCCGGGCTCTGGAGCAGGGGAGTCAACCACGCCAGCGCCGCGGCCAGCGCCACAAGCGCGAGGACCGCGACTCCCCACGCCAGGCGCTCGCGCCAGAGCGGGCGGGCGCGGGACGCCGCGGGGGTGCCCGCTCCCGCCCCGCTCGCCGCGGCGATTCCCGCTCCGCCCTCCGGGCTGCTTCCCGCGATCCACTGCAGCTCGGCCCCCAGGTCCCGGGCGCTCTGCCAACGGTCGTCCGGATCCTTGGCGAGGCAGCGCTTCACGAGGCGCTCGAGCGCCGGCGGCGTCAGCGGCTGAAGCGCCGACACGGGGGCCGGCTCGCGCCCGATGATCGCGGCGATCAGGCTCGCCTGGCTCTTCCCCTCGAACGCCTTCCTCCCCGTCACCATCTCGTAGAGCACCACACCGAACGCGAAGATGTCGGTGCGCGCGTCCGCCTCCTGCCCCTCGAGCTGCTCCGGCGCCATGTACTGGAGCGTGCCGAGCAGCGTCCCCTCGGCGGTCAGCGGCTGGTTGCGCGTGGGCATTCCCGAGAGCGCGGCGGTGCCGCCCCCGCCCCCGGGGCTGCCGGAGGGCGACCTTGTTTCGCCCGGACCGGAGCCGGTCTCGCGCAGCTTGGCGAGGCCGAAGTCGAGCAGCTTGGTTCCCGACTTCGTCAGCATGACGTTGCCGGGCTTCAGGTCGCGGTGGGTGACGCCGTGGCGGTGGGCGGCGTCGAGCGCCGAGGCGACCTCGATGGCGCAGCGCAGCGCCTGCCCGAGCGGCAGCGCGCCGCGGGCCAGACGCTCGGCAAGCGTTTCGCCCTCCAGGTGCTCCATGACCAGGAAGTCGACTCCGTCCTGGCGGCCGATGTCGTGGAGCGTGCAGATGTGCGGATGGCTGAAGGCGGAGACGGCGCGCGCCTCGCGTTCGAACCGTTCGCGCCGGTCGGGACGCTGCGAAAGGTCCTCCGGCAGCACCTTGATGGCGACGATCCGGTCAAGCCGCGTGTCGCGGGCCTTGTAGACCTCTCCCATTCCCCCCGCGCCGAGGGCTGCGAGGATCTCGTAGGGGCCGAGGCGGCGTCCTGGCTGGAGTGTCATGAAGGGTCTCGGTGCCCTTGCCGCGCTTGTGCGGCCCGGGCCGGGAAAACGCATCGGAAGTTTGAGCCGGGATCTTAGGCCCAGCTAGGGCCATGGCGTCAACCTCGGGTTCGACGACGTGAATACTACTTGTCGGGGCGGCCCGGCGGTGGTAGTAGTTGATCGATCGGTGGGAGTCTTCGTCATGTCGAAGGATCGCACGCGCATCGATCGAAGTCCCGGGCCACGAATGCAGTGGATCCGCCTCGCAGGCGTGGGGGTTCTGCTCGCGACCATGGGCGCCCTTGCCCAAGGAGATCCGGGAGGCGTGCGGCCGTACCGGCTTCCGCCGGACCTGCGGCAGTACTTCAAGGCCAGGTATGTCCACCTGGACGATTCCCTGAGTGTCTTCAGGCTGAAGGAGACACCCGCGGGCGGTGAAGCGCGCGACGATCCCGCCGGAGAGGGTCAGGGAAATCGTCGAAAACGACCTCAAGAGACGGGATTAGAAGGTCGAGCTGACGATCGAGGAGCCCGTCAAGGTTGCCACCTGGCGTCCCCCCTACGTCCTCTGGGGAGTTAACGGAGCCCGGCGGGGAACACCTTTGTGGACCTACAGCATCGATGCGTTCACGGGGAAGATCCTGGACAAGCAGTGCACCGAGACCTGGGACATGCCACCCTATGGGCCTCTGTGTAACTGACCGGGACGGAATCCACCAGGCGCCCCGCGCGGGCTGGTCCGCCGCCAGGTCTTCCCGCACCGTCAGTCCGCCCCCCCTCGGGGAGAATGTCATGCTGATGGAGGATCGAGTGGACCGGGCACGCCTGCGGGTTGGCCGGCTGGCGCGGCTGCATGCCACCATGCGCGCGCAGGGGATCGAGGCCTGCCTGCTGTTCAACGAGCCGAATGTTCGTTACGCAACCGGCGCCTCGGCGATGCCGATCTGGAGCAACACGACGTTCGTCCGCTGCGCCCTGGTCCCCGCCGAGGGGCGGGCCATCCTCTTCGAGCACCCGAACTCGATGCACCTGTTCAAAAGCTTCGAGGCCGACGTGCGGCCGATGCACGCCTGGGAGTTCTACGACGACACGGCGGCGCATGCCGCCATCTTCGCCCGGCAGACGGTCGCCGCGCTGCGCGAGCTGGGCGTCACCTCGAACCGGCTCGCCGTCGACCGGCTGGGAACGCCCGGGTTTCTCGCCCTCCAGCGCGAAGGGATCGCCATCGTCGACGCGGCGCCGGTCACGACGGCGGCGCGCGAGATCAAGACCCCCGAGGAGGCCGCGCTGCTCGAACTGAACGGCGCGATCGTGATGGAGATGCTGGGGAATCTCGAGCGCGCCATCGCACCCGGGGCCCGCGAGCGCGAGCTGCTGGCGATCCTGGCGGACACCCTGCTGCGGCGTGGCGGCGAGCACCTCGCCACCAGCACCGTCTGCTCGGGGCCGAACACCAACCCGTGGCGTGCCGAGGCGACCGCGCGCGCCATCGAACCGGGCGACCTGGTCTACGTCGACACCGACACCATCGGCGTCGAGGGTTACTTCTTCTGCGTGTCGCGCACCTTCCTGTGTGGCGATCGCCCCCCGACCCCGGCGCAGCGCGACGCCTACCGCACCGCGCACGACTGGTTGCTCGCGTTGCGTGAGATGGTCCGGCCCGGCATCACCTGCCGCGAGCTCGCCGCCAAGGCACCACGGCTTCCACGGAAGTTCATGCCGCAGCGCTACGAGGTCATGATCCACAGCGTCGGCCTGGAGGAGGAAAGCCCGAGCGTCGCCTACCCCGACGACCCGCAGCCGAACGGCGATCGTGTCCTGCAGGAGAACATGGCGCTGGTCGTGGAGCTCTACTGCGGCGAAATCGGCGGCCGGGACGGGGTCAAGCTCGGCGACCAGGTGCTGGTCACCTCCAAGGGCGTGAAGGTGCTGGTGCCCTACCCCTACTGCGACGCGCTGCTCTGACGAAGGTCACTTCCAGATGTCGGCGATCGGGTGGGCCGAGCCGGCCTCCCCGAGGTACTGCCGGATCCCGAAGCCGTTCTCGAGAGTCCGCAGCAGGCCGTAGTGATCGCGCACGTACGTGTCGAACACGCCGATTTTCGCCAGGTTGCTGATCACGAGGAACGGAACGTTCCCCCCGCCGTCGAAGAAGTTGGGACAGTCGAACCAGGCGTTGCACGGCGTCGAGCCGTTCGCGCCGCCGCCCCCGGCCGTCGAGGTGCCCTCATCGTAGGTGATGATCAACACCCCGTTCGTGCCGAACGCGGGCGATGCGAGGATCTTCGGTACCTCGCGTCGCAGGAATTCGTCGAACTGGCCGGTCGCCGATGGTGGGTTGGGCTGGCAGGTGTCGTGCCCATTCTCGCACTCGTTTGGGATGATCAGGTTGAACCGCGGCACCCGCCCTTTCGCGAGCGCGGAGTCGAAGTAGCGCATGTCGTTGGGCCCGGTCGTGCCGGCGGGCACCACCTGCGCCTTGCACAGGGCCGAGGTCGACGTCGCTGACCACACGCCGTACAGGCCCTCGATGTTGTCGTAGTACACCGCGGGGTTGTGCTTCACGGCATAACCGTTGAGCGTCTTGGACGTGCCCGCGCTCTCGAGCGCACAGGGCTCAGGCATCGACTCCATCCAGCTCTTCCATGAGATGCCGGCCGCGGTCAACTGGTTGAACAGGTTGTCGAGGTTCTGGTGACAATCCTCGGGCCCGTAGTCACCCTGCTGACAGGCGGTGTACTGGCCGGAGGTCATGGCGATGTAGTTCGCGAGCGAGAAGTGGGTGACCCCGTAGTAGTGGGTCAGCCATGCCGAGCGAGGCAGCAGCTCGGTGGCGAGGTAGGGCGTGTTTTGTGCGTTGATCTGTATAAGCTCGGTGTTCTCGCCGATGATCACGAACACGTTGCCGAAACGCGGGACACCTTCGATCTTCGCCGGCTGCCTGGCGGCGATCGCCAGCGGCGCGGCGGTCCAGGTCAGCACCAGAGAGATGAGAAGTGCAAAGTGGTTGCGACGATTGTTCACGGGAGGCCTCCTTCCGGGGCGCCTATCCGAGCACGACCTGGACCTGATGCTCGCGACCGTCGTCGGACAGGGGGACGATCGCTTCTCCCGGGAGAATGGCCCCGTCGAGGCTGACCCGGGAGACCCCGCGGCAGACCCCCTTCGGGTTCTCGACGGTGATCCGGTAGAGGGTGCGGCCATGACGGTAGGTGATCTCGAAGCCTTTCCACCGGCGGGGAATGCACGGATCGATGCAGAGCGCGGAACCTCGCTTCCTGAAACCGAGAATCGATTCCAGTCCCGCACGGTGGAGCCAGGCCGCAGCCCCGGTGTACCACGTCCATCCCCCCCGTCCCACGTGGGGAGGCTCGGAATAAATGTCCGCGGCCACGACGTAAGGCTCCACGTTGTACTTGTGAACGTCCGCACGACTTTTTGCATGGTGGATCGGGTTCAATAGATCGAACAGGTCGAAGGCTTTGTCTCCCTCGCCCAACCCGGCGAACGCCATGACCGACCAGATCGCGGCGTGGGTGTACTGCCCGCCGTTCTCCCGGATTCCGGGCGGGTATCCCTTGATGTATCCGGGGTCGAGGGGTGTCCGGTCGAATGGCGGGGAGAGAAGCGGCAGAAGCCGGTCCTCGCGCCGGACGAGCTGGCGCTCCACGGATTCCATGGCCTGGCGTGCCCGCTCCCTGTCGCCGGCGCCGGAGAGGACCGCCCAGGACTGTGAGATCGAGTCGATCCGGCATTCCTCGTTCGCCGCCGACCCGAGCGGCGTTCCGTCGTCGAAGAAAGCGCGTCGATACCACTCGCCGTCCCACGCCTCCCGCTCCAGGGAAGCCTGCAGAGAAGCGGCCCTCATCCGCCACCGCGCCGCACGCTCACCCTCCGCGCGCCGGTCGGCGATCCGGGCGAACGCTCCCAGGTTCGCGAGGAGAAACCAGCCCAGCCAGACGCTCTCTCCCCGGCCCTCGCGGCCCACACGGTTCATGCCGTCGTTCCAATCCCCGGCGCCGATCAGGGGCAGGCCGTGGCTGCCCACGGCGAGGCTCCGATCGAGGGCCCGCGCGCAATGTTCGAACAGCGTCGAGCGCTCCTTCGATTCCGTGGGCTCGAAGTACGCTTCCTGCTGGTGACCCTCCAGTGGCGCCCCTTCGAGCCAGTGAACCGCTTCGTCCAGCACCACCCGGTCTCCGGTGGTCTCGAGATAATGGGCCACCGCATAGGGAAGCCAGAGTCGGTCGTCGGAGACCCGGGTCCTCACGCCGCGGCCCGTGGGGGGGTGCCACCAGTGCTGGACATCCCCGTCCTTGAACTGCCGGGCAGCGGCCCGCAGCACATGCTCGCGCAAGATATCGGGCCTGGTCACCGCGAGGGCGAGGACGTCCTGGATCTGGTCGCGGAAACCATACGCCCCGCTGGACTGATAGAAAGCGGATCGGGCCCAGATGCGGCAGGAGAGCGTCTGATAAAGAAGCCAGCGGTTGAGAAGAAGATCCATGGAGGGGTCGGGAGTCCTGACCTGCACCGTCCCCAGCACCTGGTCCCAGTGTTCTTGAACTTCGACCAGAACCGAGTCGCAGTCCGTCTCGCGATAGCGTTCGACGAGCGAACGGGACTCCTCACGACTCTCGCCCTGCCCCAGCAGGAACAGCACCTCGGTGCGCTCTCCGGGCCCGAGCTCCACGATGGTCTTCAGAGCGGCGCATGGATCCAGTCCGGCTCCGGTGGTCCCCGAGAACTCTTCTCCGCGCTCCAGCGACGCGGGATGATCGAGACCCGCGTTCCGGCCCAGGAACTCGAGGCGATCGCCGGTCCAGGAGGTCGCGTGCCCGACCAGGTGGGCGAAGGCGACCCGGTTCGCGAACTCCCTGTTCCAGGCGTTCCGCGCGAACATGGCCCCGGTCGCGGCGTCGATGCTGGTCACCACGAAAGGGGCTGCACCGGTGCGCGCCTCGCCCAGCACCCACTCCACATAGGCCGTGACCGAAAGCCGCCGTTTGCGGCCGGACCGGTTCTCCAGGGTGAGGCGGGAAATCTTGATGGGATCGCGCCGCGGCACGAACTGCAGAAGATCGAGCGCGATGCCGTGGGATGTGTGTTCGAAGCGACTGTACCCCTGGCCGTGCCGGATGACGTAGGGCCAGGCTTCTTCGCGGATCGGGAGGCAGGTCGGCCCCCAGACCAACCCGCTGTCCTCGTCGCGCACATAGAACGTCTCGCCCGGCGTGTCGCTGACCCAATCGTTCGACCAGGGCGTGAGCTTGTTCTCCCGGCTGTTCACCGACCAGGTGTACCCCGAGCCCGATTCGGAAACCTGGAATCCGAATGCCGGGTTCGCCACCACGTTGATCCAGGGAGCCGGCGTCGACTTCCCTTTGTCCAGGACCGTGACGTATTCGCGGCCGTCCGGCGTGAATCCTCCCAGGCCGTTCCAGAACTCGAGATCCAGCGCCGGAGCGGAGAGGCTCTCAGCCTTCCCGGACGCGCGCGGGCGGAGCCACGGAGGAACCGGCCCCGGTCTCGACCGTTCCAGACGGATCGTCTGTTCGGACAATGAACCCCGGCTCGCCAGGATCAACACGCGCGCCGCCGAGCGCAGGGCGGCCAAATCCTGAGGCGGCAGGAGATCCTCCCGCAGTACGAAGACGCTTCCATGTTCCCCATGGGTCTCGTGCCCGATCGCGGACTGGCTTGCCCGGACCATGGCTTCAACCGACTGCTGGAGATCCTGCGCAAAGGAGGTGCCCTTCGCATTCAGGATCACCAGATCGGCGGACACGCCCTTCAAGCGCCAGTACTCGTGCGCCCGCAGGAGTTGTCCCGCGACGTCCCGCTCCTCGTCCCTCTCGATGCGCACCACGGCGATTGGCAGATCTCCGGAGATGCCGTGGGCCCAGAGCCCGGGTGGTCCCGCGTGACTCCCGGCCAGCTCCTGCTGTCCCGCGCGCAAGGTGCGATCGGCGTAGAGCAGGCGATTGGCCAGGCGCTGGAAAAGATGCGCCTCGTCACTGCTGATCCGGAGATGGTGCAGCTGGACCTGGGCCTGCGTCCATGCCAGCGCG
>JANNTZ010000335.1:0-2386 GCA_031394595.1 Acidobacteriota bacterium
CGCAGCGCCTGCCGCACCGCCCGCAGCAGGCGGCGACTGACCACCAGCGTCACCAGGGTGGCGTACAGCAACGCCTCCACGATGTGCGGCTTCCGGCTCGGCAGGTCCTCCAGCCGGTAGTGCGACTTCAGCTCCTTGAACAAGAGCTCGATCTGCCAGCGGCCGGCGTAGACCCGCGCCACCTGCTCCGCCGTGAGTCTCTCGGGCGGAATGTTGGTCACATAGAGATGGTAGCGTCCGGTGTCCTCATTCTTCACCCCGACCAGGCGCAGGGACCGGCGGGCTCCCGACCGACGCCCCCCATACGCCCGGCGCCGGAAGGCGACCTCCACCTCGACGTCCAGCGTCTCGCGTTGCAGACGCTCGACGACGTCCCGCAGCCGCTCCCCGACCAAGGGGACGCTCCGCCCCCGCCACTGTCTCAGGGTGGCGGTGATCTCCGGGTTGGCGTTCTCCTTCAGCCGCGAGATGAAGTAGCCGCCGTTGCGGTCGATGCAGTCGAACAGCTGATACCGGAAGTACCCCAGGTCGAACATCAGGAGTCGGTCGCGCACCCAGCGCCCGACCCGGAACACCGGCCCGTCATGTTTCCGGCCCGAGGTCAGCTTGACCGTCCGCGGTCCCTGGCCCCGGACACTCATCACCACGTGCAGCTTGGCGGCCGCCTTCGTATGGTTCGTCCGGCAGGCCGGGAAGCGTCTCTCCAGAAGGTCGTGCAGCTTCACCACGGTCGAGTCGGTCACCACGACGTCCTGGAACGACCGCAGCAGCCCGCTGAACTTCGCCTCGGTCTCCTGGAGCTTCTCCAGCAACTCCTCCACCACCCGACGCATGAACACCGCCAGGGACTTGGTGAACCGGTCGTAGAAGGCCGATGGGACCAGCGTCGCCCCGGTGCTCTTCTGGTACGCCCGCCGCATCCCGGCCAGCGTCCTCGCCCGGCCGGTGCCGAACCCCAGGACCACGGTCCAGAACAACTCCATCGGATCGATCTTGCGGCGTCGCCGGACCAGGCCGCTCAGGCGTGCGAGGCGGTTCAACTGCCGGGTCGGGATCAGGCTGGTCAACTCCTGGCGGATTCCGATAGACTGTCGTCGGGCCACGGCGTCTCCTCCTTCTCAAAGGTCGTTGCCAACCCTATGAGAACAGAGGACGTGGCCCTTTCGCAACCTTCTTATCCTTCAATCAGATCGACGTCGCTAACCGAACACCGATGTACACGCTTGCTTTCACCGAGCTGCCTAACAACCGGTTGCAGGCGGCGGTGGGCGGCGGGCTCGCATCGCTCGGACGTCCGCGCTTGCCCACCGCGCCTGAACCGGAGCGTTGATATGACTTCCGTTGTCAAGATCGAGGGGACGGGTGGTGCTACATGGAGTTGCTCCGTGGAAGTGGCAGAGTCGAGGAAGAGGCGAGGCCAGTAACGTCGACGGTTGATCCTGCTGATATCCGTGGGTTGGGTACCACCTTACAGATGTCCGTCAGGCGCCTGCCTCGGTCTAGGAGCGAGGGTCGGCAGAAGCCGCCTCGTAACGCTCTCGAGGGTTGCGCCGCACCGGGGCCGCGCCCCTTCCCCCACCCTGCCGTGAATCGGGAACGTGATGTCATGTCACGCCGTGATCGGGACCTCTCTTGCGATGGCCCACATGAAGGCGGCAAGCTCGCGCGCCACGGCGGTGACGGCGACGTTCGGGTGCTTGCCGCGGGCGGTCAGGCGGCGGAAGCGTTTGCACAATCGCACCTGAGCCTTCCAGCCGATGTCCTGGATCGGCTTGGGGAGGTTCTCGAGTCGTTTCTGGATGTGGACCGAGACCTTGGCCGGGAAGCGATAGGCCCAGGCGCCCTCGATGAGAGCGCGGCGTGCGTGGCCGTTGCCGGCCTTGGTGATGGACCCCTGGCGGCGGCGTTCACCGCTGGAGTACTCGCTCGGGATGAGACCGAGGAAGGCGGCGAGCTGGCGGGGGTTGTCGAAGCGGGTGAGGTCGCCGATCTCGGCGACCATGATGGTGGCGACGGTGTCCTGGACGCCGCGCAGAGCCTGGAGGGCCTGGACGACCGGGTACAGGCGCCAGGACGGGACGTGCTCGGCGAGCACCGCCTCGAGACGCTGGACGCGCTCCACCTGCTGGTCGACGGCGCGCACGGACTCCTGGAAGACGATTTGCTGGGCGGGGGTGGCGCAGACAACCTTGGCGAGATAGCGCAGGTGAGGCGCGTTCCAGTTGGCCCTGCCGGTGTCGTGGAGGCCGAGGCGCAGGAGGAAGGCCTGGAGGCGGAACTTGGCGGCCTTGAGGTCGGCGATCGCATCCTCGCGCGCCCGGGTGATGTCTCTGATCGCCTCGTCCTCGACGCTGGGGACGTAGACCGGGGTGAGGTCGCCGGAGCG
>JANNTZ010000336.1:0-2697 GCA_031394595.1 Acidobacteriota bacterium
GTCGGCGTGGTGAACGAGACCAGCTTCGGCGCGTCCAAGGTCTGGGGCAAGAAAGGCCGCACCCGGGTCTTTCTTTCCGGCGGCGTGTCGTTCGTCTGGGCCGGCATCGACGTCGATGACTTCTTCTTCGGCTCCGTTTCCGATGATGACGACTCTCTCGGCTACTGGGCGGAGACCGGGATCTACTGGCGCCTCGGCACCAACTTCGGCCTCGGCATCCACGGCCGCATCCTGGAAGGGACCGAGATCACCCTCTTCACTGCGGACGGCGACGCCGACTACTGGCAGATCGGTCCCGCCCTGGTCTGGAGCTGGCCCGCCCGATAGGCGCTCGGGCGCCCGGGCCGGGTCCGCCTAGCCCAACTTCCGCATTTCGAGGGGGTCGATCTCGGGTTTTCAACGACTTAGGTGGTGTGGTCGGCACTACATTTCGTTGATGGCCGGCGGTATTCGGAGCCGTTCCGGCAGCTTCAGGCCGAGGCGGTCGATGAGCGCCGCCTGGGTCTTGTCGGGTCGGACGACGCAGCGGATGCGGATCTCACGACCGGGCGGATCGGCAAGCGGCAGGATGACGTCGGTGCTCCTGATGGTGGCCAGCTCGTCGAGGATGAGACGCGGGCTGTTGCCAAGTCCCGCCCGCCTTTGCCACTGTTCCAGGGTCTTCCATAAGACGTAGGCGAGGAAGCAGACGAAGATGTGCGCCTGGACCCGCGCGGCCTTCTGGTGCCAGATGGGACGCATCGACAGCTCGCTCTTGTGGATGCGGAAGGCGGCCTCGGCCTCGGTGAGCTGGATGTAGGTGCGCCACAGATCTTCGGGGCTCCAGTCGAGCACGTTGGTGCGCAGGATGTAACAGCCTTCGCTGGTACGGGCCCAATCGTCCCACTCCGGGCGGGCCGACCAGATGAGCTTCAGGCGCGAGGCGGCGTGTCGGTCGTCGACGAGACGGATCTGGTAGCGGGCGGCGGCGCGCTGGTTGCGCTCCAGGAGGCGGCCGATCTGGCGCTCCAGGAGGCCGCGGTCGAGAGGCTGCCGGGCGTCTGCGACACGCCGCTCGAGGCGGCCCAGTGCCTCCTCGATGCGCGCCTGGAAGCGGGCGTGGATGGCACGCTCCTTGGCGCGGCGCTCCACCGAGCGGCAGAGCAGGAAGACTTCCTGACCGTCCGGACCGGGAGCGATCTTGGCCTCGACGCCGTCGCGCACCTGCCGCCAGTCGCGCTCCTCGGCGATCTCCCGGGCCCACTTCCTGAGGTCGCTCTTGGCGGTGCCGACCAGGTAGCGCCGGCCGGTGGTCCGCAGCCAGGCGATGTTGTCGGCGCTGACCATGCCGCGGTCCATGACCCAGATGCGCTGCGCCAGGCCGAAGCGCGCCTCCATGGTGCCGACGATCTCCTCGACGGTGGTGACGTCCACGCGGTTGCCGGGGAAGACCTCGTAGCCGAGCGGCATGCCGTCCCGGGTGACCACCAACGCCAGGCAGACCTGCTTGCAGTCGGGCCGGTGATCGCGGCTGTGGCCGCGTTGCGCCAGGGGGTTGGCCTCCGCCAGACCCTCGAAGTAAGTCGAGGTCACGTCGTAGAGCAGCAGGTCGTAGTCGAGGGCGAACAGCTCCCCGAGTCGCGTCCGGAGATGTTGTTCGAGGGCGGTCTTGTGCGGCAGCAGCCGGTCCAGGGCGCGGTACAGCCGGTCGTCGTTCACCTGCTCCGCCGGCAGGCCGAGCAGATCTTCGAGGGCGGTGCGGCCGTACCAGCGCTCGGCGATGTGCAGCTCGCTCGACGGTTCGCACAGGCGCGCCATCACCAGCACGGCGGCCATGGTCGACCACGGTACCGCCTCGCGTCCCTCGGGCAGAAGATCGGCGCACACGGCATCGAGGCGCAGGGCCCGCCACAGGGTCCAGGCCAGCCAGACGTCACCGAACGCCCGCCCGCGCTCCAGGCGCACCCGATCCAGACGCACCGCCACCGTCGCCCCGGACTGCACCGGCGCCTCGAACAGATCCGCCTGCACGTAGCCGCCGGTGATGGCGCGCGCCAGGGCCTGGGCCTTGGCGCGCCCGTGGGCATCCAGCTCGCCGAGCTGCGCCACGGTCTGTTGCACCACCTTGCCGTGGCACCGGACCGAGCGCACCAGTCTCCAGTACGTGTGCGTCTTGCCGTTCTTCGTGCGGTCGCTGCGGCGCAGATACACGCGTGTCCCTCGCGCCGTGTTATCTCAGACGGGAACTCCCGGTTCAAGAGGGTAGGTCGGCACTACATGCGCCTTCCGCACTGCGCCGTCACACAGTCACACGACTTACGCGCCGCGCGCGCCTCATAAAAGCCGCCGAGGAGGAACAACTGCGGAAGTTGGGGTAGCACCGGGGTGAGTGGCCGGCAACGTCGCTCCGGGGCTGCATTCCGCTCCGCTGCGACCGCCCGCGACAGGAGGCGCAGTCTCATGGCGTTGTTAGCCCACTCTACTTGACGCCGCGCTCTATGAGATACGACCGGTACTGCATGTCTGTTACCAGGATGTGGCGGACCCACCACTCCCTCATGAATTCGAGGAGTTCTGCGGGTACTGAATCCTTGTGATCAATGGTATCTCGGCATAGCGCAGCGACCTTCAGGCGGTATGCCTTGTGGTCCCCTTGCTGACTGGCGAGGCCGGGATACCCGTGTTCTTCCAAGAGGCGCTCTTCCGCCAGGAAGTGAT
>JANNTZ010000358.1:0-3362 GCA_031394595.1 Acidobacteriota bacterium
TGAGCCGCGTCAACTATTCTTGCCGGTGCGCGACAACTAGACTTGCCGGTCCGGTCCAGGTAGTAAGGAGCCGTGGCGACCTCATGGCCGTCCTTGGTTTCGGGCGTTGTGTCGCAGCCCGTCTGTTCAGGCGATCGTGGGGACACGTAGCGGAGCGCCGGCGAGCGAAGCGAGACGGCGCGTAGCGGAGGGTCGCCACGATCGAACGCCAGTACGGCCCCCAGCGGGATCCGGGGATGGATCGATCGGGAATCGAGGGCCCAGGATGCCCCAGGACGAACGCTACGCTCCTTGGACGACCTGGGGTTCGACCGGTTTTGCATCACTTACGGGTGTGCCTCGGTGGGGGGAGGGTCGGGGGTCTTGTCGCCCTTCCGCTTGGCGGCGGCCGTCCTGTAGCTCGGCACGTTGAATTCCAGGATGGCCGAGTGGTGGACGAGCCGGTCGATGGCGGCGGCGGTGGTCATGGGGTTCTTGAAGATCCGGTCCCACTCGCTGAAGACTAGGTTCGATGTGATGAGGATCGAGCGCCGCTCGTAGCGCTCGGCCATCAGGGTGAAGAGGACTTCGACTTCTTCCGGCGTTTGCTGGACGTACCCGATGTCGTCGAGGACCAAGACGTCGAAGAGGTCGAGCTTGCGCAGGGCTCGTGGCAGCTCCAGGTCCCGCTTGGCGGCCAGCAGCTCCTGGACCAGGCGGAAGGTGGGTGTAAAGAGGACCGAGTAACCGCGCTCGATCAAGGCATGTCCCAGTGCCGCAGCGGCGTGGCTCTTGCCTACGCCGGGGAGGCCGAAGGCGAGGACGTTTGCGGCCTCTTCTACCCAGGCACCTGCGGAGAGGTCCTCGAGCTTCTGGACGAGGGTTCTCGGCAAGCGCGACCGGTCGAGGGTATCGAAGGTCTTGCCCGCGGGGAGGTGGGAGGCGCGGTGGAGACGCTCGATCCGCCGATCGTCTCTCTCCTTGGCCTCGATCTCGATCACGTCGAGGACGGTAGGGAGGGCCTCGTCACCGCTCGTCTTCAGCAGCCGAGGCCCCAGCTCGGAAGCCGCGGTCTTGAGCTTGAGGTCCATAAGGAGCTTCTTCAGCCGATCGAGGAGGTGCTGGGTGTCCTTTCGTTTCATGCTGCACCCGCCGTCGCCGCGAGCATTCGATCGTAGAGGGCTAGATCTACCTTGGGGATCGACACGGAGGGCACGGTCTGCGGCTCCGGCGCCGCGAGCTGCTTCACGCGTGCATAGTCGAACTCCTCCCCGCTGGCGAGCAACGTGGCCAGCGCAGTCTCCACCACTGACTCCATGGTGCTCGCGGCCAAGTGCAAGATCCGGACGTACTCGATGTCCGCGCGCCCGGTCGGCCGGGCGCACAGGGCGTCGTAGGCCTTGCGGAAGGTGAGCGAGGGGAACAATTCCTCCCGGTAACGGTAGCGCGCAAAGGCCCCCGGCTTCCGTACCAGCGACCAGATCACGTGTCGGTAGTCGATACGCGCTGTCTTCTCCCCACGAATCCGCGGCATCGTCTCCGCCAACTTCCCGGCGTAGAAGACCTCGACCGTGTCCGGCTGCTGTCTCACTTCAACGTCGTGGCCGATGAGCCGGGAGGGCACAGAGTAGATCCGCCCCCCTACTCTCACCGTGCTCCAGCAAGTCACGTGGGGGTGGAACGTCGTGTGGAATGGCACCGCCGAGGACGGCAGGGGTAGGAGTCTCTCCCGATCGAGCGAGAGCTTCGGTCCGCGAGACCGATTCGACTCCGCGATCACCTCCCGCACGAAAACTTCGTATTCATCGATACTCGCGAAGTCCTTGCCGCTGCGGACCACAAGCGCCTGGGCGATGGCCCTCTTGGTCCGGTGGTGTTTCTGCTCCACCACCCCGTTTTCGTGGGACTCCCCGGGTCGGATCCGGCTGGAGCGCATCCCGTAGTGGTCCAGCAGGTCCCGATAGCGCCGGGTCAGTGTCCGCCCGCCCGTCAGCTTGAGTTCGTGGGTCGCCGCCGACAGATTGTCCGAGCGTGCTACCTCGGGGCATCCTCCCAGCTCCCACAACGCCCCCTGCAAACCCATCGAAAGTGCCTCGAAGGTCTCCGAGAACGCCAAGCACGCCCACGTCCACCCGCTGAAGCTCAGCACGAACTCGAACAGTAGATGGTCGAACTGCTCGCCACGAATCGTGACCCCGAGATCCCTGCAGCGAGTGAAGTCCAACGCGCACTCACGTCCGGGAACATGCTCCTGGGGAAACATCACCTCCCGCTCCGGCCCGTGAAGTGCTCTCCAGTCCCGCATCCGCCGCTGCAGCGTCCGGATCTGACCCTCGCTGAAGCGCCCCGTTTGTTTCTTCTCCAACTCGGCCAGGAGCGTCCTGGCCTCCGGAATCCGCTCCTCATCCCTCAGGAGCAGTGGCACCAGCTCGGTCTCCCAGACCTCGCCGAAGGGATCCGGTCGCGTACGCCACCCCCGCGGCGCCTTCGACGCCGACGGCAGCAAGCCATCCTTCCAGGTCCGCGCAGTCCTTTCGCTCATCCCGGCCACCGCTGCCGCCGCGATCTGCCTCTTTCCTTCCATCAGTTTCTGCCTCAGTAGCCTGACCTGGCTGTCGGTGACCATGACCCCCCTTGGAGGTCAGGGGTCTACCACAGCCCGTCAGGACGACCGAGACCGGCAAAAGTAATTGTCGCGACCCGGCAAATGTAATTGTCGCGGATCAGACAACTTCTGAAAACTCGCATCCCTCGGGCCCGGTCGAAAATGGGAGGCGGTACAGCCGCCGGGCGGCCAAGTACCAAACGTTCGAGATGATCTGAGGTCTGCCACCAGGCCGGGGAGAGGCGCTGCCATCTCCGACCGGAGGGTGGAAACGGCGATCAGGATGGCTCCGGCGAGCGCACTTCCCGCAAGCGCAAACCTGAATCGGATCCGCACAGTCCACATCGCAGTCTGAGCGAGCAGTATGGGGATGATCCGTGACGAAGGAGTCAACAAGGAACCCGCCCCCCGTTTGCACGAGAAACATCTTGACGCCGACTCGCGGCGGGTCGAGACTTCATTCGTAGCCTTGTCCCGAAAATGGGGGACCATGACCCGAGCGCTCCTCTTGGTCGCCATGGCTGCAGTGCCTGTCACTCAACCGACCGTCGGCACCGAAACAGCCCACTCGTGCCCGGCCACGAAGATGGTTCGAGAAAAGGTGCATCAGTTCCCCGACGCCGACCCGTTCGGAGCGAACTCAGCTTCGTGACCGGCGTTTGGCCCGCGCCCCCCAACGAGAAGTAGCGCCGGCGCCCCTACCCGAGCCGAGCATCTCCGCTGCCTCTACGCATGGCCGGCGGCTACTAGCGGGCGGAGCCGGGCGAGGTCCGCCAGC
>JANNTZ010000362.1:0-1843 GCA_031394595.1 Acidobacteriota bacterium
CGGGCCGTCGCGGCGCGCGTGTTAGACTCCGCGGATCATGCGCCCATCCGGGCCGGCGGGCGGGTTGCGTCGGGGCCTTGGAGTTCTGACCCTCGCCGGCACTCTCTTCGTCTTCGTCTCCTCGGGGCCATTCGGCCTCGAAGCGATGGTGCGTGACGGCGGCCCCGGCGCCGCCCCCCTCCTGCTCGTCCTGATGCTCCTGTTCTGGGGACTGTCGCACGCTCTGGTGGCGAGCGAGCTCGCCTCGGCCCTTCCGGAGCAGGGCGGATTCGTGCGCTGGGTGTCGCTGGCGCTCGGCGACTTCTGGGGATTCCAGGCGGCGTGGTGGTACTGGATCAAGATGCTCGCCGATACGACCATCTACCCGATCCTGTTCGCCGAGTATCTCCGGTACTGGATCCCCGAGCTGGGCGGGGCGGAACAGCGGATGGTGCGGGTCGCCGTCATCTGGCTGTTCGTCGGGCTCAATCTGTATGGCATCCGGGCCGGCGGCCGGATCGCGGTCGGCTTCACCCTGTTCATCCTCGGGCCGTTCATCGTCTTCGTCGTGTTGGGGGCGCCGCACCTGCGCCTCGACGTCCTGCGGCCGCTGGTCGCCGAGGGGAAGGGGATGGTCGAAGGGCTCGGCCTGGCTCTGATGTTCGGGATGTGGTGCTACAACACCCTCGACTCGGTGTCGATCATCGCGGGCGAGGTGCGCGACCCGGCGCGGACCTACGGCCGGGCCTATGCCATCGTCCTGCCGATCCTGCTCCTGACCTACGTCCTGCCGGTCGTCGTGGGTCTGTCGGTCGATCCCGCCTACGCGGCGTGGGGCGATCATCACTTCTCGACTCTGGGACGGCTGCTGGGCGGCGCCTGGCTCGGAGGGTGGATCGCCCTCGCGGCCCTCGCCAGCAACCTGGCGCTCTTCCACGGTGCCCTGATGATCAACACGCGCGTGCCGTTCGTCCTGGCCCGCGAAGGGCGCTTTCCACAGTTCTTCGGGCGGTTGGGGGCCCGCACCGGCGCGCCGTGGGCGTCGTTACTCTTCGACGGGATCGTCTACACGGTCATCGCCCTGACGGTGGATCGATTCGTCAGCATCGTCGTCTGGAACCAGTGGCTGAACCTCGGGATCTACACGCTGCTCTACGTGTCCTTCCTGACGCTGCGGCGTCGCCGGCCCGATCTTCCGCGGCCGTTCCGCGTCCCGGGCGGGTGGCCCGGGGCGATCCTCATCTGCACCGGGCCGTTCCTGGTCTGCTGGCTGGGGGTGCCAATCGGCGGGCGCGACCTCGCCTGGGTCGGGCTGCTCGGTCTCGCGAGCGGCCCGGCGGCCTGGGTCCTGTCGCGCGGACTCCTGCGCCGCCGCGGCTTCGTGACAGGCCGTTGACAAGGCAACGAGTTGCCAGCGACGGGACCTACTTCCTTCGCGTGGACTTCAGGGTGGCCAAGGCGTCTTCGAGCACGGGAAGCATGAGCCGGTCCTTTTCCCGATTCGCTGCCTTCTTGCTGGCGATGATACGTTCGAGGGACAAGACCCGGACTGTCGTCCCACCGATGCGAACCATTCTCGTATTGCGCACCTCGCGGCCGAAATCATGGAGCCCGTGCATCGTTAACACGATGTCGAAGAGGGCGACACTTTTCCCGGCGAACATCGGCGGAGTTGTTGCGGTGGGGGGAACATAAATGCCTCCGACCCGCGCCAGGGCCTCGTGGATGCGCCGGTCTCCAAGATCCTTGAACCACAGGTCGATATCCTGGGTGACCGCTGGGGCCCCTTGGAGGGCGGCGGCCGCCAGGCCCTGGCGCGGGTCGGAGGCATTTATGTTCCCCCCACCGCAACAACTCCGCCGAT
>JANNTZ010000387.1:0-3808 GCA_031394595.1 Acidobacteriota bacterium
TGTCCTTGTTTCCTTCGTCCGCCTCGCGGTTGTAGAGATCGGCCTCCAGATCGGCGATGTTGCGGACGATCTCGTCGAGCCGCTTGCGCAGCGACGGGTACCGGGACAGATCGAGGTCGCTCGCGACGATCACCTCGACCGACTTGTCGAAATGTTCGCGCGCCTCGTCGATCCGCCCCGCCTGGAAGGCGTCGAGCCCGGCCTGGTAGGCGTCCTCCATCTGCTCGCGCAGCGCGTCCACGCGTGCGTCGGTGTCGCGGTCGGAACGATCGGGCGTGATCTCGCGCGAAGCCGGCACCGCGTCGCCACGTTGGGCCCGACCGCGGCCGGCGGACCCCTGGTCGCCGGACACACAGGGCGACGACGCCGGCCGGCTGCCGATCGATTCGGCACCCGCCACGACGACCCGCCCGCAGTCGGCGGTATTGGACTCGGCGGCCGCGACGAGACTGCCGCCTGCGGCAAGAACCAGCGCCGCGAGGGCGCAGGTGGCGAGGACTCTCGGAAGGATGCGCATACGAAACAATTGACCGGCGTCCCGCGGGACCGCCGGTCGCAGGGAATATAGAGGTGGCCTTCCGGCGTGTCAAGAAACTTCCTGCCGATCGGCGGGATCCTGCAGGAAACCCACCGACGCACACGCCCCCATCGTGCGTCCGCCGGCGCACGCGCAGCCGGGTTGGTGTCCAATCCCGGACGTGGCGGGCGCGCCGGCTCGCGGCCACCTTGCGCCGCAGGCCCCGCAGGCAGCGGCCTTCACGGCAACCCTGCCGCGGACGGCCGCTGGCGCGGGGATTGCGAGGAGTCCCATAGCCCGGATCGTCTCGTCTTCGGACACGCCGCAGGGAGGGCGTGACGGCGCGTTGACAGCCCTGGAGGATTGTCCTACCATGACGGCGCTTTCCCCGGAGACCCCTCAAACCCGACGCTTGAAGGGAACCGAACCCATGCCGCAGGACCTCAAGGAACGCAGTCGCGCGATCGATCTCGCCCTGGCGCAGATCGAAAAGCAGTTCGGTAAGGGATCGATCATGAAGCTGGGGTCGAAGGACTTCCAGCACGAGGTCCCGGTCATCTCCACCACCTCGCTGTCGATCGACATCGCCCTGGGGATCGGCGGCGTCCCGCGCGGTCGTGTCGTCGAGATCTTCGGTCCCGAGTCCTCCGGCAAGACGACCCTCGCCCTGCACATCGTTGCCGAGGCCCAGCGCGCCGGCGGTCTGGCCGCCTTCGTGGACGCCGAGCACGCCCTCGACCCGGAGTACTCGCGCAAGCTCGGGGTCGACGTGGACAACCTGCTGGTGTCGCAGCCCGACTCCGGCGAGCAGGCTCTGGAGATCACCGAGGTCCTGGTGCGGTCCAGCGCCGTCGATGTCCTGGTGATCGACTCGGTGGCGGCCCTGGTGCCGCGCGCCGAGCTCGAGGGCGAGATGGGCGACTCCCATATGGGCCTGCAGGCCCGGCTGATGTCGCAGGCGTTGCGCAAGCTCACCGGGATCGTATCCAAGTCGCGCACCTGCCTCATCTTCATCAACCAGATCCGCGAGAAGATCGGGGTGATGTTCGGCAACCCCGAAACCACCACCGGTGGCCGGGCCCTCAAGTTCTACGCCTCGGTGCGGATCGACATCCGCCGCATCGGCCAGATCAAGGAAGGCGAGCAGGACATTGGCAGCCGAACCCGGGTCAAGATCGTCAAGAACAAGATGGCGCCACCGTTCAAGCTGGCCGAGTTCGACATCCTGTACGGAACCGGGATCTCGCGCATCGGCGACATCCTCGATCTGGCGATCACCCATCACCTGGTGGACAAGAGCGGGGCCTGGTTCTCCTACGGGGAGACCCGGCTCGGCCAGGGACGGGAAAACGTCCGGGCGTTCCTGGAGCAGAACCCCGACCTCGGCCGGGAACTCGAGCAGAAGCTCCGGCGTCTGCTGACCCCCGTCCGGGAGGCGAAGTCCGAAGCGAAGGACGCGGCAAAACCGGCCGACGCAAAAGAAGCCGCAAAGCCGGCCGACACGAAAGACGCCGCGCGCCCGATCGCAAAGGAGCCCGCCGCGCGCGACGACAAACCGCGCGATCCTGCGACCACCCGGCCGCGCGGCCCGTCACCGGCCCCGCGCGCCTGACACGCCGCAACCTTGACACTGTTCGAGCGCCGCTGCTAGCATGCGGCGCTTCCGGCAATCCCACCAGGTGCCGCGGTAGCTCAGTCGGTAGAGCGAGGGACTGAAAATCCCTGCGTCGGCGGTTCAATTCCGTCCCGCGGCACCACGCCACCGACTTCCGGCCGCAGTCTCGAACCGATCCCGACGTCCGGATTCAGGCCCGCACCCGCGACCGCTTCCGGGCGGGGCGACTGCGTTTCCGGTGGCCGAAGAGGTCGGCCGGAAAGCGATCGTCGTCGGTGAACGCCAGGTGCTCCCAATGCCGGATGAGGTCACGGTCGGTGTAGGGGGCGCGCCGTTTCCGGACGCTCGTGTTGATCCACCGCAAGGTCCCCGACAGGTGCCGCCGGAATCTCCGACCCGGGGCCAGGAGAGCGCCGGCGGGGAGATCGTCGGGCCAGGCGTCGCGCAGGGCCCGGAGGATCGGCGGGACGAACCTGGACAGGATCTCCGCCCGGACGAGATCGGTCGTGTGCCAGGCGACGACGAACAGGCCGGCAATCAGGCTGTCCAGCGGCCCGGTGTCCCGCGCCGCGGGGTCCCCCCTACGGCCGGCGCGGGTGATCGCCCCCTCCGCCATCTCGGCAAATTCCTGCAGCCGCGCCGCGACCCGCGGGTGAGCGCGCTTCACCTGCCTGGCGGTTGCCCGGTTGGCTGCGGCCAGATCCTGCAGGGCGCGCATCTCCGGCGTGACGGAGAGTTCGCCGCGCCGCTCCTGGAAGTAATGGGAGCAGGCCTCGGCGACCTTCAGTTCGATGATCCCGCGCCCCTGCCCGGGTCGGCCCAGCGTCGTGAAGACACCGCGCGTCGCCAATGCGAGGCGGACTTCGGACGCCGACGGTGACTGGTCCCGGTTCGAACGAATGCCCATTGCCTCTCCCCTGCCTTCTGCGCCGGCAGTTTATCGCAGTTGCGTGGCGCCCGATGGGAAGTCCCGCGGTGGCGGATTAGAATGGGTGGCGTGTTACGATCATTGTTTTGTCTGGTGCCGACCGTCGCCCTGCTGGCCGCGTTGGCGATCGTCGGCGCGTCCGGAGATGAAGCCCCGCCGTTGCGGGATCCGGCGTCCCGGCGGCTCTCGATCAACGGCCACGAGATCCTTCTGGAAGAGCGGCACGATCGGAATGCCGGCACGGTCCACGTCCGGATCCTCCTGGACGGAACCGCCATCCTGCCGGAGCGAACCACCGCACGGACGGCCCCGCTCCGGGGTCTGTACGGCCCCTTTCAGTCACCGTCAAAACAGTTCATGGTGTTCGCCTTCGCGGCGGGCGATCAGTCGCTCCTGACCGTGATCCGGTTCGACGGCGCCTCGATCGTCGTCGGCGGCCGGGCCGGAGCCTTCGACCCGTACGAGCGGACTTTTGTCCACGATCCGGGGTTCGGCTTGAAGGGGTTCTCGGTGCTCGACCTGGGGACGATGCTGGACACCCAGGTCAACCACGACGAGGACAACATCCACGGCTGGTTCTGGCGGCGCGGCATGCTGCATCTCCTGACCTGCCGGCCGGACGATCCGGGCGAACACGACTGTTCGATCTTCCTGGCGCTCAAACCGGAACATCCCCGCGACACCGGGAAACGGACCTCCCTCTGCCCCTGGGAGAAACGGGACGGGGTGGGGTGTATCGACCGCTACA
>JANNTZ010000390.1:0-3281 GCA_031394595.1 Acidobacteriota bacterium
CGCTCCGATCCCCGGCCTCGCGGACGGCACCCGCTACCGGATGGTCATCGAGGTCAGCGACGGGAATTCGCTGCCGGACCGCGCCGAGACGACTTTCCTCCATCAAAGCGAGCGGGTGATGGTGATCCCGCGGGCCGGCCCCACCGCGATCATTCAACCCCCGGATCCGGGCGAATGCGGCGGGCCGGCGGGAGGACCGGTGACCCTCGACGGGTCGGCCTCCACGGCCGGTGACGGAACCGCCAACGGACTGCGCTACGCCTGGTTCGAGAACCTCGGCCAGCCGGAGGAACGGTTCATCGGCGAGGGGCCGATCGTGCGGACCATCCTGTCGCTGGGAGAGCACGCCATCGCGCTCCGAGTCACCGACCCGTTTCAGCATGGCGGTGGGGGCGGTCGGACCGACGTCGCGCGCACCATCGCCACGGTCCAGGACACCGTCGCCCCGACGCTGGTCCTGGCGACGAACCCGCACGCGCTGTGGCCCCCGAACCACCGCATGGTTCCGGTGCAGATTACCTGGATGGCCTACGACGCCTGCGATCAGAACCCCACGCTCCGGCTGCTGTCGGTCACCAGCAACGAGGCCGACGACGCCGCGGACGACGAGGATGGGCGGACCACCGGCGACATCGCCGGCGCCGACCTGGGCACTGCCGACACCGAGATCCTCCTGCGCGCCGAGCGCCTTGGTGCCGGATCGGGCCGGATCTACGAGATCGCCGGCGAGGTGATGGACGCATCGGGCCACCGGTCGCCGGCGCTGGTCCTGGTGACCGTGCCGCACGACCTCGGGGCCGGACCCGATCAGGTGGCGCTGAAATTCCTCCCCGGCTCGGGGGCCGGGGCGCTGAACCTCATCTGGAGCCCCGCACTGGACGCCACGCGCTACGACGTCGCGTTCGGCAGTCTCGGGAGTCTGCGGAACCAGCGCAATCGCACGACCCTGGTCGCCACGCGGGAGATCCGGCTCTCCTCCGGGCAGACGTCGATCGCGGACCCTGCCGATTCGGCTCGACCGGCCCCGGGCGAGGCCTGGTTCTACCTGGTCCAGTACCACGACGATCGCGGCCCCACCGGTTATGGGTCCGCGACCGCGCCATGGCCGATCGAAATGATCCTGCCGGTTCCGTAGAGGCGGCGTTCCCCCGGGTCCCGGTCCGGGCTGCTACCCGCCCGCTTCCGGCTCCAGGGTCAGGGTGACACGGTCGAGCTCGCCGATGGTGTGGATGGCGCGATCCACCGGCCCCTCGCACACGAAGCTGACCTGGGCGCTCCCCCCGTAAAGCGGCAGCGGGCCATTCGCGCTCACCTTGGAGACGGCGCAACCGAGCCGCCGGGCCGCCGCGCGGATGGTCTCCGCAAACCCCTTGCAGTCGTCGATGGTCCCGCCATCGAAGGAATTGCTGACCCCCGCTCCACCGCTGATCGGCGGCGGTGTCACCGCCAACGGGCTCCCGAAGGAGCCGCGTCCGCCGAACCCGGGGCCAGCCGCGGGAGGGACGCCCGGCGCCGAGGGAAACATCGGGACGACCCCGCTGGTCGACGAGAAGCCGATGCTGATCAGCGTCCTGGTGGCGTACTCGACCGGCTCGGGATTCGGGATCGGGTAGATCGGCAGGACCTGGATCTGGCAGGTGAACCCGCCGGTCACGACGCTGCTCGGCACGGCCGGCGACGAGGCCGGGGCCGGCTCTCCGAACGCCTGGCCCGCGACTGCCATGGCACACAGCGCGGCGACGGATGTCGCCAGTACGAAGGGCCATCGATGCTGGTGGTTGGTTCCGGATCGCATGTCGATCCTCCCGGTTTGGCCGGGGGTGCCTGACACATCCCCGGCAGGCCTGTCCATCTGGGTGGAGGTTGGCCGCCGCCCCCATTCTGTGAACGGTACGGTCAGGTCGACCGTCTCACAACCTGTTTGGACAGCCCGGCGCGCGATTGGTTCCCAGGGAACCGGGTAAGGGTGTCAATTGCGGACCTTCGGGGCGGCACACCCTCTCGACCGCGCGCCGGAATGTGCGTTCGAAACTCACCAGGCGCCGGATGAGGGCGTTGTATCGGGAATGAGCCGAGTCGGCGTGAGTGCGGGCGAGCAACTCGTAGAGGCGGTGCTCCGCGTGGTCAATCGGAATCATGGGAATCGGCAGTCCTGAGCGCCGGAGACGGGGTGCGCCGACCGCAACCAGCAGGGCAGCGGCCGACTCCCTGCCCGCAGACAGATCCTGCAGCCCGTCACGGATCAGGTCACCGCCCGGGAATCCTTCAAAATCCATGGTGCTTGGCATGATACGGCTGAACCGACCAAGAGAACGGCTGGCGGAGAGGGGGGGATTCGAACCCCCGGCACCCGTTTTAGCGGGAGCAACTGCTTAGCAGGCAGCCCTGTTCGGCCACTCCAGCACCTCTCCGCATGTGGCGTGCGCGTCGTCCGCGGACAAGACGCACCCCGGGCCGATGGGAAGCGTCATGCTATCACGGAGCCCGGGCGGGACGGCTTCGTTGCCCCACGCGCCGCGTTTCGATCCTCCATCCGGCGGGCACACACGCACTTCAGGCCGGCGGCACCGGGCGGCTCATCATGTAGCGGCGGGGGGCGCCGAAGCCGATCGACTCGTAGAACCTGCGGGCCCGCTCGTTCGGCAGTTCGACGGCGAGATGGATCGCCAGGATTCGGTTCTGCCGGCAGAACTCGTCGAGGAACTGGAACGTCCGCCGGCCGAGGCCCCGGCCGCGGTGCGGCTCCTTGATGAACAGCTCGTCCACGAACGTCTCCCGGCCGCCGACTTCGAGACCGTACTGGAACGTCAAAACGACGTAACCGACGACGACATCGTCCTCCTGAATGAGGAAGGCGCGGCCGACCCGGTCGTCCGCAACCAGGCCACCGAGGGCCCGGCGGGCCCGCGCCTGTTCGAACTCCAACCGGTCGTACGCGTAGAGGTCGCGCATCATCCCGAGGATCGCGTCGAGGTCGCCCGGTACGGCCGGCACAAAGTGGACCGATGTCATTTCGATCTCCGGATGGTCGGGAGAGTCTAGCGCGAAGTGTCCCGCCGAGGCCTGGGCTGCAATCCGCCGCGTGCGCCCGGAGCCGAGGCCGCGGACGCCCCGGCCTGCGGCTCGGACCCGATGGTCACCAGGAGGACTGCGATGTGTGTGCCGGAACTCCAGCGGCTGAGGCTCCTGGCCCGCAGTGCCATCCTGGGGGCGGTCCTCGTGCTCTGCGCAGCCCTCCCGGCCCGCGCCCACTCAACACAACTTCTCGCTGGCGGCGCGGC
>JANNTZ010000394.1:0-3067 GCA_031394595.1 Acidobacteriota bacterium
CGAGGGATCGGTGAGGGCCGAACCGCCGATGACGCGGAGCGGATCGATCCGGGTCTCGAGGGTGCGGGTCACGCCCCAGTGCCGGGCGATGTCGCGGAACGCCCGGCGTTCGCGGTCCTCGGTGCGCTGTCCATAGCTGACGTGCAGGAGGGCCAGCTCGGCATCCTGCCGCGTCATCGCCGCGGCCACGCAGGAGTCCATCCCGCCGCTCAGCAGGACAACCGCGAGATCACGGAGGGGCACCGCGACGCTCATCGATGTCTCACACGCCGCGCGCGTCGGGGGGCCAGATGTACTTGTGGATCTGGAGCTGCAGGCGGACCGGCAGCGCATCGGCCAGGATCCACTCCGCCAGCGCGCGGGGGTCGGGGCCCCCGTGCACCGGCGAGAACAGCACGCCGCAGCGGCTCGCGAGGGCGTGCTGGCGCAGGATGCCGCGCGCCCAGTCGTAATCGGCCCGGTCGGCGATGACGAACTTGATCTCGTCCGTTCGTTTGATCCGCGCGAGATTCTCCCACCGGTTGCGATCGATCATGCCGCTCCCGGGACACTTCAGGTCCATCACCACCATGACCCGCGGGTCGAGCGGCGCGAGATCGAGGCTGCCGCCGGTCTCGAGGGCGACCTCGTGCTCCCGATCGAGGAGCTCGCCGATCAGGTCGTGGACGCCCGGCTGCAGGAGCGGCTCGCCGCCGGTGACCAGGACGTAGCGTGTCCCGTACCCGGCCAGGCGATCGCAGATCGATCCGACCGTCCAGTCGCTCCCCTCCTCGAAGGCATAGGCGGTGTCGCACCAGACACAGCGCAGATTGCAGGCGGTCAGCCGGACAAAGACGCACGGCCGGCCCGCATGGCGCGATTCACCCTGGATGCTGTGGAAGATCTCGTTGACCTTCAGGACCGTGCCCCGACGGGCGCCGGACGACGGGAGCTCCGTCATGACCGTGCCCCGCGGGTCGGGCTCACCAGGCCCAGGAGAGTCGTGAGGTTTTCCACGTCTTCCCGGCAGTCGTCTCCCTTCGGGGTCTCCAGCACCATCGGCAGGTGGGCGAGGCGGTCGTCGTTCATGACGTTGCGGAACGCCTCCAGCCCCAGGAAACCCTTGCCGATGTGCTCGTGGCGGTCGACCCGGCATCCGAGGTCTTTCTTCGAGTCGTTCAGATGCAGGGCGCGCAATCGATCGATCCCGATCTCGCCATCGAAGCGTCTCAAGGCCTCGGCGTAGGTCGCCGGCGATCGAAGATCGTAGCCGGCGGCGAACACGTGGCAGGTATCGAGGCAGACCCCGAGCCGATCGGGGCGCCGGACCGTCGCCAGGATCGCCCCCAGATGTTCGAACCGGTGGCCGATCGTCGATCCCTGCCCGGCCGTGGTCTCCAGGACCAGCGCCACTTGAGAATCGGGGAGCCGATCATGAATGAGATCGATCGCCGCCGTCATGCGCCGGATCCCGAATTCCTCTCCCTGCCCCATGTGGGCACCGGGGTGGGCGATCAAGGCGGGGATCCCGAGGCGGTCGCAACGCTGCAGCTCCTCGGCGCAGGCGGCGATCGACTTTTCATAAAGAGCGTCGACCGGCGAACAGAGGTTGATAAGGTACGAATCGTGCGCCACCAGGGCATCGAACCCCGCGCGCGCGCGCGTCGCCGCGAAACGGGCGACTTCCTCGTCCCCCAGTGCCCGTGCTGCCCACTGGTTGCTGCTCTTGGTGAACAACTGCACCGCCGTGCAACCGATCGCCTCGGCCCGTTCGAGGGCCCGATCGACGCCGCCGGCGATCGACATGTGGGCCCCAATCGGCCGGCGAGGGACCGTCCATGGAACACGCTGGGTCATGGTTTCGGAGCGTACCATCCGCGGATCGCGAGGGTCAATCGCGCGCTCATCCGGCGCGCGTGGCCGCGCATCGAGATCCCCATCAGGTGGCCCGGGAGAAACACGAGCGGCCGGACACGATCGGCCAGGAGGAGAAACAACAATGCCTGCCGCGCGTGCCGCGGGAGGCGTGGCCACCGGAACGGATCCGGGCGCGCCTCGTCCACGATACCCCGCAGGATGACGCGCCGCGCGCGCGAGGGTTGCAGCGCGGCAATCAGCGTGTCGGCGTGCTTGATGATCCCGAGCGCCCGGCCACGCACCAGGAAGAAATAGAGCACACTGCGCACCCCCCACCGTCCTGCCAGCTCGGCGAGCGCGCCGTCCTCAACGTTGGAGGCGCGGAGCAGTCTTTCCGCATCCTCGAAATTGCGCCAGTCGTCTCCGAAGGCCTCATACAGCTGGTGAAGCGCCAGGCTGACGAGCGCATGATCCGGCGCGGGTCGCCGCACTCCGAGACGACCAAGATCGACCATGGGATGCGGCTGCGCCTCGCGGAACACGCGCGCGTAGTCGATCCCGAACGCGGCCGGGTGGGTGAACGCATGATGGACGTCGATGGCAATCTCCAAGGGACCATCCGGCAGGTAGAGCAGCCGCTCGTACGATTCCTCGTGCAGGATTTTGCCATCCTCCAGCGCCCGGGCCCCCATGCCGCGGAGCAGGGACTGCGACTTCGCGAAGTCACCGCGCCCGACCAGAAGGTCGAGATCGGTCAAGCTTCGCTCGCCTGGATCGGGGTACTCGCCGCCGAGAAAGGAGGCCCCTTTCAAGACGAGGAATGGCACCCCGCCACGCTGGAATTCCCGGGCCACGCGTTCCAGGGCTTTCAGGATCAGGATGGTGCGTGCCGCCAGGGTCTGGCGGGAAAGGACGGTGGTCACGCGATCGGATGGTGGTTGCATGCGGTGACTCATTATATGCTGCCAAACACGTGCTGCTCGGGCATTCCTCGGGCCTCCATGCCTTGACTTGCCCCGGGGGCTGCCGTAGACTTCGGCGCCTCACCCATCATGTGGTGAACCGGGTGAATCCGGGTTTTCAAGGAGATCGTGCGCGTGGACAGGATCCTTGCAGGAATGCTGGCCGCGGCCCTGGCCGTAGTTCTTCTGACAGGCTGCTCGGGTTCCAAGGAGACCTCGGCCCCATCGAGGGCGGAGCCGCAGGCTTTGGCCCCGGCCGAGCCGGCCCC
>JANNTZ010000025.1:0-1883 GCA_031394595.1 Acidobacteriota bacterium
TAACAGCCGGGCAGCGTCAATCTTGGTAGCCATCTCGGCAAGCTTGAACTGTATCGCCTGATGGTCGGCCAGATGTTTACCAAACGCCTTTCGTTCTTTTGAATAGTTCAAGGCAAGTTCATACGCTCCTGAGGCAATGCCCAATGCCTGGGCGGCGATGCCGATACGGCCACCGTTGAGTGTACTCATCGCAAACGTAAATCCAAAACCTTCCTCACCGATACGATTGGCCTTTGGTACTTTCACATCGGTGAACATCAATGAATGTGTGTCGCTTCCGCGAATGCCCATCTTATCTTCTTTCTTGCCCACTACAAAACCTGGCATACCGCGTTCAACAATGATAGCGTTAATCCCCTTGTGTTTTTTGGAAGGATCCGTTTGGGCGATCACCAGGTAGACACTCGCGCTGCTACCGTTGGTGATCCAGTTCTTGGTGCCATTGAGTAAATAATAATCACCTTTGTCTTCTGCGGTGGTGCGCTGGCTGGTAGCGTCCGATCCCGCTTCGGGTTCTGATAAACAGAATGCACCTAACACTTCACCGCCCGCCAGGGGCTTCAGATATTTTTGTTTCTGTTCTTCGTTGCCATTTTTCTCCAAACCCCAGCACACCAATGAATTGTTTACTGACACCATTACGGAAGCGGACGCATCTACCTTGGAAAGTTCTTCCATCGCAAGTACATAGGAGATGGTATCCATGCCACCACCGTTGTATTTGGGGTCGGTCATCATGCCCATGAAGCCCAATTCTCCCATGCGTCTTTGCAACTCTACCGGGAATTTAGCGTGTGTATCGCGTTCGATCACACCTGAGAGCAGTTCGTTTTGAGCAAAGTCGCGTGCAGCTTGCTGCACGGCGAAATGTTCTTCGGTGAGTTGAAAGTTCATGCTGCTATCGTGATATGCTAATTAACAAAGATTCATGAAAAAATTCACACATCGACTGACGAACTTCATCATTTCTGAGCAGCCGGTACCAAATTTGTTTGAGTATAAGGCATAAAAAAGCCCCGACACAGCCGGGGCTTTTAAGTTATCTTTCAAAAATTAATCTCGGCTTCCACCCAAATACAGCATCACGTAGTACACCAGTGTGGTGATAGCCCCGATAGCAGCTACAACATACGTCATGGCGGCCCACTTGAGAGCATCCTGGGCCATGTCATACTCTTGTGGTGTTACTATGTTCCGGGTCTTCACCCATGCCAATGCCCGATTACTCGCGTCAAATTCAACAGGCAACGTGACGATGGCAAACAACGTAAACGCGGCATAGCATACGATCATCACGAGCAATGCAGTATTCCACGGAAGAATACTGCCCGCAAAAAATCCACCAAAGATCATTGCCATCATGATAAAGTTAAGCACACTTGCACTTATACTCTGGATCGGCACCATCGCCGAACGGAACTGCAACATCGTGTAAGCCGTAGCATGTTGCACGGCATGACCACATTCATGTGAAGCAATCGCTGTAGCTGCCGCATTGCGTCCCTGAAATACTTCCTGGCTTAGGTTCACTGTTTTAGTCGCGGGGTTATAATGGTCTGTCAATTGACCTTCCACACTCACCACTTGCACGTCGTGAATGCCATTATCGGCAAGCATGAGGCGCGCCACTTCGGCACCAGTCAGGTCTTTTGTCAAGTGCGTTTGTGAATACTGTTTGAATTTGCTCTTCAGTCGCGAACTGATCATCCAACCAATCAGCATGAAGAAACCACCAATGATTAATGCTCCCATTCCCATAGTTTATAAAATTAAGTTTTTTTGATCTTCTCAACAATACGTGTAGTTGAATACCCCGGCACAAAGTTGATGGTTTTCACTACACCACCATTCTCCTTCACAACATCTGCGCCAACGATATTTTC
>JANNTZ010000161.1:0-13043 GCA_031394595.1 Acidobacteriota bacterium
GCGTTGCACGCCGATCTGCTCGGTGGCTGGACGCTCGGCATCCGCAACCTCGTGGTGATCACCGGCGATCCGCCGAAGATGGGCGACTTTCCCTCGGCGACCGCGGTCTTCGATCTCGACTCGATCGGTCTGCTGCGGCTCATCATGGCCTGAATCACGGCCTCGATCCGGCGGGGCGCCCGCTGGCGACCGGCCCCGCGCCGTCCGCCAACGGATCGAGCAGCGGATCGGCCGGCGCGGGGATCCTCGAGCGCACCGGCTTCCTGTGTGCCTGCGGCGCCGAGCCGGCGGCGCACGACTACGACCGCGAGCTGCGTCGTCTCGAGGAAAAGAAACGCGCCGGAGCGGAGTTCATCATGACCCAGCCGGTCTACGACCCGGCGGTCCTGCGCCGGTTTCTGGCGGACGCCCGCGGGCTGGACCTGCCGATCCTGGTTGGACTCTGCCCCCTGGCGAGCAGCCGCAACGCCGAGTTTCTTCACAACGAGGTCCCGGGAATGCGGATCCCGGACTCGACCCGCGCCCGCATGGCAGCGGCGCGGACACCCGACGACCAGCGGCAGGAAGGGGTCCGGATCGCGCGCGAGATGATCGAGGAGGTGCGCGACGAAGTCGAGGGGGCCTACCTGATGCCCCAGTTCGGGCGGTACCGGACGGCGATCGAGGTGCTGCGCGCCGTCGGCTACGACTTCGCGCCGGAAGACCGCGGCCCGGCCGCCTGACCGCTGTGCACGTGCGACCAGCCGAAGCGTCCCTTGATGCAGAGATTGCCCGACGTCACCTCGTGATCGAGGGGCGAGGTGACCTTGACGATCCGGTTGTCCTGCACGTGCAACGTCATGCCGCACCCGACACCGCAATAGGGACAGATCGTCTCGGTGCGTGTCTGACGCGCTTCGTCCCAGGTCCCGGCCCGGCGCATGTCGTGTTCGCTCTTGAACATCAACGCCCCGGTCGGGCAGACGCCGATGCAGTTCCCACAGTAGACGCAGGCCGAGTCCGGCAGCGGCGTGGCGAACTCGGTCGAGATGCGGGCGTCGAAGCCACGCCCGGCCACGGCGATCGCGAAAGTGTTCTGGGCGTCGGTGCCGCAGGCCTCGACACACTTGTAGCAGAGGATGCACTTGCCGTAATCGCGCACGTAAAGGTCGTTGTCCACCTTGACCGGCTGGTGGACGGTCGCTACGGCGCCACCCCCCGGGACGGCGTGATGCCCGGCGCGCCGCCGGTCCCGATCGCCCTCCGGGGCGGGCGGGCGGGGCGGTCCGAACCGATCGGGCCGCGCGCCGTGGGCCTCGAGGTAGCCACGGGCCTGCGGCGCCGTCGACAGGTCCACCGACGAGGCGAGCAGTTCCAGGACAAGCCGCCGGCTGGTCCGCACCCGTTCCGAATCGGTCTTCACCACCATCCCCGGGTCGGCCTGGCGCGAGCAGGCGGGAACCAGGACGCGTGACCCCTCGACCTCGACGACGCAGACACGGCAGACATTCACCGGCGTCAGGTTCTCCAGGTAACAGAGCGTCGGCGTGTCGATGTCCATCCCGCGGCAGGCCTGCAGGAGGGTGGTCCCCTCCGGAACGCGCGCCGACTTTCCGTCGATCGTCAGGTCCACCATCCGCTTCGCCATCATCGTCTCGCTCATGGTCGTGGCCCCGCCGCCCCCGGCGTGGCCCGATCGCCGCCGATCAGTCCCTTCTCCAGCGCCGACTGGACGGCCGCCGAGGCGGTCTGGCCGAGACCGCAGATCGAGGCGTCGCGCATCACCTGGGCCAGATCGGCAACCAGGAGGACTTCGTCCGCCCGCGACCCGATCGTCCGTCCGGCGCGGATCCGCTGCAGCGCCTCCTCCTGGCGGACGGTGCCGACCCGGCAGGGCACGCACTGACCGCACGACTCGTCGCGGAAGAACGACGCGATCCGCAGCACCTGGTCCCACAGGTCCACCCGGTCGTCGAGCAGGAGGACGACACCCGATCCGAGACTGGCCCCGATGGCGCGGGTCCCTTCGAAGCTCAGGGTGACGTCGATCTCGGCCGGAGTGAGAAATGTCCCCGCCGCCCCGCCGAGGAGCACCGCCTGAAGCGATCGGCCATCACGGACGCCGCCGGCCCGATCGATCAACTGCCGCAGCGTCACGCCGAACGGCATCTCGTAAAGACCAGGACGCGCGGCGCAGCCGGAGACGCAGTAGAGCTTGGTGCCGGTTGAACCGGCCGTCCCGGCGGCGGCGTATCGCGGCCCACCGTCGCGCACGATCTCCAGCACGTTGACCAGGGTCTCCACGTTGTTGACGAGGGTCGGCTTCCCGAACAGACCGACGTCGACCGGGAACGGCGGCTTGTTACGCGGCTCGCCGCGAAACCCCTCGATCGAGTTGAACAGGGCGGTCTCCTCGCCGCAGATGTAGGCCCCGGCGCCCCGCCGGATCTCGATGTCGAACGCCAACGGCTGTCCCATCACGGTGTCGCCCAGGAGCCCGCGCACGCGCGCCGCGGCGATCGCACCGGCCAGCCGTTCGACCGCCAGGGCGTATTCGCCCCGCACGTAGATCCAGCCACGGGCGCAGCCGGTCGCGTAGGCCGCCACGGTCATGGCCTCGATGATCGCGAACGGGTCCGCTTCCATCAGGACCCGATCCTTGAAAGTCCCGGGTTCCGATTCGTCGGCATTGCAGACCAGGTGATGCGGCCGCGCCGGGTTCCGCGCCACCGCCTCCCACTTGCGGCCGGTCGGGAAGGCGGCGCCACCGCGCCCGACCAGCTTCGAATCGGTCACCTCGCGCAGGACCCCTGCGGGACCGAGGGAGATGGCCTGCCGGAGAGCGGCGTATCCGCCCTGCGCCCGGTAATCGTCGAGGCTGGTCGGATCGACACGGCCGACACGACGCAGAAGCCGGAGACCGGGTTCTCCGAACTGCGGCAGACGGGCCGTCGAACCTTCCGACCCGCGTCCGTCGAGCGCCGCGCTCACGCCCTCCGGCGTCGCCCCGGTGATGGCCTGCTCGCGGGGGCGATCCCCGGCGCGGGTCACCAGCGCGGCCGGGGCACGATCGCACAACCCGAGACAGGGGCTCCTGAACCAGGCGGGCCCGCTGCCGCCGCTTTTCCCGCCCTCGGGCCCCAGCGCGCGCTCCATACCCCGGCACAGTTCCTCCGCACCACGCAGTCGACACGCCAGGTCATCGCAGAGATGCGCCACGACCGCGGCACGCGGTTCGACCGACAGCAGCGCGTAGAAGGTCGCCACGCCCCAGGCCTCCGCGGGCGGGACCGTCAATCGGCGGCAGATGTGGTTGAGGGCGCCGGGACTCACCCACCCGGCGCTGGACTGCGCCGCCTGCAGGGCGGGAAGTAGCAGATGCCGCCGGGCGCGCGCTACCTGCCCCGCGACCGACATCCGACCGTCCGCCGCGGCACGTTCCCCGCCCTCCCATCCGGATGCAGGCGGCCCGAGGACGGCGTCGATGGCCCGGCGCTCCGACTCCGACGGCGGTGTCGAACCGATCCGGAGATCCATTCAGGCTCGCTGCCGCGCGCCGGCCGCGGCGACCACGGGGAGTCGTTCCACCCGGATGGCGGTCGCCTTGAACTCGGCGGTGCCCGACTTCGGGTCGGTGGCATCGATGGTCAGCAGGTTGGTGGCGACCGCGTCGGGGAAATGCAACGTCATGAAAGCAAGACCGGGGCGCAGCCCCGGGTCGAACCGCACCGGCACTTCCACCCGGCCGCGGCGCGACACCACCCGCACGACCTCGCCCTCGTCCACACCCATCCGTGAACCGTCCTCGGGCGACAAATCGAGCGTCTCGCCGCGCCGCAGGGGCGACGTGTAACCGGCCGTCTGCACGCCGGTGTTGAACGAATCGAGACGCCGGCCGGTGGTGAGACGGATCGGGTACTCGGCCGTCAGCTGGTCCACCGGCGGCTCGTAGGTCACCGGGGTGATCGGGGCACGCGGGCCGCGGACCGGGTCCTCCCACAAGCGGGCATGCAGGAAGAGCTCGCCCGGATGGTTCTCGTCGGGACAGGGCCACTGCAGGCCTCCCGATTCATCCAGCCGCCGGTACGACATCCCCCCGTGCATCGGCGACAACGTACGCAGCTCGTTCCAGACCTGCTCGGCCGTCGGGCTGCCCAGGTCATGCCCCAGCCGTCGCGCCAGATCGCAGAGGATGGCGAGGTCGTCGCGCGCCTGACCGGGTGGGTCCACCGCGCGGCGTACCCGCTGGACACGCCGCTCGCTGTTGGTGACCGTCCCCTCCCCTTCGCACCAGGCGGCCGAGGCCGGCAGCACGACATGCGCCATCTGCGCCGTGCGGGTCAGGAAAAGGTCCTGCACGACCAGATGCTCCAGTCCCTCGAGCAGGTGCATGGCGCGGGTCATGTCGGCCTCCGACTGCGCCGGGTTTTCGCCCAGCACATAGAGGCGTCGCAGATCGCCACGCTCCATCGCTTCGAACATCTGGGTCAGGTGCCAGCCGCACTTAGGTGGGATCGTCCGGCCCCAGGCGCGCTCGAACTTCCCCCGCAGGGCGCCGTCCTCGAGATCCTGGAAACCGGGCAGCTTGTTCGGGATCGCTCCCATGTCGCCGCCCCCCTGCACGTTGTTCTGGCCGCGCAGCGGATTGAGCCCCGAGCCATAGCGCCCGACATGGCCGGTCAGAAGCGCCAGGTTGATCAGTGCCAGGACGTTGTCGACGGCGTTGTGGTGCTCGGTGATCCCCAGTGTCCAGCACAGTTCGGCCCGGCCGGCGCGGGCGTATTCGTGCGCCAGCTGGCGGATGAGCGCAGCCGGGACGCCGGTCAGCCGCTCTCCTTCCACGAGGGTGCAGGGTTCGACGGCGGCCCGGTAGGCCTCGAACCCCGAGGTGGCTCGATCGATGAAGGCACGGTTGTGCAGCCCGGCGGCGATGATCTCACGGCCGACGGCGTTGGCGAGGGCGATGTCGGCTCCGACGTCCAGCCCGAGCCACAGGTCCGCCCAGGCCGCCGACCCGGTGCGCCGCGGGTCGATCACGACCAGCCGGGCGCCGCGCCGCAGCCCCTTGAGAATGTGGTGGAAAAAGATCGGATGAGTCTCGCGGGCATTCGATCCCCACAGCAGGATGAGATCGGCATCCTCGATCTCCCTGTAGGAGCTCGTCCCGCCCCCCGCACCGAAAACCGTCGCCAGACCGACGACGCTGGGCGCGTGTCAGGTCCGGTTGCAGCTGTCGATGTTGTTGCTGCCCATGACCGTACGGGTGAACTTCTGGGCGAGGAAGTTCACCTCGTTGGTCGCCTTCGAGCAACTGAACATCCCGAACGCGGTGGTGCCGGTCCCCGACGCCACGATCGGCCGGAAACCACCGGCCGCCCGGTCGAGGGCCTCGTCCCAGGTCGCGGGCCGCAGCGACCCGTTTTCCCGAACCAAGGGTTCGAGCAGCCGCGTGTACGATTCGCGCACAGATACCTCCGTAAAAGTGGCCCAAGTCTAGCCGATCCGGGGTGGCCTTCACGCCGATCCCGACGTAATTTCTGGGGCATGACGGAACTCGAACGGGCCGGCCGGGCAGCCTCCTCCGAGGAACTGGCCCGCCGACTCGCGGCGGCGCCGACCCTCTTCCTGCAGGGGGCCCTGGAGAACCCCTCCCTGACCCCCGCCCACATCCTGCTCAGTCTGAAGAACCCGGCGGCGGACGAGCATTTCATCCTCCGACTGACCCGCAACCCGGACTGGATGAAGGTGTACGAATTCCGCGCCGCCATGGTGATGCATCCACGGACGCCGCGGATCCTGGCGCTCAACCTGGTCACCCGTCTCTGGTGGCGGGACCTAGCGCGGGTCAGCGACGCCCGGGGACTCGCGCCGACCCTCCGCCGCGCGGCGAATCGCCTCCTGGCCCTGCGGATTCAGAAGATGGCCATCGGCGAACGAATCGCCCTGGCGCGCGTCGCCGGCCGGGGGGCAATCGCCGCCCTGCGTTCCGACCCCGACCCGGCGGTGATTCGGACGCTCCTCCTCAACCCGCGCGTCGTGGAGGAGGACGCGGTCGGGATCGCCACCGGCCGGCAGACCCCCGCGGAGGTGCTCGGGGCGCTGGCGGAATCGGCCCGCTGGGCCTGCCGGCCGCCGGTCCGCAAGGCAATCGCCCGCCATCCCGCCGCGCCGGCCCCGGCGGCGCTGCGGGCGGTCCAGGGGCTCACCACGACCGCCCTGAGCGAGTTGCTCCACGCGCCGCACCTTCCCACCCTCGTCCGTGTCGCTGCCGCCCGGCTGATCGAGTCCCGCCGCGGAACGCGTGCGGCGGTGAGTGCGCCGGCGCCCTGAACCGGCAACGATGACAAAATCGTCACGCAGTGGATCGGCCCCTGACAGTCCCGGGAAGCCGCAATAACCCCCGCGCCGCCACGCATCGCGATTGACAGGCCGGCGACCCATCCTTAATATTCGCCGACGGCTGGAGTTTCCGCGGTACCGGTCACCCGGGCCGCGCCGACGGCGGTTCAATGGGCAGTTTCGGAGAAACGATCAAACGCGAACGCGAGCTCCGCGAGATCTCCCTGCGGCAGGTCGCGGAGGCGACGAAGATCAATCTCCGCTTTCTGGAGGCGCTCGAACAGAACCAGTTCGATATCCTCCCCGGCGGCCTGTTCAACAAGGGGTTCATCCGCGCCTACGCCACCTTCATCGGCGTCGCCGCCGAGGCGATGGTCAACTCCTACCTGCACGAGATGGCGGCGCGCGACGACCAGAACGCCCTCCGGCCCCCGGCGAAAGGGGAGGCGGGGATGCACCGCCCCGCCGACCTGCCGTCGCGGCGCTCGACAGGGCGCGGTGACGCAGCGGCTGGACCCTGGCGGGCCCCGACCATCCGGTTCGGGTCGCCGACCGCGGGTGGCGGTGCCTCGCCGGAGCGACCTGCGCCTACCGGGCCCGCCGGTCCTGGACCTGCGGTCGCGTGTGCCGGCAGCGCGGCCGCCGGCCCGCGCACCGCCCCGGACCACGCCGGCCCCTACCCGACCAACCGCCCGCCGGCGATTCACGCCATCGCCGAAGCGGCACCACCGTCGAAGGACCGACCGCGCGCTCTGCTCGGCGTCCTCCTCCTCGTCCTTGGCACGGCGCTGATTTTTCTCGTGCTCGGACTCATCTCGGGCCGCGGCCCCGGAGTGGGACATCCGGAGGAATCAGTTGCGGATTCCGCGACGTCACCGGTGGGCGACTCAGCCGCCGGCGCGCCGGTGGTCCTGGATCCCGGCGCCACCCTGCTCATTGAAAATGCCCCCGGGTCCGTCCCCACGCCGACCCCGCTCGCTGCGGCGGCTGTCCCGCCTCCGGTTTTCATTCCCTCGCTGAGCCCGGAATCCCCTGCCGGGATCCCGGCCTCCACGCAGCGAACGACGCCGGGACCGAGCCGCGAGGCCGTCCCGGTGGGCGGTGACCTGACGCCGGCCGCAACACCCCCCGAACGGGAGACGATCCCCCTGGCACACGGAACGATGCTCCTTGAAGTGACCGCCGCCACCTCCACGTTCATCAACGTCGTGTGCGATCAGGAGAATGCCATCTACAGCATGCTGGCCGCCGGCGAGACCCGGACGCTGACCTGCCGGAGTGTCATCAAGATCAGCGCCCACGACGCCGGCGCCATCCATCTGCGTGTCAACGGCGCCGACTGCCTGCCCCTGGGCGAACCCGGCGCGCGCGCCTTTGGATACACCATCCGGATTGATGACCACGAACGGATCTGCCAACCCGCCGGCCGGAGGTTCGATGGCCGCAGCTGAGCCGGCCCGGGTGACAGGAACACGGCATGCGCTGGTTGAACGGATCCTCGATCCCGGAGCGACCGAAGCCCTCCGGCTGTCCGCGGCGCGCGGCGTGCTTCCGGTCCCGGGCGGGGATCTGATCTACGTGCAGGTTCGCCTGCTCCGGGACGCCGCGCCGGCGGTTTCCGAGGCCGCCGCGACAAGTCTGGCGACGATCAGCAACGCGGCCCTCCTTCCGCTGCTCCGCGAGTCCGGCTGCGATCCAAGCACGCTCGATTATTTCGCCCGCTCCGGCCGCCTCGACGAGGCGGGGCTGGAAGCGGTCATCGCCCACCCGTCGATCCCGGACGGGACGCTCGAAGCGGTGGCGCAGGACCCTGCGACGCCCGCGGAGACCCTCAACCTGATCGTGACCAACGAAGTCCGGATCATCGGCAATCCCCGCCTGCTGGTGCTCCTGCGCGGCAATCCCAACCTCCGTGGCGACAACCGCCGCCGCCTCGGCGAGCTGGAGCGCGACTTCGTCGGCAAGGAACAGCAGCGCGTGCGACAGGCGCCGGCGGCCGAGCCGATCCCCGCCGGGCCTTCGCCGGACGCGGCCCCCGAGGGGGCGGAGGAGGCCCCGCCGGTCCTGACCGAGGAGCAGGAGGCTGCCTACGAGGAGGAGATCAAGCGGACACCGGCGTTCCAGAAGATCATGAAATTGAACGTCGCCGAGCGGGTGCAGCTGGCGATGAAAGGGACCTCGGAGGAGCGCGCCATTCTCATCCGCGACACCGCCAGGATGGTTTCAGGCCAGGTCCTGAAGAGTCCGAAGCTGTCCGACCAGGAGATCGCGTCGTTCGCCGCGATGCGCAGCGTCAGCGAGGACATCCTCAGGTCGATCGCCGGCCACCGCGACTGGGTCAAGACGTATTCCGTCATGCACGCACTGGTCCGCAACCCAAAATCCCCGGCGGGCGTGGTCGTCCCGTTCCTGCCCCGGCTCGGGACCCGGGACCTGAAGATCGTCCAGGGCGACAAGAACGTCTCCGAGCTCGTCCGCCGGCAGGCGCGCGCCCTGTTCATCGCCCGCACCCAACCGCCCAAGAAAGGCCCGGGGAAGAAGCACTGATGCGACTGCTCCGGTCGGTCCGCAACCTGCTCGCGAACTACCAGCTCAAGTCCGGGATGTACCACTTCGAGCGTGGCGAGGCGAAGCAGGCGATCGATTACCTGACCCGCGCCCTGCAGGCGCCGGAATCCCAGGAGACCGATCGACGGCTGGCGATCTACTATCTCGCCCAGACCCACATCGCCGCGGCCGAGAAATTCGAAGAGGCGGGAGACATGGTGAAGGCCGTGGAAGCGTACAACGCAGCGCTCGCCCTGACACCCGACTACCCGGACATCCATTTCCGCGTCGGCGCGCTGTACTCCCGTTTCGGCCTCTCGGGCGACGCCATCGAGGCTTTCCGGCGGGCCCTCGCCCTCAACGCGACCTATCTCGAGGCCCGGGTGCAACTGGCGTTCCTGCTGCTGCAGTCGGGGCTCACGGAGGAAGCGCTCGGGGAGTTCCGCACCGTCCGCGAACTGTCGCTGCGGGCGATCGAGGAGCCGTTCGCCCGGGGGTGCGCGGCGATCGAGGCGGGCGAGACCCGGCCGGCCGACGAATGGATGCGGGAGGCTTTCCTCCGGCGCCCCGAGAGCTTCGCCGTCCACTACCGCCGGGCGCTGCGCTTCCTCAAGGAAGGCCAGCCGGAGCGCGCCGTCGAGGCTCTCCGCGAGGCGATCGTCTTCAACCCGAACTTTGCCGACGTCCACAACTACCTCGGCGTCGCCTGCGGCGAGACCGGGCGCCTGGAGGAGGCCATCACCGCATTCCGGAGGGCGCTCGAAGTCAATCCCGAGTATCCTTTTGCGCGCCTGAACCTGGCGTTCGCGCTGGCGGAGGCCGGCCGGGATCGCGAGGCGGAGGAAGAGCTCCGGCAGGTCCTGGCACGCGAGCCGGACAACCAGCCGGCGGTCGCGAAGTTGGAAGAGCTGGCGACGCCCCGCAAGGCGCCGCGGGCGAGCGGAGGCGAGAAAGGTGCCTGAAGCGATGAGGGTGACGAGCGCCGGCCTGACCGATGTCGGGCGCAAGCGCACCAGCAACGAGGACGCTTTTGCCATCGCCGATCCGCACAGCCTGTTCGTCGTGGCCGACGGCATGGGTGGCCACGCTGCCGGTGAGGTCGCCTCCCGCCTGGCGGTCGATTCGATCGCCCGCCACATCTCCGGTTCCGATCCGAAAAACGAGCCGACCGTTCCCGCCTCGTTCCGATCGCCCGGACCCGAGGAGGCCGCGCTTCCGGCCCCCGCCCGCCGCATCCTCAACGCGATCCGGCTGGCGAACCAGGAAATCGTCCGGTCGATCCGCAAGAACTCCAGCCAGCGGGGCATGGGCACGACCGTGGTCGCCGCCTACCTCGTGGCGAACCGGGCGTTCATCGGGTCGGTCGGTGACAGCCGCGCCTACATGGTGCGCGACGGTGCGATCCGCCAGCTGACCTCGGACCACACTTTCGTCAACGAGCAGGTGCGTCTCGGCACGCTCACCGCCGCCGAGGCCCGCCGCCATTCGGCCCGCAACATCCTGACTCGTGCCGTCGGCAGCCAGGATGATGTCCAGGCCGATCTGATCGAGCAGGACCTGCGGTCCGGCGACCTGCTGCTGCTCTGCTCGGATGGGCTGACCGGCATGATGGAGGACGACGACATCCTGCGCACTCTTGCCACCCACACCGAGGACCTGCCGGCCGCCTGCCAGGCGCTCATCGACCTCGCCAATTCCCGCGGGGGCGACGATAACATCACCGTCGTCTTGATCCGGACCGGCCGCTAATCCCCCCCCTGTCTCGCTTGCTGGAACCCTACCCCTCCGCTACACTGAAGTGCCCTTGACGCGGAGGTCCGTCCCCGATGCCGTCGGTGCGACCCGATTTCCCCGCCCGTGCCGCCGCGGGTTTTCTAGTGGTCGCGCTGCTCGGCTCCTGCTCGGGCCAGGCCGATGCCGGCAAGGGAACCGCCGCGGCCGGTGGCACCCCGGTCGCCTCCGGGTCCCCGGCGCCCCGGTCCTTCCGGGTCAAGACCGCCCCCGTCGAGCTGCGCGACGTGACCTACACCATCGAGGCGGTCGGCTCGATCGAAACCGAGCGGGAGACCCAGGTCGTCGCCGGTGTCGAGGGGATCGTCACCAGCGTGCGGTTCCGTGAAGGGGACGCGGTCACTCCCGCGACCGTCCTGGCCACCATCGACCCCGAGCGTTACCGGATGCAGGCCGACCGGGCGCGGGCCAACTTCGAGAAGATCGAGGCCCAGCACCGCCAGGCGATCTCCGACCAGAAGCGTCGCGAGGCGCTTCTGACCCAGACGCCGCCGCTGGTCTCCGAAGAGGAAGTCGAGCGGGCGCGGCAGGAGACCGAGCGGATGCGCGCCTCGGTGGCGGAGGCCCGCGCGCAGCATGAGATGGCCCACCAGGACGAGGAACGCTCGATCGTCCGGTCGCTGATCCCCGGGGTCATCAACAGCCGGACGGTCAGCGTCGGGCAGCACGTCGAGGCGAAGGCGATGCTGGCGACGCTGGTGGACAGTCGGCGTCTCAACGTGCGGTTCCGGGTCTCGGAACAGGAATCGACCCGCATCGGCGACGGCATGGAGATCCTCTTCACGTCGGCTCCCCGTCCCGGGCACGAGTTCCGGGCCCGCGTCTTCCACGTCTCCTCCACCGCCGACCCCGCTACCCGGATGGTCGAAGTGCTGGCCCGCATCGAGAAGGACGTCCATCTCCTGAAGCCGGGGTTCTTCGCCGAGATCCGGGCCGACGTCGAGAGTCACAAGGGCGCCATCGTCATCCCCGATCGCGCCGTGCTGCCGACCGAGCGCGGCTTCGTGGCCTACGAGGTCAAGGAGGGGCGCGCGGTGCGGCGTCAGGTGGCCCTCGGCCTGCGGACTCGCGATGGCGGGATCGAGATCCTGAGTGGTCTCGGACCCGACGCCATCGTGGTCACCGACGGCGGCGACGTCCTGCGCGACGGCGCTCCGGTCCAGATCCAGGAGGATCCGGCTGCCACGCCGCGGGAGCCCGCGGCCCGATGAACCGGCTCTCCCGCCTCCCATGACCCTCGCCGATCTCTCCATCCGCAAGCATGTCTTCGCCTGGATGCTGATGGCGGCGCTGATCGTCTTCGGCGGGATCTCCTTCGCCCGCCTGGGGGTCAGCCAGAACCCGGACGTCGACTACCCGATCATCAATGTCCAGGTCGGTCTCGAGGGGGCCTCCCCGGAAGTGATCGAGACCGATCTGGTCGAGCCCCTCGAGGACGCCGTCGCCACCATCGAAGGAGTCAAGTCGATCGCCTCCAGCAGCCGCCAGGGACGGGCGAGCGTGACCATCGAGTTCGACCTGGCCCGCGACATCGACCTGGCTCTTCAAGATGTGCAGGCGCGGGTGGCGCAGGCGGCCCGCCTCCTGCCACGCGACGTCGACCCGCCGGTCATCACCAAGACCAACCCGGAGGACCAGCCGATCCTCTGGCTGAACCTGTCGGGCGACCGCAGCCCCACGGACCTGGCCTCGTATGTTCGCAACGTCCTCAAGGATCAATTCCAGACCCTGCCCGGCGTCGGCGAAGTGATGCTCGGCGGCTACCTGGAGCGCAACGTGCGGGTCTGGCTTGACGCCCGCCGCATGGAGGCGTTCCGCCTGACGGCGGGCGACATCACCAGCGCCATCCAGCGGCAGCACATCGAAGTCCCGGCAGGGCGGATCGAGACCCGCGATCGCGAGATGAACGTGCGCGCCGAGGGGGAGGCGATCGATGTCCGCGCCCTGGCGCGGATCGTGGTCGCCGATCGCAACGGCAGCCCGGTCCGGCTGGAGGACGTCGCCATCGTCGAGGATGGCCTGGAGGATCGCCGTCGCATCGCCCGGTCGATGGGCCGCCCGGCCCTCGGCTTCGGGATCAAAAAACAGCGCGGCGCCAACGCGGTCGAGGTGGCGCACCTCGTCAAGGCCCGGCTCGAGGAGGCGCGCGCCACCCTCCCCGAGGGGCTCACCCTGGCGATCAACTTCGACGGCACGTCGATCGTCGAGGAGGCGGTGCACGAGATCCAGTTCGCCCTGCTCCTCGCCGCCATCCTCACCGGGATTGTCTGCTGGACCTTCCTCGGCTCGTGGACCTCGACGGTCAACATCCTGATGGCGATACCGACCTCGGTCATCGGCACCTTCCTGTGCATGTACTTCTTCGGGTTCACGCTCAACACCTTCAC
>JANNTZ010000013.1:0-2392 GCA_031394595.1 Acidobacteriota bacterium
GACACGCGGCTGGGGCGGGAGGTCGCCATCAAGGTCCTGCCCGAGACCTTCGCGCGCGATCCGGAACGGCTGGCGCGCTTCCAGCAGGAAGCCCGGGTCCTGGCGGCGCTGAATCACACCAACATCGCCGCCATCCATGGCCTGGAGGAGGCGGGCGGTGTCCGCTTCCTGGTCCTTGAGATGGTCCCCGGGCCGACACTGGCGGAGCGCTTGAAGGCAGGGCCGATGGCGATCGCCGAAGCCATGGAGATCGGCCGGCAGGTCGCCACGGCCCTGGAAGCGGCCCACGATCGGGGCATCATCCACCGCGATCTCAAGCCGGCCAACATCAAGGTCACCCCCGGCGGCATGGTCAAGGTCCTCGACTTCGGGCTGGCCAAGGTGTTCGCGCCGATCGAAGCGTCGCCGGGAAAGATCGGCAGTCCCGGCGCGATGCTGCCGGGCGGTCCGGGGGAATCTCCCACCGCCACCTTCGGCGCCACCCGCGAGGGGACGATCCTCGGCACCGCGGCCTACATGAGCCCGGAACAGGCCCGCGGCAAGCCGCTGGACAAGCGGACGGACATCTGGTCGTTCGGCTGCGTGCTCTACGAGATGTTGACCGGCAGGCAGCCGTTCGGCGGCGAGACGGTTTCCGACACCATCGCCCGCATCCTCGAGCGCGAGGCCGACATCACCGCGCTGCCGGCGCGCGTGCCGGGGCGGATCCGCGACCTGCTGCGCCGCTGTCTGCAGAAAGACGCGACCCGCCGCCTGCGCGACATCGGCGACGCGCGCCTGGAGATCGAGGAAGCGTTGGCTGCCCCGGCGGGGCCACGGTCCGAAGCCGGCCAGGGAACCGAAGCCGCGAGTGCGCTCGGCTGGCGTCGCATTCCGGCGTGGGTCCTGGGCGCCGCGGGCCTGGGGCTCGTCGTCGCGGGCTTCGTCGCCGGGAGAATGCTCGTCGGGTCGTCGGGGCGCGCGTCGAACCCGCTGGAACTCACCGATGTCGCCCGGCTCACCCACGATCCGGGGATCTCCGAGTGGCCAACCTGGTCGCCGGACGGATCGATGATTGCCTTCGCCTCCAACCGCGACGGCGATTTCGACATCTACGTCCGGCGCATCGAAGGGGGCCAGGAAGTCAACATCACCGACGATCCCGGCGAGGACTACCAGCCCGCCTTCTCACCCGACGGCCGGTCGATCGCGTTCATCTCCACCCGCTCGTCGCGGACCGGACTCATCAAGGTCGGCGCGACCTCGGGGGCGGAGTTCCGCAGCACCGGCGGCGACCTCTGGCTCGCGCCGACGCTCGGTGGCCAGGCCCACCGCCTGGCGCGCGACGCCAACTTCCCGGCCTGGCGCCCCGATGGCCGCAAGATCGCCTGCTCCAGCGGGACGGAGAACCACCGCGCCGTCCTCGAGGTGGATGTCGACAGCGGGTCGTCGCGCCCGCTCCTGCCGGCGGAGGCCTCGTCGTGGGAGACCATCCGGATCAACTACTCCCCCGGTGGCCGCTGGATCACCTTCGGCAGCGACACCGGCAAGTTGCTGCTGCTGCCCGCCGGCGGCGGCGCCCCGGTCGAGATCGCCGAGGCCCACGGCCACGCGTGGGATCCCACCGGCCGGGCAATCTACCTACTATCGCGGGATCTCGAAGGTGGATCGAGGCTGCAGTCGGTCGACTTCGACGAGGACGCCGGTCGGGTGCGCGGCGTGCCCCGGACGCTCGGACTGATGACCGGCCTGCTCAGGGATCTGACGATCTCGCGGGACGGGCGCCGGATCGCCGTCTCGGAAATGGAAGGGGCGATGCACCTGACCCTGCTCCCTCTCTCCAGCGACGGCGGCGCCCCGGCGGGGCCGGAGGAGGTGGTGACCGCCGGCCAGGTCATCGATCGCTATCCGAACTTCTCCCCGGACGGCCGGCGGCTCACCTTCACCAGCGACCGTCTGGGATCCATGGAGATCTGGATCCTGGACCTGACGACGCGGCTCTACGAACGCCTGTCGCTGCCGGGGAAGGACTTCGGATCGAACATCGCCCTCTGGTCGAAGGACGGCCGGCAAATCCTCCTGGCGCGGTTTCAGGAAAACGGCTCCCAGTCCCTCTGGCTGGTCGCCCCGGACGGCAGCCAGGCGGAGGAGATCGTTCCGCCGGCGCCGCGCCAGTACCCGGTCGGATTCTCTCCGGACGGCCGGTCGATCCTCTACGTATCGCCACACGAGGGTATCCTGCAGGTCTTCTCCCTCGACATATCCACTCGGGAGAAGCGCCAACTCACGAACACGCCCGGGGATAAGTTCGAGGCCCAGTGGTCGCCGGACGGACGCTACCTGGCGTTCATCGCGGAAGGGGACGGCGCGCTGCAGGTCTGGCGCCTCCCGGCGGCGGGCGGGACGGAGGAAC
>JANNTZ010000246.1:0-3747 GCA_031394595.1 Acidobacteriota bacterium
CGCGAAGATGTCGCCCCCGGTCCCGGTGGCCCATGTCGAGGCGGGGCTCCGGTCGCGCGACCGGACCATGCCGGAGGAGGTCAACCGGATCGTCACCGACTCGCTGTCGGACCTGCTGTTCACCACCAGCCCGGACGCCGATCGCAACCTGGTTGCCGAAGGGGTCCCAAGGCGGAAGATCCACCGGGTCGGGAATGTCATGATCGATACGCTGCGGCGGTTCCTCGGACGTGCCGGGCAGTCCGACGTGCTGCCGCGTTTGGGGCTGACGCCGCCCTACGCCCTCCTGACCCTCCACCGGCCAGCCAACGTGGACGACCCGGAAGCGCTGCGTCGAATCTTCCAGGCGCTCGACACCATCGGGCAACAGATCCCGATCCTCTTCCCGGTCCATCCCCGCACCCTCGGCAGCATCGAGCGGGTGGGGGTGCGGATCGGGAGCGGTCTCCGGATGGTCGAGCCGCTCGGCTACATCGACTTCCTCCACCTGCAGACCAGGGCGGCCCTCGTCCTGACCGATTCGGGCGGCATTCAGGAGGAGACGACCATCCTGGGGATCCCCTGCCTGACTCTCCGGGAGAACACCGAGCGCCCGATCACCATCGGCCGGGGAACCAACCGGCTGGTCGGGAGCGACCCGAAGACGATTGTCGCCGCCGCCCGGGCGATCCTGGCGGCGAAGCGCCGGCCCCGGAGGGCCATTCCGCTCTGGGATGGTCGCGCCGCCCAGCGGATCGTCGCCGTCTTCGGCCGCCAGGGTGCAATCCGTCCCGCCCGTCAGAACCGACCGCCGAGTCGGTAGTCGTCGCAGCCGGCGAAACGACCACAAGTAACTGATAAACAACAACTTACAAAAATAATCCGACGTAATCGCGGTTTTCAGGGGGGGCGAACCTTGACCCCCTCAAGGGCGATCCACTACGATCTCAGCACCTTTCGGAGTGACCTATGAACTCCAGACAGGAATTCGCAAAGTTTGTTTCCTACTGTTCCCCCCGCCGCTCAGGCGAGGGGGGTGGACCCACCGCCTGGGGGCCCATCGGCTACGCCCGGAAGACCCGCCCCTTTCTCCACGACACCTAGCAGCGGCCGGAAGCCGGCGACAACCGGGATCCGGATCTCCTCGATTCGAATACGGACCTTGTCACGGCTCTTCGAGCCCGGGGGGCAATTTGTCTTTTATTAAAGTCTTGCTTGAGGTTCATTGAACAAACACCGAGGAAATCATGAAACCCAATCTGAAGCGTGAGCCACGGACGAACGGGCGTGGGGGCGCCGAGGGGGCGATGGTCCTCTCCAGCCCCCGGTTCACCGGATCCGGGCGGGCAGGCGCCGCGCGCAAAGGGGACCCGGCCGGCAACGCCGCCCTGAGCGACCAGATCGCCACCCCGGTCGAGCGCCGGCCGGCGGTCCGGAAGAGCCTGAAGGCGGCGGCCCGGGACCGAGTCCGCCGGTCGGGCCGCAGGATGTCGTTCGACAAGGTCCAGAAAGAATCGCAGCGCTGGCTCGATATCATCACCCGGACGGCGCCCCTGACCACGTCCCAGAAGAAGCGGGTCATCAAGGAAACGATCAAGTCGTTCGACACCTATTTCAACTCGGGCTTCCTGGAGTACCGCAAGTCGGTGGCGGAAGCGGACCAGTACGCCGCCATCGAGTGGTCCGGGGAAGGGATTTACATCGAGGACATCATGGGCCGCCGGTACATCGACTGCCTGGGCGGGTTCGGCATCTACAGCGCCGGGATCCGCCATCCCAAGATCGTCCAGGCGGTCCGGTCCCAGCTCGACCGGATGCCGCTCAGCAGCCAGGAGCTGCTCGACCCGCTGCGCGGCGCCCTGGCGGAGATCCTCGGGGAGATCGCTCCGGGGAACCTGCAGAAGTGTTTCTTCATCAATAACGGGACCGACGCCATCGAAGGGGCCATGAAACTGGCCCGCCTCTATACCCAGAAATCGGGCTTCATCTCGACCATCCGGGGGTTCCACGGCAAGTCCTACGGCTCGCTGTCGCTGATGGGGAAGGCCGACTACCGGGTCGCCTTCGAGCCGCTCCTGCAAGACGTCTATTTCGTCGAGTTCGGGGACGCCGAAGAGGTCGAATGGCAGCTCAAGAAGGCCCGCGACGTCGGTTTGGACATCGCCGCGGTGGTCGCCGAGCCGATCCAGGGGGAGGCGGGGGCGATCGTGCCGCCCGACGACTACTGGCCGCGCCTGCGCGAGATCTGCGACGAGTACGACGTGTTGCTGATCGCCGACGAAGTCCAGACCGGGATGGGGCGGACCGGCGCGCTGTTCGGCGTCGACCACTGGAACGTCGTCCCGGACATCATGTGCCTCGGGAAGGCGATCGGCGGGGGAGTGATGCCGCTGTCCGCCTTCATCTCCACGCCCGAGATCTGGAAGGTGCTGGAGAAGAACCCGTTCCTGCACTCCTCGACCTTTGGCGGCAACCCGCTCGCCTGCGCCGCCGGCATCGCGGCGATCCACGTCACGCTGTCGGAGGACCTGCCGGGGAAGGCGGCCGAGGCCGGGGCCTATTTCCTGCAGGGACTGCGGGACATCCAGTCCCGCTACCCCGAGGTCATGGTGGACGTGCGCGGCAAGGGGCTCCTGATCGGGGTCGAGTTCTCCAGCACCGAGTTCGGCTACTCGGTCGCCGCCGGGTTGTTCCGCCGCGGCGTGCTGGTGGCCGGAACGCTGATCAACGCCAAGACGCTGCGCTTCGAGCCGGCCCTGTTCATCACCAAGAAGCAGATCGACGAGGTCCTCGAGCACCTCGAGGACACGCTGCGGGGGCTCGCATGAAGCTGCCGATCGATCACCCGCTCAGCCGGGCCGAGCAGGACGCCATCGCCGCCGAGGCGATCGACAACTGGAACACCTACGTCCGCCGCTTCCCAAAGACCAAGGACCGTGACCGCGACCGGGTCCTGGTCGAATGGAGCGGCGAGGGGTCGCTGATCAAGAACATCTACGGCGACGAGTACATCGATTGTCTGGGCGGGTACGGCATCTTCTCGCTCGGGCACCGGCACCCGGAGGTGGTGGCGGCGGTCAAGTCGCAGATGGACCGGATGCCGCTGCACAGCCAGTACCTGGTCAACCCGATCACCGCCGAGGCGGCCCGGCGGCTGGCCGAGGTCAGCCCCGGCAACCTGCGCCGGACCTTCTTCTGCAACAGCGGCACCGAGGCGATCGAGGGGGCGCTCAAGCTGGCGCGTCTCTATACGAAGAAGAGCGGCTTCATCTCCACCGAGAATTCGTTCCACGGCAAATCGCTCGGCAGCCTGTCGGTCACCGGCCGCACGGTGTTTCGCGAACCGTTCCAGCCGCTGCTGCAGGAGGTCGCCTTCGTGCCGTACGGCGACGCTGCCGCCATCGAGAAGGCGATCCGCAAGGACACCGCGGCGGTCATCCTCGAGCCGGTGCAGGGGGAGGGGGGCGTCATCATCCCGCCGGACGATTACTTCCCACGGGTCCGGGAGATCTGCTCCAAGCACGACATCCTGCTGATCGCCGACGAGGTGCAGACCGGCCTCGGCAGGACCGGGGCGCTGTTCGGGTTGAACCACTGGAACGTCGTGCCCGACATCATGTGCCTCGCCAAGGCGCTGTCGGGCGGCGTCATCCCGTGCGGGGCCTTCACCACCCGCGACGAGATCTACGCCTCGTTCCACGGCAACCCGATGTGGCACTCCTCCACTTTCGGGAACAACCCGCTGGCGACCACCGCCGCCGCCAAGGC
>JANNTZ010000263.1:0-1835 GCA_031394595.1 Acidobacteriota bacterium
CGCCGGGCCGGCGAGCGACAGCGCGAGAAGAAGCACGGCGGCTTCGAGAAGCCGTCGGACCCCACGGGATAGCGGCATGGGTGGATCTCCAGTGGCCCCCGAAGATACGCCCAAGTCAGCGACCGGTCAAGGTATGGCGACCTCTTTGCTTCGCGGGCCGTCTCGTCGCGACGTTCACCGGCGCAGGGCGTCCACGACCGGCATGCGGGCGGCGCGGACGGCGGGGAAGACAGTGGCGACGACGGTCGCGAGGGCGCCGATGGCAAACGAGAACGCAAGGTTCGTGGCGACCAGGTCGACCCCAATCGCGGCGGGCTCATGCCCCCGGTGAAACTGCCCCGCATGTGCCGCCTGCCGGCGGCTGCAACTGATAGTTGGACCGCTGTGAAATTGACCGCCGCTTCTCAGCGTCCGCCCGCGTCTGCCGCGTCGGCCGGATGCGGTCGCCGATCGTCTCGGGGAACAGCCTTCCGAGCCAGGGCCCGCAGGCAAAGACGTATTGGTCGGCGGCCAGCCGGGTGCCGTCCGAGAGAGGCAGAGGGCCCATTCCCTCCTTCTCAACCGCTCCGGGCGTCGCCGAGGCCTGGCGGTACTCGCCCCCTTCCGCCTGGAACCCCTCCATCACGATCTGGCAGGAGCGGCGTGCCAGCAGGTAGCCGGCGTCCTTCTCGAGGATCGCCCGGGCGACGTCCTCGAAGTTTACCTGGGGATAGCGCGCCGCGGCCTGGGAGCGGGTCAGCTCTTCGAACGCGCTCCCCGCCTGGCTCAGAAGTGGAAGGGCGGCCTTTTCATAGTTGTCGTCGCGGCCCGCCATCCACAGGACCCCGGTCCTCCTGAACATTCTGCGCTGGAAGCGCTCTTCGTTCTCCCGCCACAGGCGCAGCGCCTGCGCCACCATGTCGACGTAGACGCGGTCGGGCAGGAAACGATCCGGATCTCCTCGTGCAGGTCGCGGACCATGCGACGGATGATGCACACCTGCTGCGCGTCCTTCTCACCGGAGCAGGCGACCTCCGGCTGCACGATCGCGAACAGCTTGGCGACGACGGTCGTCACTCCCCGGAAATGGCCGGGGCGGCTCCGCCCGCACAGGACATCCTGCATCCCCTGCACCTCGACCCAGGTCCGGTGTCCCGCGACGTGGATCTCCTCGTCCCGGGGCACGAACAGGGCACCGGCACCGGCCGCGCGCGCCCGCTCCGCGTCCGCCTCCAGGGTACGCGGGTAGGCGCGGTAGTCCTCGGCGGGTCCGAACTGCAGCGGGTTGACGTAGATCGAAACGACGACGACCCCGCACTCGGCACGGGCGTGCGTGATCAGGGATTCGTGCCCGGCGTGCAGGGCGCCCATGGTCGGTACCAGGCCGATCCTCTCGCCGGCAGCACGCGTCGCATGACCTCCGTGTAGATTGCAGCCTCCACACGGGAAGGGAGACGGATCATGAGAGAGCTGTGGATCGACGGCCGGTTCACGGGCGTCTCCTCGGGCGCCGCCCTGGAGATCGTCGCCCCGGCGACCGAAGAAGTCATACGTCCGGAGTGTGGGTAGGGATAGGGGGGAGGCGTCTGCGCCCCCCGTCCGCTATGCCACATTCCTCTCTCCGTATCATCATGAAGCAACTGTTCGGAGCCGGCGTCCGGCTGCGGACGGAGAAGTTCCCGGAGGGCCCGGGCGCGAGAGGGTCCAAGGTATTGCCGCGCCGGGGGTAGGCGCGCCGCGGTCATCCGGGCGCGGTTCGTGCCTCGTTGGCGGGCATGGCCGACGCCGACTGCCTCGGGGCGGCCGCGTACCGCCCGCGCCGCGCGCGCGAGTCGCCCCTGTACCGGCTCGCCGAG
>JANNTZ010000192.1:0-3656 GCA_031394595.1 Acidobacteriota bacterium
GGAAAGGAATTCGAAGACGCCGTCATTCGTTTCCCAAGCGGTAGCTGGCCAACAAGGAACGGTCTTCTACCTCACCGGCTTGGGGAGTTCTCTGGGGGGATTCGATACCGCGACATCACTTCCGCAAGCGCTGGGCGCCGACGGGTATCAGAAATACCAGAAAACCGTCGCCGATACGGTCTTGAACACCGAGAGCATCATCTACCGCTTCTTACCTGAGCTCAGCAACCCGCCTGAAGAAGTTGCTTCAGTGTCTCCGGACTTCTGGAGACCGAAGCCGCCGGCGCCAAAGGCTAAACCGGCGACCGATGGGAGCGCGAGCAATCAGTCAGCCAAGAAACAGTAAGAAATCATTCTCGTAACGGAAACACAACAGAACAGGGAGCGGTAGCGACCTGGTTACGCTCAACCTAGGTTCTCAGATGACACCCGGTTGTTACCGCTCGCGGTTCTGTAACCTACATTCCGCACTTGCGAGGGTGCGGTCTGAGGAATTATCGCCTGGAAAGACGGGTACGGATCAAGCATAAATCACGGGATCGATTCCGATGAGTTGCAATAACTCCTTTTGGAGTGTCGTGAGTTCGATCGGAAAAGTCAGAGTTTCATCCCCCTGTTCGCATTCGTACCAGCATAACCCACTGAACATTTCCAGAAGACGCGCCGTTGTGGGAGTCTTCGAGAGGCGTCCCTCCGGCAGGATGGGGAGGGCTTCGATGCCTTCGCGAGCCATTCCCTGGCGGAGTGCGCGCTCGATCAGCGCATCGACCGTCATAGCCAGGTAGGCCGCATGAACGAGGCCGGCCGCCCGGCGCGGCTTCTTCAAGTACACGGGCGCCACCTCGAGTCCGGTCTTGAGGAGGGAGTGGCGCTTCTCTACATAAGGCTGGTACTTATAGATGAGCAGTAGTTCTGGCTTTGAAGCACGCCTGGCTTCGAGGTTGGTTACGAGCGGAAAGACGCCGTCGGTTTTCGACTCGGCCCGGAGGATCTCCTTATTGCGTTTGTAGTCGAGCCGGAAGACCGTCGTGCGGACCTGGCGCACGGGATCGGTTTTTCGAGGCCGGCCGCGCCGCAGGCGACGGGTCTCGATTTGGACATGAGCGTGCACGTTGAGTTCGAACCAGCCGTGGCACTCGAGCTTGCGGAGGAGGCTCTTTGCCTCCCGGAGGATCGAAGAGCGGCTGCGGAGAGAGGCGCGGTTGATCCTGCTGGCAAGGTCGAACAGGTGCGTCTCGGCCTTCTCGAGCAGGTTCTCTCGGGTTTGAGCGTCGTGGTTGGCCTTCTGCGAGCTGCGACACCAGAGGAGTCGATAGCCTTCAGACGTTTTCTGCGGGGCTGCGCTCGTGGTCGAGTAGACGTCGGGCGGATCGCTCTGTCTGCGCTTGCTCTCAAGGACCAGGAAGCGGCGCCAGCGGACGCGCAGCCCGTCTCGCAACTGCCGACGGAAGAGCTTGTCCTCGGCCCAGGTGCGGGGAAGAACGGAGACGAACTTCCCGCCGTAGCTTGCGATGTGGTGGAGGTTCTTCTGCGTCGCGAGCTTTGAGTCGGCGACGTAGATGAAGTCGTCGCGCTGGAGCAGCTGCCTCAGAGAATCGACGTTACCACGGTGGACGGTGTCGTCGGTGCGGTTTCCGCTGTAGATCTCGTGCGCTAACGGAACCGCTCCGTCGGCGGCCACGCTGATGCCGAAGACCAGTTGCTTCAGGTCGGGGCGGTGGTCCTTGTTGTGCCCGTGAGTAATCTTGGGCTCGGTAAAGGACGATTGATACTGCCCGTGGAAGGTGACAGTAGTCGTGTCGTGGTGGATGCGGCGGGTGTCGATCTCGAACTGCTTGATGACGTGAAGCGCCAGACGAAAGAACAGGCTGCGGGCCCGCACTGAGACGAGTGCATCGAGGCTGCGGGCGACCCGGTCGTCGTTGATCGAGTCCTTCTCCGAAGACGCCAAACCGAGCGCGGCCGTGCTGAAAGGGGAGGCCCACTCGGCGATGCGGTACAGAGGAGAGGGGGACAGTAGGATATTCGCGATCAGAAGCGAGAGAGTCTGGGCATGATCGAGAAGCAGCTCCCGAGGAGTGCGCAGACAAGAGGCAGCGATTTGGAAGAAAGCCATGCGGTCGAGAAAGTGGCGGATGATCGGCAGCGGGCCGACATGGTGGACCCTGTGAACCGCAGGACCGCGGCGTGTTCGAATCCGGCGGCTTGCGCCATCGAGCTTGGCGTACATGTGTCAGGCACTCTCCAGGTCGAGGTTGACAGGTTCGGGCGCCCGGGCCTCGCGCAAGCGTTTGCGCACATCGCGACACAGGGGGAAGACATAGATCTCCTTGACCGCGCGACCGTGAGCCTGATGATCCCGGTCCATGCGGCCCCGCCCCTGGGTTTGGCCGAGATGGATCCAGTTGGCCGCACGGTAACATGTTCCCCTAAATCGTGAGGAGTCCACCAGGGTCTCCAGCAACAGAGGGCAGTAGCCGTACAGTCGCTTCCAGTCCTGAGGGAGTTGGCGGGCCGCAAGCGACAGGACCTTGCTTGCCAGTCCGCGGACCGAAACCCAGGGCAGAACAAGGAATCGGCTGTTCGAGACGATGTACTGCAGGTTGCGGCGGCGCTCGTCAGCCGACCAGCCGATCCAGACATCCCGTGGCGCCATTCTCCATGCGGGGCTGGAGAACAGCAAGCAAGCCAAGTATTGCCCAGGGTGACGTTCGGATTCGACCAGGTAGCGGAGGTTGGCCCCGAACGGGACGCGAAAGCCGAGGTAGTGATAGCGATCGATGAATTGGTTCCAGAGAGCGCGCGCTTCCTTCCCTTCGACTTGCCGCAGCACGAGCGGGAGATACTCTCCAACAGAGCCGGTCAGGGGCACCAGGGGATCGCTGCCGGGAGTCACGACGATCGTGCGGGGTCGGAAGGGAGACGTCTTGCGCAGAGCCGGCAAGGCAATGATGCCCTCGGCTTGCAACGCTTCGAGCAGGGCCCGGCATTCCTTGTGCTTGAGCTTGCCGTTCGGACGCGTCCAGTCGAGAAGCTCGCACAGGGTGTTCGAAAGCTCCGTCAGCGGCAGCGCCGAGAAATCCCGGGTGACCTTCTCGATCAAGTCGAGATCCTCGGTCGAGAAGCGCCGCCCGGAGAACTCACGACCACAGTCGAGTCGAGATCTCATGATCTTTAATGCCTCCAACTACACAGTAGCGGGAAGCGAGAATGATGTCCAGCAAAAAATGAAGCGACTATTCAAAAGCTCGAATCCTTAGAGCCGCAAGGCTTCTAAGCGAGAATGCGACGGCTAACCATGGCCCCAACCAGCCGGATTCCGAAAGGGAGGGGTTATAGTAGGCCGCAGAGTGCGCTGAGTAAGATAGGACACACGCACTCACAGACAGAGTTGGAGGCAATGTGCAGGAGTATGTTCAGACAAATCGTGGGGTGCCGACGAGGCGGGTGCGCCAGCCGTTTTTAAAAATGAGCGATTCGACTGGCGGAACCTGCACAGTACCCTTCCGCGCACCAACCTCGTAAAGTACTGATTCAGAAAAGAATCAGTGAGGTCCGAAATTCCTCAGACCGCACCCTCGCAAGTGCGGAATGTAGGTTGCTAACAAGCGAATTGACAAGCACCTGCTGATACCTGCTGAGTGCTTCATAAAGAG
>JANNTZ010000315.1:0-2739 GCA_031394595.1 Acidobacteriota bacterium
CGTCCGCTGCGCTCCCATCAGGTGCTCCACCGCTGGCGGCGCGACCTCCAGAGTGTAGGTGTCCGGGGAGACGACCACGCTGAAGACGCCATCGAGGTCGGTACGGTCCCGGGGTGTGAACTCGACGGTGCCGTCCGCCCGGATGAAATCGAGATCGGCGGAGGCGACCGGTGACCTGTTCGTCTTCTCGACCCGTCCCTTCACCCAGACTCCCGGCTGCAGCGCGACATCGACGCCCGCCACATCGGACGCGACCCCGAGGCCGGCGATCCGCGCCGGGACCAGCCGGTCGCCCACCGGCTCTGGAGGCGGCGGGACGTACTGGACGTTGTAGGTACCGGACGGCACTGTCACGATGTAATCGCCCGCGCCGTCAGTCGTGTCGTGGGGCGTGCGCACCGGGGCGCGGGTGGCGGCATCGAAGACGTTCAGGTCGACGGCACGCACACCCGTGCCGTCGGGCCGGCTGACGTGTCCGGACAGCAGGTCCCCCGAGGCGAGGGCAATGTCCCCCAGATCGGTGTCCACACTGAGGTCCAACGGGCCGAGGGAGGAGAACAACCGCCGGCTGCCGCGCGGCGGGGAGAAATGGACGGTCGCCGCCGCATCCCCTGGAGGCGGCAGGACCACCTTGAAATGTCCGGTGGACAGTGTGCCGTCGTGCGGCGTGAGGTAGACACGACCGAGGCTGTCCAGCACATTCAGATCGACGTCGAAGACCGGCGTCATGGGGGGATCGATCACCCTGCCGGTCACCACGACTCCCCGCTGCAGGACTACGTCGGGCCGGATCGTCGAGCCGGACACCGACACACCGGGGCCCGCGATAGCGGCCAGATCGGTCGATCGCGACGGCTCGTAATCGAGGGTATAGGTCGCAGCATCGGGCACGATGACCGAATAGTTGCCCAGGGGATCCGAGTTGTCGCGCGGGGTGATCAGGCGTGCGCCGAGCGGAGCGTGTCAACGATTTTGAGACACCGACGGTTGGCATTTAGTGAGCAACCTTGACGAGCACCGGCTCGAGATTCGACCGCGCCGCGGTCGTCGGTTTGGGTGGTACCCGGACATCGTCCGAGATCGCGATCGCCGGTTCTGGGGCATCCTGGCGTGTCGTTTTCGTCGCCGGAGGGTTGATCCAGGCCGCCTCGGGCAGAATCGGCGGTCGCGGCGGCTTCCGCACAAAACGCTCGGGATGACGGCCGTAGGCGTCGAGCAGGGTCACCTGCCGAGCCGCGGTGATCCGCGGCGCGAGCCCGTGGTGGACGGCGGAGGGCGTCATCAGCCCGATGCCCGAGTGCCGGTGCTCGTGGTTGTAGTAGCCGAAGAACCGGTGACAGAAGCCGAGGGCATCCTCGTAGCTTCCGAAGCGATCGGGGAACTCCGGGCAGTACTTGAGGGTTTTGAACTGGGCCTCGGAGTATGGGTTGTCGTCGGAGACGTGGGGTCGGCTGTGCGTCTTGGTGATCCCGCGCGAGCCCAGCAGCATGGCGACGCCCTGGCTGCGCATGGACGACCCGCGGTCCGCGTGGATCGTCAGCTGTCCCGGCGCGATGCCCTGCTTGGCGCAGGTCTCGGCGATCAGGCGCTTGGCGAGACACGCCGCCTCCCGCAGGGCGAGCATCCAGCCCACCACGTAGCGGCTGAAGATGTCCAGGATCACGTACAGGTAGTAGTAGGTCCACTTCACGGCTCCAAGGAGTTTCGTGATGTCCCAGGACCAGACTTGGTTCGGGGCCGTGGCGAGCAGCTCGGGCCTGCGGTAGTTAGGGTGCCGCAGTTGGTTGCGGCGTTCGCGGACCTCGCGGTGCTCGGCCAGAATGCGGTACATGGTCCGGGTCGAGCAATGGTAGACGCCCTCGTCGAGCAGGATGGCGTAGACCTGGGTGGGGGCCTTATCCACGAAGCGCTCCAGGTGCAGGACGTCAGCGACCGCCCGCCGCTCGACGACGCTCAGGGCCCGAGACGGGGTCGGACGCCGGCGCGGTGTCGGCGTCGGCCTGCGGCGGCGCCGGTACAGCGAGGCCCGGCTGATGGTGAGAGCCGCGCACGCCGGCGCAGTGCCGACCACGCGGGCGAGATCCTCGACGGCGTTCATCAGTCGTTCTCGTCGCTGTCGTGCGGGTTCAGGGGGATCCCCAGGAGCTCGGAGGCTTTTTTTTGGATCTCGAGCATGGTCTCCACGCGCTGGAGCCGTCTCCGCAGCTTGGCGTTCTCGCGCTCGAGCTGCTTGACCCGCGGATCCTCCACCCGCGCCTTGGGACCGCGCTGGCGAGCCGCCAGCCCGGCTTTCGCAGCGCGGTCGCGTTCCCGGCGCCAGGTCACCAAATGGGACGAGTACAACCCCTCGCGCCGAAGGATCGCGCCGACCTCGCCCGCCCCCTTGGCCCGATCCACCTCGCGCACGATGCCCAGTTTGTACGCCGCGGTGAACTGCCGACGCTTCGGCTTCGCCTCGACCGCAGGGTCCGGCACCCCTGCCGGCGGCCCCGCGGGGGAAACTCCAGTCGCCCTACGGGCTCCTTCCGTTTCCCCCGCGAACTCCATCTCACGCATCGGATCCATTCGTCCTCTCCTCCCCGCCCTCTACACTAAACTCGAAGAGGCAAGTGTCTCAAGCATGTTGGCACAGAGGGCACTGGGGATCGCCTCCAGCGGCACGCCGCGGCCGAACATCGCGCCCTGTGCTTAGCGCCTCCGGAACCGGCTCCTATCTCATCTTGATCTGGTTGTAGGCCG
>JANNTZ010000323.1:0-1913 GCA_031394595.1 Acidobacteriota bacterium
CCACTGGATCATCGGCACGACCGACTTCATGGGCGGCTACGCGACCTTCGGGGTCAAAGGTGGTCACAACTTCGACATCTACCTCTTGGATCTGAGGAACCACGAAGTTGACTTCGACGTCATGACCTACGGCGCTCGTTATTCCAAGAACAATCCGGAAGGGCTGTTCTGGAACATCGAGTACGCCCTGCAGAGCGGCGACGTCACCAGCGGGACCCCCGGGTCACCGGATAGTGCAGGCGGTGACGTGATGGAAGCCTGGCTCGGCTTCCACTTCAACAAGAAGCACGCCATCTGGGGCAAGTACGCCGCCGCCTCCGGTGACAACAACCCGGCTGATACTGACGTCGACGGGTTCATCCCGCTCTTCGGTGATTTCCACAATCGCCTCGGACGTGGCGACTGGTTCCAGCTTTCCGGTTCCGCGACTGGTCTCGGAGTGGGCAGCAACGGGATCGACGCGTACGCGATCGGCTACACCGCCAATCCCACCGACAAAACCGAGTGGGGCGTGGCGTACTGGGACTATTCCGCCGGCGAGGTTGGCGCGGGGGTCGATGACGCGCTCGGCCAGGCGATCGATCTGTACGTCAGCTACAAGTACAGCGATAACCTGACCTTCAGCGCCTCCGGCTCGCAGCTGTCGCCTGATGAGGGATTGGCGGGAGTTGGCGGTCCCGACGACTCCGTCTATCGCATCTACGGGCAGGCGCGGATCCGCTTCTAAGCGCCGGCCGGACGGGGTTCGCCCCGTCCGCAACGAATACCCCCGCGAGGGCCAACCTCGCGGGGGTTTTTGTTTTCAGGAGTCCCGTTTCGGCGCCGCGGTCGCCCGACGCAAATCGGCGAACCCCCAGGGCCACCATTGATCCGGACGCGCCCTGACCCGCGCCTCGAGCCTGGCGACCCACTGGCGGCAGAGAGCATCCACCCGGCCCTCGGCGAGCAGATCCTGGCGGACCGGAGGGAGCAGCCGCACCAGCGAACGCCCGCGCGCCAGGTGCTCGCACTCGACCGGGACGATCGTCATCCCCTGGCGCAGGGCGAGGATCGCCGGCCCCCGTTCGATCGGCAGCAGCGCCGGCCCGAACGGGAAGAGTTCGGCCGACTCCGGCCGGGTGGCGAGGTCGAAGGTCAGGTAGAAGACGGCGTTGTCGCGCGTGCAGGCGCGGAATTCCTCCGCCGCCCCCTGGTCCACCAGGCTGAGCCGGAGACCCCGCCTCCGGGCGCGGCGCACCATGTAGTCATCGATGCTTTTCAACGGGAACGAGTTGAAAACCGTCCGCACGTCGTACCCGCGCCGCGCCAGCAGCGTCGGCGCGTGCCACCAGGTCCCCTCGTGCATGCCGACCAAAAGCGCGCCGCGCCCGGCGGCGATCACCGCCCGCAGGTGTTCCTCCCCCTCCAGGTGGGTGACCCGCTCCACCTCACCCGCGGGACCGGCGAGGATACGCGCCGCCTCCAGCCGCAGGCGGACCATGTAGCATTGATGGGCGCGGAAGAGCGTGTCGCGTTCGGCGGCGCTCCACCCTTGCGGAGCGTAGAACGCCTCCATGTTGCCGCGGCAGCGGTCCCGGGTGAGCCGGCGGACCGGGATCGACACCGCCGCCGCGATGGCGTGCCCGATCGGTCGCGGGACATGCCCGACGATTTCGACGATCGCTTTCGACACCGGCACGATGACCGGCAACATCCGCCGCAGAAGGCTGGGCTTAGCAACGGGGACCGGCGGTGTCGCACGGCTCACGGTCCCCGCCTCTCCTGGAGAATGGACTCGAACCGTTTCCAGAACTCCGGGAACGACTTGGAAACGCAGCCGGGGTTGGCGATGACGACCTCCGGGACGCGCAGACCGGCGACCGCGAAGGCCATCGCCATCCGGTGGTCGTCGTAGGTCTCCACCCGCGCCCCAT
>JANNTZ010000384.1:0-1524 GCA_031394595.1 Acidobacteriota bacterium
GGCGTCATCGTTCGACGGTGTCAGGCGCAAGCCCGTGCAAGAAGCGTATCATGCCATCCCAGAGGGTCCCCGCGTGGTCCTCCCAAAGGTCGTTGTGACCCCCGCCCTTGATCTCCAGAAACCCACTTCCTTCCGGGGCACGATCAAACAGTCGCCTCCCCAGGGCGAACGGCGCGATCTCGTCGGCGGTGCCATGCACCACCAGCACCGGTGAGGCGACCCGGGCAATCTTCGCTCCCGAGTCGAACCGGTACGACCCGAAATACGACAGCCCGTAGAGCAGCCAGTGCCCGCCGTCGCGCAGCAGGTCTTGCGCCGAGGTGAATGGGGACTCCAGGATCAGGCCGGCGACCGCCTCGTCTGCGGCCAGGTTGGCGGCCACGTCGACCGCCACCGCGGCGCCGATCGACCGGCCCCACAGGACGATCCGGTCCGACGCCACGTCGCTCCGGGCGCGCAGGGTCCGCAGCGCCGCTTCGCCATCGGCGTAGACGCCACGCTCGGATGGCCTCCCCCCGCTCCGGCCGTAGCCGCGGTACTCCACCGCCAGCAGATTGAACCCGGCCTCGCGCACCAGGCGTGCCAGCGGCAGCGTCTGCTCGATCGACTCGGCGTTGCCGTGAAACGCGATCAACGTCAGGGGCCGGGCGGTGTGGCCCGGGGCGGGGGATGGGGGCGCAGAGGCCCCCACGGGCGGGGCCGCCGCCGGGATGAACCAGGCATGAATCGAGACGCCGTCGCGGGTCTCGATCCGGAGATCTTCGAACGGCAGTCCGAAGACGGCCGGCGTGATCCCGGCGGATCGGACCGGAAAGAACGTGGCCCGCGGTTCAAGGACGCTGACCAGAATCTTCAGCCCGAGTACGGCGGCGACGACGAGGCCAGCCAAGGTCAGCACGAGGCGCGCTCCGGCCGCCGCCCGGGTCTCCCAGCCCACGCCTAGTCGGCCTTGGAGAACTCGGCCAGCAGGGTCCTCTCGTCGTCGAGCGTGACGCTCTTCGGCTCCGTCGGCGACAGGATCTTGATGTCCTGTTCCGCCTGCAAGACCGGCTTGTACTGCACGATGTCCTTGTCCTTGAAGTGGATGTGAACCGGCATCAGGACCTTCTTGACATGGGTCTTGTCGTCCTGGCTCACGTGCACCGTGATCAGGAACTTGCCGTCCGGCTGTTTCTCGGCCCGCCAGGAGTACTTGAAGGTGGGAATGCCGACGTCCCAGAACCACTGGTCGAAAAAGGCGGTGTAGTCGGAGCCGGTCACCTTGTTGACCTCGCGCAGCATCATCTCGGTGGAGATGTTCTGGTTCTTGTAGGTCTGCTGGATGCTGCGCATGACCTTGACGTAGTTGGCGTCGTCGAGCTGGACCCGCAGCATGTGCAGGACGTAGGGGCCCTTCTGGTAGATGAGATTCGTGCGGTGCCGGCCGGCGTTGGGGCCGCGCAGCGTGTTGGCGGGAGAGGAAAGGGCCACCGCCGTGTCCCTTGAGACCGGCACACGCGCCGCCACGCCGGCGAGCGGCTCGCG
>JANNTZ010000220.1:0-4042 GCA_031394595.1 Acidobacteriota bacterium
TCTCGAAGGGAAGACCTTGCGGGCGCTCATCGGCGGCCGGCCGTTGCCGATCAAGGAGACGCTGCGGGTGGCGACGCAGGTCGCCGAGGGGATGGCGCGGGCCCACGCGGCGGGGGTGGTGCATCGCGATCTGAAGCCGGACAACATCATGGTCGGCGCCGACCACCACGTGAAGATCCTCGACTTCGGGCTGGCGAAGCTGCTGGACGACAGCGCCCTCCCCGGCGACGCGGCCCACAGCCGGCTGCGGACGATCTCCGGCGACATGACTCGGGAAGGGCGTGTCCTGGGGACGGCGTCGTACATGTCGCCGGAGCAGGCGCGCGGGCAGGCGATCGACGCACGGTCGGACCTGTTCTCGTTCGGCATCGTCCTCTACGAGATGGCGACCGGCCGCCTGCCGTTCGAAGGGAAAACCAGCGCCGACCTGCTGAGCGCCATCATCCGCGACCAGCCCGACCCGCCGACGCGGGCGCAGCCGGAGACCCCGGCCGAACTGGAGCGGATCATCGCCAAGTGCCTGGAGAAGGATCCCGACGAGCGCTACCAGCATGCCGACGAGATGGCGGTCGATCTGAAGCGGCTGCGACGGACCACCGAGTCCTCGGGGACGCAGGCGGTCCGGACCCCGAGCGGCGCGACCGCGCACGCCGGCCGGGACACGGGAGCCGGGCCGGCGGCGGGCCGATCGATCCTGAAGTTGACCCGGAGGTGGTACGTCGCCCTGCCGGTCCTCGCGGTGCTGGGCGCCGGAGGCTTATTCGCATGGCGCACCTGGCGGCCACCCGTGGCGTTCCGGCCCGGGGACGCGCTCGTCGTCGGAGAGTTCGAGAACCTGACCGGCCGGCCTGAATTCGACGTGGCGGTCCGCGAGGCGTTCGAGGACATGCTCGAAGGGTGGTCCCAGAACCGGATCATCCGGGGCGAGGCTCTGGAAGAACTGGCCTCGGGCGCCCCGGGCGGCGTCGTGCCGGTCCTGTCGCGTGACAACCTCGCCCGGATGTGCGCGGGCGGCCGGTGCGCGGGGTACCTGATCGGCAGGATCGCCAACGATGGTGAGGGGTACCGCATCGCGGTGGATCTCCATCGGGCCGGGTCCGAACAAATTGTCGTCTCCGCCGACGTGCGGGCCGGCGGAGAGAGCGAGGTGCTGGCCGCCCTCCACGAACTTGCGATAAACGTCAGGCGGCGTCTGGGAGAGCCCGCGGCCCATCTCGCGGTGACCATTCCTCCCACGACGCGATCGCTCGCCGCCTTCCAGGCCTTCGCCGCCTCCCACGAGTCGACCGACCTTAACCAGGCACTGGCGCTCCTGAGGAAGGCCACCGAGATCGACCCCGAATTCGTCGCCGCGAACTACCACGCCGGCATCAACGCGCAGAGCCTCGGTCACTGGCGGGAGTACCTGCGATGGACGGAGGAGGCGTATCGCCGGCGGGATCGGACCTCGGTGCCGGAGCGGATGATCATCGAGGCGCAGTATCTCGATGCCACCTACGAATTCGACCAGGAGATCGAAATACTCAAGGCGATGGCGGGACTCTACCCGACGATCCCCCTGCCCGCGGATTGGCTGGCCTGGCACCAGAATCTTACTTTCCAGGATCCAGTGGCTGCAGAAGCGGTTTACCGGAAAGCTTACGGCCTCAGACCGGACCCGCTTCAGGCGGGAAACCTGGCCGGCACTCTCGCCGCGCAGGGCAAGACCGCGGAACTCGACGCGCTCGTCGAGGATTTCCGGCGCCGGGGCGCTTCGGCAATGGCGCTCGCCGACCTGAACCTCGAGCGGCAGATGCTGGCGGAGAACTGGCCGGAAGCCCGGGCCATGGTGGAGGCCTTGAAGGAGCCCGGGAGCCGGAAGGTGGGGGCGGCGCGCTCCTATCTCTACGGGCTCATGGCCTCGGGACAGCTCGCGGAGGCCCGCAACTTCTCCGGTGAGGCGTGGCGGGCCGCCGACGAGGCCAAGGAGTTGGGCGGAACGGGCTGGGTGGCGATGATGCAGGCGTGGCTCGATCGGCGTCGCGGGCTCCCCGCGCGGCTCGCCTCCGACCAGGTCCCCCAGATGGAATGGTCCTTCATGAATCTGCCGAACCTGGCGCTGGTCTCGGTGGAGTTGGGCGCCTCCGAACCGCTGGCTTCCATCTTTCGCAGCCACGAGACCGAACTCCAGGACTCACGCAGCCGGTTCGTCGTGCAGGAGATGCAGTTCATCCGTGGCTGCCAGGCGTTGATCGCCGGACGCCCCGAAGAGGCGCGCACGCTCCTGGAGCCGCTGGCGCATAACTCCATCCTGCTCCGACGCCATCACGCCCTGGCGACCACCTACGAAGCCCTCGGGAAGTGGACCGAGGCGGCGGCCGAGTACGAGGAGATTCTGAAATATCCGCACCGCCGCGGGTACCTCGTCATCCCGACCCTGATGGCGCTCGACCGTTACCGCGCCGCCCGGGTCTATGAGCGGCTCGAAAACAAGGAGCGCGCCCGCCATTGGCTCACGCAGTTCCTCGAAGGCTGGAAAGACGCCGATCCCGACATCCCCGAATTCGTCGACGCGAAACAGCGCCTGGCGGCGCTGGGCGACTCCGCGACGCCCTCGCAATAGGCCGTGGTGCCTTTGGAATGGATCCGGTCATTATCCGACGGGTTCGACGCGCCCTAATTCCGGTAGGTCTGAATCGCCGGGGTCACGCTTTGACATACTGTTCCTCGGCCTCGGCGAGGACCTGGGTCCTGAAATAACGGCTGAGTGAATTGGGCGTGTGAAGATCGACCGGGCGCCCCAGTATGTCAGCCAGCTCTCCCTGCATGGCGATGAACTCGAGACCGGGAACATGCCCGGGTTCGAACTCGACGAGGATATCCACATCACTGTGGTCCGTGAAATCTTCGCGAATCACGGAACCGAAGAACGCCAGGCGGCGGATGTGATGGCGTCGACAGAATGCGGTGATTTGGCCGTGATCCACTTGAATCCGCAGGCTCATGACCAGAAATGTTACCGCACAACGGCCCAGCATGACCTGCCGGACTGGGAGAAGGATGGCGGAACCCCCGGTCTGCGCTAGAATCCCCCCCACGCTTCGGCAAATCGGGTCCGTTGGCGGGGCTTGCGACCGCGACCGGGCCCCGGGAAGCGCCCTGGGGAGCCACGGTTGATCGGTCGCACGCTCGCCCATTTCCGCATCGTCGACAAGATCGGCGAAGGGGGGATGGGTGTGGTCTGGCGGGCGGTCGATACGACGCTTGACCGCGAGGTGGCGATCAAGGTCCTGCCGGAGGCGTTCGCGGCCGACGCCGAACGGCTGGCCCGTTTCGATCGCGAGGCGAAGATGCTCGCCTCGCTCAACCATCCCGGCATCGCCACCATCCACGGGCTGCACCAGGTCGAGGGGATTCGGTTCCTGGCCATGGAGCTGGTCCCGGGCGCCGATCTGGCCCACCGGCTCGGCGAGGGACCGCTGCCGATGGACGAGGCGATCGGTATCGCCTGCAAGGTCGCCGAGGCGCTGGAGGCGGCCCACGAGCACGGCGTCGTCCATCGCGACCTGAAACCGGCGAACATCCAGCTCGCCCCGGACGGCCGGGTCAAGATCCTGGACTTCGGCCTGGCGAAGGCGATGCTGGACGATTCCAGCGGGTCGGGCGCGGTCTCCATGTCGCCCACCCTGACGACCCCGGCCACCCGGGCCGGCATGATCCTCGGCACCGCCGCCTACATGAGCCCGGAGCAGGCCAAGGGGAAATCGGTCGACAGGCGCGCCGACATCTGGGCCTTCGGCTGCGTCCTCTACGAAATGCTCGCGGGGCGCCGCCCCTTCGTGGGCGACGGGATCTCCGAGGTGATGGCGGCGGTCATCATGGCGCCCATCGATCTGGGCCTCCTGCCGCCGTCCGTCCCCCCGCGCGTCCGCGCCCTGGTGCGGCGTTGCCTGGAAAAAGATCCGCGCCGCCGGCTGCGTGACATCGGCGAGGCGCGCTTCATCCTCGAGGAGACGCTGGCGGGGGCGGCGGACGATGCGGGGTCTTCGGCGGGGGGAACGGG
>JANNTZ010000146.1:0-7994 GCA_031394595.1 Acidobacteriota bacterium
GCCAGCGATCGACCAGCAATCCAAACGGAAGGAACGCCACCTTGTCGAGCGCCATCTTCATGAGCAGCCCGAGGTCGCTGCCGCTGGCCTGGCCCGCCGCGTTGCCACCCTTGCCAGCGCCGGTCGCACCGCCACCCTTGCCCGCGCCGTCCTGCAGCAGCCCGATCTTCCTCAGGTAGTCCGGCGTGATCGACAGGGCGATCGAGTCACCGATCGCCTCGTGGAAGGCGCCGTTGGCGCCGGAACGGAACATCGGCGGCTGTTTGTTATAGGCCCGCTGATAGAAGTTGTGCCCAAGCTCGTGATGGATGGTCGCGAAGTCCTCGTCGTTGACCTCGATGCACATCTTGATCCGGAGGTCTTCGATGCCGTCGATGTCCCACGCCGAGGCGTGGCAGACGACATCGCGGTCCGCCGGCTTGGTGAACAGCGACCGGTCCCAGAAGGTCGGAGGGAGCGGGTCGAAGCCGAGCGAGGTGAAGAAGCGCTCGCCGTGGCGGACCATGCCGCGCGCGTCGAGGTTTTTCGCCTTAAGGAGGGCCGTCAGCTCGAACCCCGGATCGCCGCCCGGCGGGGCGACCAGCGGGTAGATGTTGTTCCAGGACTGGGCCCAGATGTTGCCGAGCAGGTGCGCCGGGATCGGTCCCTCGGCGGGGACCACCTCCGCGCCGTACTGCTTCACCAGCGCGGCGCGCACGTAGGCGTGCAGCGACTTGTAGAGCGGCTCGACCTGCTTCCAGAGCCGGTCGGTCTCGGCGGCGAACGCTTCCGGGGACATGTCGTAGGACGACCGCCACAACGCCCCCAGGTCGGGCTGCCCCATCTCGCGGGCCCCCTTGTTGGCCAGCTCGACGAAACGCTGGTAGGACTTGCGCATCGGCGGCGAGATGGTGTGCCAGCCCCGCCAGACCTCGAGCAGCCGGCTGGCGTCGCGGCTTTCCGCCATGATGCGGGTGATGGCGTTGATGTCCAGGCAGTCGCCTTCCTTGGGGCAGTACTTGCCGCGCCCGTAAGTCCCCTCGAGTCCTGTGCTGATCTCGGCGATCTCGGCCTGCTCCTTCGGATCGCTGGGCGCCGGCAGCTCGATCGACAACTTGAGGAGCATCAGCTTTCGGGCCAGGTCCACGGGAAGCTTCAGCCCGTCGAAGCGGCGCGCTTCGAGGGCGTACTTCGTGACCGCGGCCAGCACTTCGAGGCGTGCGTCGGAAGCGATTTTCTCCGTGTCCTCGGTGATGAAGTTCGACTGCACCCAGTCGGCGCGCGACGCCTTGATCCCGAGCGCGTCGAGGTGGGTCTCGACGCCGGCCATGAAATCGCGGGCCTCCTGGACGGTGGCGGCGGACGGCACGCCCAGCGACAGGCCCAGAACGAGGGCCAGCCCGGACGTCGTCCGGGCCGCCCGGTGGCGCAGGAACATGGAACGGATCATCATGGTCACCTCTCGGGGGTGGAGTCCGACCATCGCACCCGGTCAAACTGCTGGTTCGGGACCCCAAGAGGGTAATACAAGTTCGGTCCTCCTGTTGACAACCATGCCCCGCAGGGCGTATCAAGTCGGGAGCAAGCCTTACATCCGCCAACTCTGCATCCCGGGTCCGTCTGTGGCTGTTCGTCCGCTTCGGGGGGAGGAGGTGCTCTCATGACCCCGTGACGATGTGATCTCCGGTCGTGAGCTCGCGTCCAGCGCTTGTTTCGCAACTCGTCAGCGTGGAGGAACGACATCATGAGAGACAGACTGTCCATCGTCATCGGGATCGCGCTGCTGGCTGTCGTCGCCGGGGCGCTCGCCATCAGCGCGGAGGAAGGGAAGAAATCGGGCGCGGCGGGCGCGCCGGACTACCAGGCGATCGCCCGGCAGATTGTCGGAGAGTCGGTGCAGGTCAAGAACGATGAGGGGGTCGTCATCAGCGGCGACTCGACGAAGATCCCCCTCATGGAGGCTCTGGCCGTCGAGGTCGCGAAGGCGGGCGGGCATCCCCACATGATCCTGGATTCGGAGAAGGCGACGAAGCGGATCCTCACCGAAGCGCAGCCGCAGTACCTCGAGCGTCCCAACAAAATGGGTCTCGCGGAACTGAAGCAGGCCAGTGTCTTCATCACTCTGAGTTCGACCGACGATCCGTCCATCATGGCCGGCGTCCCCGAGGAGAGAGTGGTGCTGGCGCGCAAAGCCAACCAGGCCTACGTCAACAAACTCTACGCCCAGCCGGTCCGCACCGCAGCCCTCGGCAACCCCGACATGCCGACGGCGGGCGTGGCGAAGTTCCACGGTGTCCCGCTCGCGACGTTCGAGAAGCGGTTCTGGGACGCGGTGGGGGCGTCGCACGCGTCGATCGAGCAGAACGCCGAGAAGGTGAAACAGGCGCTCACCGGCGGCCGCGAGATCCACATCACGACGAAGGCGGGGACCGACATCCGGATGAGCATCGCGGGGCGCAAGATCATGATGACCGACGGCGTCATCCACGAGCCACCGGTGGACAAGCCGTCTTCGGTCTGGCTGCCGGCGGGGGAGGTATACACCAGCCCCGACAGGGCGACGGTGAACGGGCGGATCGTGGTGCCGCTCCATGTTTACGGCGGGACCAAGATCCGGGACCTCAAGCTGACCTTCCAGGGAGGACGGCTGACCGACATCCAGGCGACCCAGAACGGGAATCTGCTCAAGGAAGCGGTCGCCATGGCGAGCGGCGACAAGGACCAGTTCGCCTTCATCGACATCGGGGTCAACCCGAAGAGCGCCATGATTCCGAACTCGTCCTACTGCTCGTTCGAGATGAACGGCATGGTCACGGTCGGCATCGGTCAGCATCAATGGGTCGAGAGCGCGAACGTGAGCGAGTTCGCCGAGGCGTTTTTCGTGCCTCAGGCTACTGTCGAGGTGGACGGGAGGACGATCGTCAGGGACGGGAAAATCCAGATCTAGCGATTCCGGCCGTGTGGGACGCCACCCGGCCGGTTCCGGGCGCTCTGGGGCGCCCGACCGCAGAGCGCAAGAAAGGTCTGCACCTCGGGGCTGTCGGAACGGCCGAGGGCGTGGAGCGCCCGCGACATGCGGACGGCCCAGGAGAGCTGCCGCGGTCCCTGGTAGGTTCCCTGCGCGAGGCCAACCAGTTCGTAAACGCCGTCGCGCGTCGCCACGATCGGGGCGCCGCTCTCGCCCGTGGTCAGCCCGAACGACACGAGAAACGCCCCATCGGTACGCGCGATCGGGGCGATCGCGGCCGACCCCCGGAGGGCGGACACGGCACCCGGCCGGTAGAGGGTCCCGGCGACCGGGTCGCGTTCGATGAGCGCCACGAAATCGCCCAGCTCCAGCGCGTCGCTGTCACCCACTCCGTAGGGGAACTCCGGCCAGGTCCCCTCCGCGGGAAGTAGGAAGAGGGCGATGTCCTCGTTCTCGTCCGCCGCCAGAAGACGAAGGATGACGCGCTCACGCCCGTGGATCAGCCAGGTCCGGCGCGATAATCGCTTCCCGTCCAGGGAGACGCGTTGTTCCCCCCGGGGCGTCCGGACCGTGGTCTCGAGCCGCTCCTGGCTCACGGCATGCGCCACGGTCAGCACGTAACGGGAGAACAGGACCGTTCCGGTCCCTTCGACCAGGACCCGCGCCGGCTCCTCGTCGCCGGTGTCGAACAGCACTTCGGTCTCGAGATGGAACACCGCCTCGCCCGCCGCCTCGAGAGCCCGTGCATCGGCATCGTGGCGGCAGAGCGCGGGAGAGTAACCGTGCGCACCGGCCGGGGGCCGCGTTTCCGGGGCGGCCCCCGCCAGGAAGAGCGGCGGGCCATGACGCTGGTTGGTGCGGGCGATCGTCGACCAGGCGAGAAATCCCAGGAGGGCGAGCATCAAAAATGTAATGTTGCGCGCCGGACGTTGCTGCACGGTTGACTGCCGCCCTCCTGCGGGCCCGGGATGCAGCGCGCGATCCCGGCCCGTTCCGGAGAAGATGGGCGCGGCGGGCGCCGCCGTCAAGGATTCCGGCGGGGTCGACGCAGCAGGCGTGCCCGGGTGATGGCCTTCTCGCCCATCCGGGCGCGCACCGAGTCGGTGACGCGGGCGGCGCGCCGGGCACGCTCCTCGGAAGGGTCGACGAACAGGGTGGTCTGCCGCGCCGAGACCGGTTGCAGGCCGCTCACCCCGACCCCGAGAAGGCGCACGCCGTGCTGGCCGATCGGGATCCGGTCGCGGAACAGATCGCGCGCCGTGTCCACGATCACCTCGGCCAGGTCGGTCGGATCCGGCAGAGTGCGGGCCCGCGTGAAGGTCGTGAAATCGCCGGTTCGCACCTTCAGGTGGACCGTCCGGGCCACCAGTCCCCCGCGCCGCAACTCCCGCGCCACCCCCTCCGCCCGCGCCAGGAGGGCCCGATCGATGAGGTCGGGGTCACGCAGGTCCTCCGCGTAGGTCCGCTCCTCCGAGACCGACTTCGATTCGCGATCGGGTTCGACCGGTCGATGGTCCTCGCCTCGCCCCAGCGCCTTCAGGTGTTCCGCCATCTCCCGGCCGACCAGCCGATCGAGAAGCCCAGCGGGGGAGGCGACCAGATCGCCGATGCTCCGCAGACCGGCGGCGTGCAGGCGGGGAGCTGTCCGCGGCCCGATCCCCCAGAGCCTCTCGATCGGCAGGGGCCACAGGCGCTGCGACACCGCCTCGATCGTCAGGACGACCAGCCCATCGGGTTTTTCCAGGTCCGACGCGACCTTGGCGAGGAACTTGTTCGGGGCGACCCCGACCGAGGCGGTGAGCCGTTCGGTGATCCGGATCCGGTCCTTCATCCGGCGTGCCACCGTGACGCCTTCCTCGAGGGTCGTGACCGGCCGCCGGCGGGAGGCGCGCGCCCGCATCGCGGGGCCGGCCTGGTCCGAAGGCGCCGGATCGCCGAAGTCGGCCACCACGCCGGTGAGATCGAGGAACGCCTCGTCGATCGACACCGGCTCGAGGGTCGGGGTGAACTCCCCGAGGATCCGGAGGATGCGGCGCGAGACCTCCGCGTAAAGGGACATCCGCCCGGGGAGCCAGATCGCCTGCGGGCAGAGCCTTTCGGCGGTGACCGATGGCATCGCCGATCGGACACCGAACTTCCGGGCCTCGTAGGAGCAGGTGGACACGACGCCACGCCGGCCGCGGTGACCGATGATGAGCGGCCGGCCGGCGAGCCGCGGATCCTCCCTGATCTCCACCGCGGCGTAGAAAGCGTCCATATCGAGGTGGAGGATGACGCGGCTTTTCTTGGACAGGCTCATGGCGCGCTCGAGGCAGCGGGCCTACCTTCTCCGGGGGGGGCTGTGCCGATGGGGGCTTCCGTGAGAGAATCACAAGCCGTCCGTTGTCGCGGGACCGCGATCGGATCGCGGCCCATCGGGCGCACAAGGTTGATGACACTCCTGGAGGTGAGCGCGTGTCCGTTTCTCCCACTTCTAATGTACTGACGCTGGCGATGCGACGGTGGTTCGACTCCTGGTACGGGATCGAGTCGATGCCGCACGAGGGGCCGAATCGGGTCGCCTGGGTGCGGGTCCTGCCGTTCGTCGCCATGCACGCCGCCTGCCTCCTGGCGCTGTGGGTCGGCTGGAGCCCGACGGCCGTCCTGATCGCGGTGGCCCTGTACGCCATCCGGATGTTCGCCATCACCGCCTTCTACCATCGCTACTTCTCGCACCGGGCGTTCAAGACCTCGCGCCCCATGCAGTTCGTGTTCGCCGTGATGGGGAACAGCACCGTGCAGCGTGGCCCGATCTGGTGGGCCTCCATGCACCGGCATCATCACCGGTATTCGGACCAGCCCCAGGATCCGCACTCGCCGACGCAGCACGGGTTTCTCTGGAGCCACATGGGCTGGTTCATGTCGGATCCGAATTTCGCCCCGCGGCTCGATCTGGTGCAGGACCTGGTGCGATTTCCCGAACTGCGTTTCCTGGATCGGTTCGACACCTTGATCCCGTTGCTGGGGGGGCTGTCGGTCTATGGCCTCGGCGAGATCCTCCAGAGCGCCGCGCCCGGTCTCGGGACCAACGGGCCGCAGCTCCTGGTCTGGGCCATCATCTCCACGGTCGTCCACCTGCACGCCGCGCTGACGATCAACTCGCTGGCCCACTTGTTCGGGCGGCAGCGCTACGAGACCGACGACACCAGCCGCAACAGCATGCTGCTGGCGCTGATCACCTTCGGCGAGGGCTGGCACAACAACCATCATCACTACCAGGCCTCCGTCCGGCAGGGACACGCCTGGTGGGAGATCGACATCTCGTACTACCTGCTTGTCGTCATGTCCTGGTTCGGAGTGGTGTGGGACCTGAAGCCGGTCCCGGCCGCGGTGCGCGCCTCCGCCCTGCGCCGGAATGACGTGTCGGCTGCTGCCTGACGTCGTACCCTTCAATCCCTTCCTGACTGTGCGAGGGAGATCAGCGCGTCGGCGACGCCGCGCGGGTCCTCCATCGCGCTCATGTGCGCCACCCCCGGCAGGACGACGGCGCGGCCGTGCGGGGTGATCGCGGCGATCTCGTGCGCCCGGTCGGGCGGCGTGAGACGGTCCTCGGCGCCCACGACCGCGACGGACGGTTCGCGCAGGGCCGCCAGCGCCTCGCGGCGATCGGGCCGGTTCGCGAGCGCGTAGAGGGTCGCCGCGAAGCCGGTCTCTCCGACCTTGGCCGCCATCTCCAGGAATCGGTCACGCTGCGCGGCGAAGCCGGCCCGCGCCGGCGCAAACAGCAGCGGGACGAGACCCTCGGCAAAGCCGCGCCATCCCTGGCGTCGCAGCAGGGTCAGACCGTCGGCCCGGCGGCGCTTCCCGGCGTCATCGTCGGACCTCGCCTGCGTGCTGACGAACCCCCAGGCGCGGACCAGGCCGGGGCGAAGCCTGGCGAGAGCCATGGAGGTGTAGCCGCCCATCGACAGACCCGCAACGGCGGGACGATCCGGCCGCTCCACGTCGATGATGGCGGCGATGTCCTCCGCCCACAGGTCGATCGACGGGATCCGCCAGCCGAGCGTCGATCCGCCGTGGCCACGCAGGTCCGGGATGATGAGGCCGGTGTCGGGCGGCAGGTCCGCCACGACGTCGTCCCACATCGAGGCGTCGCACCCGAGACCGTGGAGAAGGATCCACGGATCGCGGCCCGGCCGGACGCGGTAGGCGATTTCAGCGCCGTCGGGCGTGGCGAGGACCCGATCGGTCACGGTGTCGGGGGGACGCGATCGAGCGTCAGCGTGCCGCTGACGGGAACTCCCACCCCCATCCGCACCGGGTTGGTGATGACCAAGGATCCGCGCGCGCGCAGCGTGCAGGTGGCCTTCTGGCTTTCGGCTTCCGGCAACGGGGGGCAGGAGGATCCTTCCCAGGCCACCGTCACCCCCTGCGCGATGCGTACCGTCGCGCGCACTTCGGCGGTCAACTCGTAGGTCCCCGGCTCGAGGGGCACGCGGTGGACCGCGCCGTCCTTCAAGTTGATCGGACCGGCGGCGACCCGCGCGACGACTTCGACCGGCGTGACGCCGACGATGTCGCCGAGGACGGCACGGAGGGTCGTGCGTCCGAAGGCTACCGGCCGCACCGCGCCGGATGCGAACTCCGCGATCGCCGGATCGGTCGAGACGATCGGCGCCGTCAGGTCCGCGAGCGGCGCGCCGCCTTCGCCCACCACCTCGGCCTTGACCGGCATGGCGGGGCCCCCGGCGACCAGCCGCATGGCGTCGGGCATCTTGATCATCGTCGGGACGCGGCAATGAACGGGGACGCTCGTCGTGAGGCCGCCGCCCGAGAGCGTCAGGGTGGCGTCGCCGCTCGCGGCGCAGCGGACGCTGCCGTCGGTGGTGACCTCGGCGATGGCGGCCGGCGCGACGGCGTACGTCACACTGCGTCCCTTCAGCCGCTCCCCCTTGCTGTTGACCACCGCCGCCTGCAGCGGGTGCATGGCCCGGTCGAGAACGGGATCGGGGAGCGCCGCGTGGTCGATCCGGGCGGGTTGGGCCTCACAACCGAGGACGGCGGCGAG
>JANNTZ010000159.1:0-7280 GCA_031394595.1 Acidobacteriota bacterium
ATGACCGACGGTGCCGGCAACCCGCTCACCCAGGTCTTCTCGGCCCGGGAGTGCAGGGCCATGTGCCGGAACTTCAGCAAAGTGCGGACCCGGGTCGTCCACCTGCGGCGCGAGGAAACGACGGTGGCGCGCTGGATCCCGGAGGCGCTGCGGCGTCGGTTCGACCCCCGATGGGGGTGGTACCTCGTGGTCGATGCGACCCGGTAGGCCGGGCCTGACCGGCCAGGTTCAGTCCCGGAGGAAGTGGCAGGTGTAGCCGCCGGGGTTCTTTTCCAGGTAATCCTGGTGGTAGCCCTCGGCCGGCCAGAATTCGCCGGCCTGGACGATCTCGGTGACGATCAGGCCCTTCCATTTGCCGGAGGCCTCGACCCGGGCCTTGACCGCTTCCGCCGTCTTCCGCTGATCTTCGTCCGCATAGAAGATCGCCGACCGGTACTGCGTGCCGGTGTCGTTCCCCTGGCGGTTCGATGTGGTCGGGTCGTGCATCCTGAAGAACACGCCGAGCAGATCCTCGTACGACACCCGATCCGGGTCGAAGACAATCCGGATGGACTCGGCGTGTCCGGTGCGGCCGGTCTTCACCTGTTCGTAGGTCGCGCCGGACGTGATGCCGCCGGTGTAACCGACCTCGGTGTCCACGACCCCGGGGACGTCGCGCAGGATCTCCTCCGTCCCCCAGAAGCAGCCGCCTGCCAGGATCGCGGTCTGCCGCCGCCCGGAATCGGCCGCCTTGCCGGCGGCGCCCGCCTGGGCTGCCGCGCCCACCTTGCCGGCGACATCAGCCTTCTCGAACAGCGCCAGGTACTGCCCGTATCCCTCCTCCGCGAGTTTCTCGATCGGCACGAAGCGGATGGCCGCCGAATTGATGCAGAAGCGCTGCCCCGTCGGGGCGGGGCCATCGGGGAATAGGTGGCCGAGATGCGAGTCGGCGCGCTTCGAGCGCACCTCCGTCCGCGACGTCCAGAGCGTGCGGTCGGTGTGGGTCGTCAGGCTGCCGGGATCGACCGGCCGGGTGAAGCTCGGCCACCCGGTTCCGGAGTCGAACTTGTCGTGCGAGGAGAACAGCGGCTCGCCGGAGACGATGTCGACGTAAAGCCCCGGCTTCTTGCTGTCCCAGTACTCGTTCTTGAATGGGGGCTCGGTGCTCTCTTCCTGGGTGACCCGGTACTGCATCGGCGTCAGGTTCTTTTTAAGTTCCTCGTCGGACGGCTTCATGTACTTGACCATGAGTCCTCCATCCCATCGCGGTATCGGCCTGGCGGCCGGGGCGTCCCCGCGCGCGGCGCCGGTGCACCCGATCAGCGCGGCGCAAAGGACCAACCCTACCCATCCAGACAGCCTGTTGAGTCTTTCCGATCCGGCCACCGCCACCTCCGGTGTCATTGTCTCTCGAATCTTGGATGCGGGCCAAGGTCAGAGGGTTCAGGAAGGCAGGCTCCCGCCCCGAGCCGGTCGTTCAGGCGGCGCCGTCCTCGACGCGCTTGCGGATGAAGATCTCGTACTCCGCGATCCCCTTCAGGAAGATGTCCCGTTCCTCACGGCCCAGCGATTCGGGGAGGACGAGGCCGGGGGCGCGGATCTGACCCCTCAGGACCATGAGGGAGAACACCGCCGCGGGGACGGAAGTGGCGAGCGAGATGTCGCTCGCCCCGGGGATCAGGCGGCAGGCGCCGACGAGGTCGGGGTTCTCGGTCCACAGGCGGATGCGCACCGGCCGCCCATTCTTGAGGCCGCTCACGTCGCAGGTCTGCATCGATCGACCCTTCAGCCGCCCCTTGGCTGCCAGCTCGGTCACCCGCTGCGGGGAGGGCGTCTCGGGGAGCATGCGGAGCAGGACATCGCGCGGCCTCACGCGCACGCCGCGGACCTCGATTTCCTTTTCGTCCATCATCTTGAGGCGCTCGACGATGAACCGCCAGGTGTCGATGTCCGGCTCGCCGATCTTGTAGTCGCAGTAGCGCACCGGTTTCCCGATGTAGAGGGGAATGGTCACCGGCTCTTCGTGGGCGTGCAGGTAGACTTTGCCGCGCTGGCCGACGGGGGGCGGGAAGTCATAGAGCTCCTCGCCGCTGAAGATCGGCACCTTCTTCGGGCGGCCATCCTCCCAGATGTACGGCTCGGTGGCGCAGTCGATGACGTAGACCTGCAGGATCCAGAGCGGCAGGTACTCGTCGCACTCGGTGACCGCGTAGTCCTTGATCTCGATCCGGTCCACCTCGTCGAGGAGATCGGCCCCTTCGCGCGCCATGATGTTGGTGAGGCCCGGGGCGCTGCCACCGTTGATCAGCGCCGTGCGGCCCGAGGCTTTCCAGCGATCGGCGAACTGCAGTTGCTCGAACGGCAGGTTGTCGATTTCGTACAGGGAGACCGAGGAGAGGTCGAGATAATTGCGGTCGGCATCGAGCGCCGCCTTCATGACCTGGGGGATGAACTGGGGCGGAGCGACGTTGACCACCAGGTCGTAGCCGCCGCGCCGCATCAGGCCCGCGGTCTCCTCGATATTGGTGACATCCACCCGCTCGGTGCGGATCTTGTCGCCGCCGATACTCCGGGCCGTCTCCTCCGCCCGACGCGTGTCGAGGTCGGCGAGGACGATCCGGCCGATCTCGGGTGCCTTCGACAGCACCCACCCGACGACATTCCCCTGCGCCCCGGCGCCGACGATCAGGACCTTTTTCATGTGGACCCCCTGTGCGCCCTATTGTACCGGTTGGCCGCTTCCGCGTTGTCGGCGCCGCAAGCCGTGAAACGCCGCCCGGGATGGGGGCGGCGGGGCGGCGTGGTGCGCCGGCGTCCGGGGCGGAGCGCTGATCGCGCGACGATCAGTCGGCAGCGGTGTAACGGGCCTCGAGGTTGAGATAGACCGCGACCGGTTCCGGATCGCCCGTGCCGGGGTGGGGACGGCGGGCCGGATCGAATGCCATCTCCCGGGCCGCCGCGACCGCCGCCTGGTCGAGACCGGGGTCACCGCAGGAACGCTGCAGCCAGACGTCGGCGACCTTCCCGGTTTCGTCGACCCACAGTCGCAGGCGCGTGGTCCCCGACGGCGGCTTCTGGTCCGGTCGCAACAGCAGCCTCAGCGCCGGTTGCGGTGGCGTCAGGTCCTGGGCGATCGTGATCGGTGCCCCGCCGCCAGTCGGCGGTCCGATCCGGCTGCCGTCGCTGTCGATCTCGAAGCGCACTTTTCGCGGGGTCCCGTCGAGCAGGGCCGGTTCGAACCGCCAGGTCAGGACATCCCGGCGCAAATCCGCAGCCCGATCCGGATCGATGAGGTCCAGGAACCGGACATCGAGGACGGTGCCGTCGGCGCCGAGCGCAACTTCAATCCGCTGCGGGGATCTGCCGCCAGGGTCGGGCGGGATGGTCGCTCCGGTGCTCCGGGCAGCCGGATCGGTCCGGAGCCTCGGGGCCGCCCAGAGGGCGTTGCCGGGGTCGAACGTGCCTGGCTTGGCGGGGCCGGTCAGGATCTCCCCCGACCCGGTGGAAGGTTCCAATGAACCGATCGCTGCGGGGACTCGCCGACGCTCCAGGCGTGCGGTGATCGATACGCGCTCGATCGGGTTGTCGTTGCGATCGCGCGGCCGGTCGGCGATCCGCTGCGCTACCTCCATACCCTCGATGACTTCCGCGAAGATGGTGTAGCGCGTGTCGAGGCGGGGGAGGTCGGTGAGGGTGATGAAGAACTGGCACGATCCGGAATCGGGATCGACATCGCGCGCCATGCCGACCGTCCCAGGCCGGTAGTGGAGCCGGGTGCTGAACTCGGCCTTCAGTCGGCGATCTGCCTCGCCCTCACCGTCGTTCGCGCGGTCCTCGTCCTTCGAGTTCGGGTCGCCCCCCTGGACGACGAAATGGGGGATGACGCGGTGGAAGGTGGTGCCGTCATAGAGCCCCTGGCGGATGAGGGCCTTGACATACGCGGCATGGCCCGGGGCATCCTGATCGAAGAAGCGCCAGACGATGTCACCGTAGGGGGTGCCGATGACGGCGACTTCTGCGCGCGTCATCGTGGTTCCCGCCTGGCCCGGTGGCGGCGATCCGGCCTCGACGAGGGTGCCGACCCCGACCACGGCGGCCAGCAGGATCAGGCCAATGAGCGACCGCCCCGTCCGGGAGAATCGTCTTCTCATGGAGTTTGGAGGATACACGATCCGTCCGTCGGTGGTTTTGACAGGCGGGTCAGCAGTGATGGATGATGCGTCGCTCTTCAGACGGAGTCCGCGTCATGCGTCGTTCCCTTCACCGCATCGTCGTCGCAATCGTCGTCCCCGCGATTTTCGTTTTGTCCGCCGGTTGCGCCCAACGCCCCGCCGACGGACCCGGTGCCGGCACAGGCGGCGCGGGCGCAGCGGCCACGGGCTCGGACCGGCCGATCAGCCGGGTCGCCTTCGGATCGTGTATCGGTCAGGACCTGCCCCAGCCGATCTGGGACCACGTCCTGCGGGTGCGTCCGGACGTGTTCGTCTTCCTGGGTGACAACGTCTACGCCGACACGGCCGACATGGAGGCACTCAAGGCCGCCTACGCGAAACTGGCGGCGAACCGCGGCTTCCAGCGGCTCCGGGAATCGACCCGCGTGCTGGCCACCTGGGACGACCACGACTACGGCACCGACGATTCCGGGGCCGACCACCCGGCGCGCGCGGCATCGCAGCAGGTCTTTCTCGATTTCTGGGGCGCCTCACCGGACGACCCGCGCCGCGGGCGCGAGGCGGTCTATCACGCGGAGACGTTCGGCCCGCCGGGACGGCGCGTCCAGATCATCCTCCTCGACACGCGCTATTTCCGCAGCCCGATCACCTGGACCAAGGACCCGAAGTCACCGGACGGCGGCCATTACCTGCCAAACACCGATCCCCGGTCCACGATCCTCGGACCGGCGCAGTGGAAATGGCTCGAGGAACAGCTCCGTGTGCCGGCCAATGTCCGGATCCTGGCATCGAGTATCCAGGTCGTGGCGGAGGACCAGGGCGGCGAGAAGTGGGCCAACTTCCCGCATGAGCGCAAGCGATTGTTCGAGTTGATCTGGAACTCGCGGGTCACCGGTCTGTTCTTCATCAGCGGCGACATGCATCTCGCCGAGCTCTCGATGATGGACGGCGGCGTCGGCTTCCCGATCTACGACCTGACCTCGAGCTCGATGAACTGGTCGGAGCGGGCGTGGCGGAAGTACGGTGTGAACCGGCATCGTGTCGGCACCATGAACTGGGGCGACAACTTCGGCTTGATCGTCATCGAGTGGGACCACCCCGACCCGCGCATCCGCTTCCAGATCATCGACGATGAAGGCGACATCAACATCCAGCGCAAGATCACCCTCCAGGTCCTGCGCGACGGCACGATCCCGTGGGACTGAGGGGATGACGAAGACCTGGGACGCCCTGATCGTGGGTGGTGGGCACAACGGCCTGGTCACCGCGGCGTACCTGGCGGCAGGCGGGATCTCCACCCTGGTCGTCGAGCGGCGGCCCTATGTCGGCGGAGCCTCGGTGACCGAGGAGCCGTGGCCCGGGTACAAAGTGTCGACCGCGGCCTATGTCGTCAGCCTCCTGCGCCGGGAGGTAGCCCGCGACCTCGATCTCAAGAGGCACGGCCTGGTGATCTACCCGCAGGATCCCCCCTACTTCCAACCCTACCCCGACGGCCGCCACCTGATGATCTGGAACGACGCGCGAAAAACCTACGAGGAGATCCGCAAGTTCTCGAAGCGGGATGCCGAGGTCTACGGCGAATACGAGGCGACCCTCAACCGGCTCGCGGAGTTCGTCGAGCCGCTCATGATGATGACGCCGCCCGATCCGGTGTCGCCGGGCTGGCGTGACATCCTGGGGCTGCTGCGCGTCGGCCGGCTGGCCCGCCGCCTGCGGGGTGACCTCTACAGCGAGATCGAGGTGCTGACCGGCAGCGCCAAGGACTTTCTCGATGCCTGGTTCGAGTCGGAGGAGCTGAAGGCCCTCCTCTGCGGTCAGGCGGTGATCGGCACCTTTGCCGGTCCGCGCACGCCGGGCACGTCGTACGTCCTCTTCCACCATGTCATGGGGGAGGTGGACGGCATGCGCGGCTGCTGGGGCGTGGTGCGCGGCGGGATGGGACAGATCTCCGAGTGCATCGCGGCCGCGGCGCGCGAGCGGGGCGCCACCATCCGCTGCGGCGCCGGGGTGGAACGGATCCTGGTGCGCGACGGCCGGGCGCAGGGTGTCGTTCTCAAGGGTGGGGAGGAGATCCGCGCCCGCGTAGTGATCTCGAACGCCGATCCGAACGTCACGTTCCTGCGGCTGCTCGACCCGGCCCGCGACCTGCCGGAGGACTTCGTCCGACGGGTCCGGAAGTTCCGGATCACCGGATCCTCCGTGAAGGTGAACTACGCCCTCGCGGAGCTGCCCGATTTCACCGCCCTTCCCGGTACGAAGCCGGGGCCGCAGCATTCCGGCACCATCGACATCTGTCCTTCGCTGGATTACATGGAGCGGGCCTACGACGAGGCCAAGTACGGGCGCTGGTCGTCGGAGCCGTTTCTCGAGGCGGTCATCCCGACCGTCTACGACGATTCGATCGCGCCCCCCGGGAAGCACATCATGTCGGTGTTCTGCCAGTTCGCCCCGTACGAACTCCGCGAGGGGACGTGGGACACCGAGAAGGAGAAGTTCGGAGACCGGGTGACCGACATCTTCGCCCGGCACGCGCCGAACTTCAAGGGCACCGTCCTGCACCGCCAGGTGATCACACCGCTCGACCTGGAGCGCGACTTTTCCCTCACGCGCGGCAACATCTTCCAGGGGGACATGAGTCTGGACCAGCTGTTCTTCATGCGCCCGATCCCGGGCTACGCCGACTACCGCACTCCCGTGCGGGGGTTGTACATGTGCGGAGCCTGTACCCACCCTGGTGGCGGCGTCATGGGGGCGGCGGGGCACAACGCCGCACGCGAGGTCCTGTGGGACTTCCGGCGCCGCGCGGTGTGATCGCGCACGATCGCCAATTCCGCCCGGTCAGCGGGGCCGCAGCAGGATCGATCCCGGGAGCGGGGGGTCGAAGCGGCCGTTGCCGTCCACGTCCATGAAGATCGGGTTGGTGATTGCGAAGGGGAGCGGGGCCCGATCGGGTCCGTCGCTGCCGGCGCGTTCCTGCACTACAGGATGCAGGCTGCGCTGGCCGCGGACCACCGCGATAATCCAGGCGTCGCGGTCGAAGCGCAGATCGGACTCCCGCCGCCACTCGGTTCCACGACGCTCTTCGGGGCGCACCGGCCAGGTGTCGCGCACTTCGCCGTTGACCACCAG
>JANNTZ010000176.1:0-13622 GCA_031394595.1 Acidobacteriota bacterium
CGTCCCCGATCATTCAGGGGGCCTGGATCGCACCGGGCACACATCTCAACGCCGTCGGCAGCAACCGGATCGACCGGCGCGAACTCGACGCCTCGGTCCTGGATCGCACCGCCACCATCGTGATCGATTCGATCGATCAGGCGCGGGCCGAGGCGGGGGATTTCGTCGTCTCAAAAGACCCCCCGGCCATGCCCCATCTCGATCGGGCGGTGGAGCTGGCGGCGATCGTCTCCGGCCGGGTCCCGGGACGGCGGAAGCCGGACGACATCACGCTGTTCAAGTCGCTCGGTATCGGTCTCGAGGATCTGGCGGCGGCGCAGGTGGTCTACGAACGCGCCGTGGCGGAGAAAGCGGGCCGGGTGATCCCCTGATGGCGCGACTTCCGAAGGGCGACAAGGTGCGTTGCGGATGGGCGCCCGAGGAGCCGAGCCGCTCCTATCACGACCGCGAGTGGGGCGTCCCCCTGCACGACGACCGGCGGCATTTCGAGTTCATCATCCTCGACGGGGCGCAGGCCGGGCTCTCCTGGGTCACCATCCTGAAGAAGCGTGACAACTACCGGCGGGCGTTCGACAACTTCGACCCCCGGAAGGTCGCCCGCTACGACCGGACGCGGATCGCGAGGCTGATGCACGATGCCGGCATCGTCCGCAACCGCCTGAAGATCGAATCGGCGGTGAGTAACGCGCGCGCCTTCCTGGCGGCGCAGAAGGAGTTCGGGTCGTTCGACCGGTACATCTGGCGGTTCGTCGGCGGCGCCACGCGGGTGAACCGTTGGCATCGAATGGGCCCCATCCCGGCGCGGACCCCCGAGTCGGACGCCATGAGCAAGGATCTCAAGGCGCGCGGCTTCCGGTTCGTCGGGTCGACCATCTGCTACGCCTACATGCAGGCGGCCGGCATGGTCAACGATCATGCGGTCGAATGCTTCCGCCACGCCCCACTGGCGGCGGCCGCGCGCCGGCAGCGACGCGGGTCGGCGGCGAAATCCGGCGCGGCCGCTGAACCGTTTCGCGGGGCGCGACGCACGTTGGCCTGAGGGGTTGGACGCGTTGGCCTTAGGGCTTGGATGCGTTGGCCCGAAGCGCCGGACGCGGTATGCTGCGCGGCCCGATATGGCCGCCGGGAGGATCACCCATGAAGCGGTCGGCGAAGCTGGCGGTGGCGGTCGCGCTGGCCTGTGGCTTGCTTGAAACCGGGTGCCAGGGAGGAAGCGGCGGGGGCGCGCCGGGTGGGGATGCGATGGACCTGAACCGAATCGCTGAAGCGTACGTCAAGCTGGTCCTGGCGGTCGGCCGCCACGACCCCGATTACGTCGACGCTTACTACGGCCCGCCCGAATGGCGCACCGAGTCCGAGGCGGCGACCGTCCCGCTGGCCGAGCTGCGCATCCGCGCCGGGAAGCTGCTGAACGATCTGGACGCCGCCGAGCCAACCGCCGGCGGTGCATCGGGCGCCGCCGCGCCGGCCGCCGGTGGCGCGCCTGCCACCGCGCCAGCCGCCGGCAGGGGGGACGTCGCCGGCGACCCGCTGGTCCGGCTGCGGCACTCCTACCTGACCAGGCAGGTCCGGGCGGTCGCGACCCGCATCGACATCCTCGGCGGGGCGCGTCTCGACTTCGATGACGAGACCCGTGCCCTTTACGACGCGGTCGCGCCGGTGCACACCGAGGGCGAGTTCCAGGCCGCGGTCCACCGGCTCGGCGCGATCCTGCCGGGGAACGGCCCGGTTCTGGGGCGTCTCGACGCGTTCCGCAAGGCCTTCGTCATTCCCCCCGACCGGATTGATGCCGTGATGCAGGCGGCCATCGCCGCCTGCCGCGAGCGCACGCTGCGCCATCTGACGTTGCCGCAGGGCGAGAGCTTCACGATCGCCTACGTCCAGGACAAACCCTGGAGTGCCTACAACTGGTACAAGGGGAACGCCGCCAGCCTGATCGAAGTCAACACCAGCCTGCCGGTGCAGATCGACCAGGCGCTGAGTCTCGCCTGCCACGAGGGGTACCCCGGGCACCACGCCTACAACGCTTTGCTCGAGCACCATCTGGTGCGCGGTCGCGGCTGGATCGAGTTCACCGTCTACCCGCTCTTCAGCCCGCAGTCGCTGATCGCCGAGGGGAGCGCCAACTACGGAGTCGACCTGGCGTTCCCGGAGAACGAGAGGGCCGCCTTCGAAAGGGACATGCTCTTCCCGCTGGCGGGGATCGACGCGAAGAACGCGGCGATTTACTTCGAGACCAGACGATTACTGAGGGAACTCGACTACGTCACCAACGAGGCGGCCCGTGGCTTCCTGGGAGGCCGGATGGACGCCGATGCGACGACGGCCTACCTGGTGCGCAACGGGCTGCGAACCGAGGCGCGCGCCCGCCAGAGCCTGTCCTTCATCGATCGCTACCGGACCTATGTCATCAACTACAACCTCGGGCAGGACCTGGTCCGGAGTTACGTCGAACGGCAGGCCGGATCCGATACCGATGCCCGCTGGCGCGTCTTCGGCGAACTGCTGTCGACGCCCCGGCTGCCGGGCGATCTCCAGTGAGGCTGCTGACGGCGCGGCCAGCACGGGAACGGGCCATCTGGCTGGCGCTGGCGCTGGCCGTGGCGCTCGCGTCGGTTGGGGCCCCGGCGGCCGGACCCCAGGAGTCGATCGCTTCGGGAAGCGATCGCCCGGCGCACGATCCAATCGGCGCCGGCGATCTCGCGAGCCGGATTGACGCGGTCTTCGCCGACCTGGCAGTCCCGGGATCGCCGGGGTGCGCCGTCGCGGTGGTGAAGGACGGCCGGACGATCCATGCGCGCGGGTACGGGCTGGCGAGTCTCGAACACCAGGTGCCGATCCGGCCCGACACGGTGTTCGACATCGCCTCGGTCTCCAAGCAGTTCACCGCCGCGAGCATCGTGCTGCTCGACCTCGAACACCGTCTGTCGCTCGACGACACGATCGCGAAGCACGTGCCGGAGATGGCGGTCACCGGCCGCGGTGTCACGCTGCGGCAGATGCTGCACCACACCGGTGGGCTGCGCGATTATCTCAGCCTCCTGGATCTCGCCGGCCTCGAGGAACGGGGCGTCAGCACCCCCGCCGACGCCCTGGAGATCCTGGTCCGCCAGAAGGGGGTCAACTTCCCGCCCGGAACCGATTACGAGTACTGCAACTCCGGATATTTCCTGATGTCGGAAGTGGTCCGTCGTGTCACCGGCAAGTCGCTGGCCCTCCTCGCGCAGGAACGGATCTTCGAGCCGCTCGGCATGCGGAGCACCCGGTTCCTGGAGGACCAGACCCTGCCGGTGCCGCACCGCGCGACCGGCTACTCGGCCGACGACGAGGGCGGGTTCCGCATCGACATGTCGCAGTACGAACAGATCGGCGACGGGGCCGTGGTGACGACCGTGGGGGACATGGCGCTCTGGGACGCGAATTTCTACAGCCCGAAGGTCGGCGGGGTCGCTCTTCTTGACCTTCTGCAGACCCCGGGGACCCTCCGCGACGGCACCGTTCTCGACTATGGCCTCGGTCTGAGCCTCGACACCGACGGCGGCCTCCGTCGCGTCCGTCACAGCGGATCCTGGGCCGGATATCGCGCCGAATTCGCGCGCTACCCCGACGAGCGACTGAGCGTCATCTGTCTGTGCAATCTCGAGGGCGCGAAGGCCCGGACGCGGGCCGGGCGGATCGCGGCGATCGTTCTGGGGAGCCGCCTCGCGCCGGAGGCCGGCGCACTGCCGACGACCGGGACGCCGACGGCGGCCGGCGTCCCATCGGGTCCCGGTTCGCTCCCCGCGACCGGGTCGTTCCCGGTCCCCGACACACTCCTGGGCGGTTTCCGCAATCCGCAGACCGGCGAAGTCGTCACGCTGCGTCGCGATGGATCGACCCTGCGCATGGACGACTGGGGCGGCGATGCCGAGGCGATCGTCCTCGGAGAGAATCGGCTCGCCTTGCCGGATTGGGGTGAGGAGGCCGTCATCGAACCGGCCGGCGGCGGGAAGCCGCTGCGTCTGCGCATCACCGGCCGCGGCGAGCGTCCGGAGATCTTCGAGAAGTACGAACGTGTGACCCTGACTCCGGCCCGCCGCCGGGAGTACGCCGGGCGCTACTACAGCGAAGAGATCGAGGCCGCCCTGACCCTGGGCGTCGAGAAGGATGGCCTGGTCCTGCGCCTCCCGCGCCGGGACAATCCCCTGCCGCTCGCTCCGACCGTGCGCGACGCCTTCGATGGGGGAGAGGTGATCTTGAAATTCGAGCGCGACGCCGCGGGTCGGATCATCGCTCTCCGGCTGAGCGCCGAGGGGTCCCGCAACCTGCGCTACGTCCGACAGCGGTAGTCTGCGTCAGCCCGCGCACCCAGGCGCGGCAATTTACAAAGACGCGGGAGGAGCGGCGAGGGCACCACCGCGTCCCCCCTGTCGTCCGTGACGAGTTCGAGGTCCAGTCCGCCTTGACGGCTTTCTTCCCGGTCTTTCCTGCTCAATGCCCTCGGGAAGATCAAACGACCGTTCGAACCGTCCCGCGACGATCACCTGTGGGGATTGCAACATCCGTACCGACCAGGCGGGTCAGTCGAAGGCAGCCCGCTCCTGGAGCCGATCTCCGGCTTCGATCCATCCGAACACCCGCGGACCATGCAGCCGCTGAAGGCCTTCGACCTGCGCCTGGCAGCGCACGCAGCGCTCCGCCTCCGGGACCGCGACCAGACGGCTGGCGGCGATCGACTCGCCGCAGTTCACGCACAGCCAGTAGCGTCCCTTGCGGGCTCTGTCGATCGCCCACTCCAGCCGCGCTTTGCGGACGATGAGGCTGTCGAGAACGGTGGCCCGGATCTCCTGGTCCTCGGCGAACTGCGTTGCATCGGCGATTTCGGAAAGCGGCGTGTTGTCACCCCCCGCCTGCTGCTCCTCCGGTCTCGGCTCGCTGCGGAGGTCGGCGATCCAGTGGTTCACACGGCCCAGTTCCTCGCGCAGGTTCTTCAGCATCGCCGTCGTCTGCCTGTCCATGGTCCCTCCTGACCCCCGTCGATCATCCCCACAGCCCCGGGTGTAGTGAGGGAAGCAACAAGCGTGCCGTTTGATGGTTCGGAAGCCCCAATCGCCCGGTTTTTGGGATACCATGCGGGGCCATGCGCCGCATTGCCCGCAACCGTCTGAAGGCGGCTCTCGCCCGCGAGGACGAGCGTTTCGCACTGGAACATCCCAAATCGCGCGCCCTGTTCGAGCGCGCCAAGGGCAGTCTTCTCGGCGGCGTGCCGATGAACTGGATGGTGCGCTGGGCCGGACCGTTCCCGATCTTCGTGCGTGAGGGGCTGGGGGCGTACTTCACCGATGTGGACGGACACCGCTATCTCGATCTCTGTCTCGGGGACACCGGTGCCATGACCGGCCACGCGCCGCCGGCGGCGGTCGAAGCGGCCATCGCGCAATTGCGCCGCGGGGTGACGTTCATGCTGCCGACCGAGGACGCCGTCCGGGTCGGCGAGGAGCTGAAGCGTCGCTTCGGGCTGCCCTACTGGCAGGTGGCGCTCACCGCCACCGACGCCAACCGCTTCTCCATCCGGCTGGCCCGGCAGATCACCAGGCGTCCGAAGATCCTCGTGTTTCACTGGTGTTATCACGGCAGCGTGGACGAGTCGTTCGTCACCCTGAAGGATGGCGTGGCCGGCCCGCGTCACGGCAACATCGGCCCACCGGTCGACCCGGCGGTGACCACCCGGGTCGTCGAGTTCAACGACCTGCCGGCGCTCGAGGCGGCGCTGGCGCACAAGGACGTTGCCTGTGTCCTGGCGGAACCGGCGATGACCAACATCGGCATCGTCCTGCCGGAACCGGGCTTCCACGACGCGCTGCGCGATCTCACCCGCAAAAGCGGCACGCTCCTCATCATCGACGAGACGCACACCATTTGCGCCGGCCCGGGCGGCTACACCGCGGCCTATGGCCTGAAGCCTGACATCCTGACCATCGGCAAACCGATCGCCGCGGGGATCCCGGCGGCGGTGTACGGCGTGTCGGAGGAAGTGGGAGCGATTATCCGCGCCCGCGCCGACGAGATGGATGCCGATAGCGGCGGCATCGGCGGGACCCTGGCGGGCAACGCCCTGTCGCTGGCGGCGATGCGGGCCACGCTCGAGAAGGTGCTGACAGCGCAGGCCTACGAGAAGACCATCCCGCTGGCAAAGCGGTTCACCGAGGGCGTGGAGCAGGTGATCCGCGATCGGGAACTGCCGTGGCACGTGACCCGCCTCGGCTGTCGAGCCGAGTACTGGTTCTGTCCCGTTCCGCCAAAGAACGGCTCCGAGGCGGCTGCCGCGATCGATCCCGATCTCGACCGCTACATGCACCTGGCGGCGCTCAACCGCGGCATCCTGATGACTCCGTTCCACAACATGGCGCTCATCGCGCCGGACACCAGCGCGGCGGACATCGACCGCCACACCGCGGTGTTCGCCGACAGCGTCGCCGCGCTGTTCGACTGAGCGGGCCGGTTCGATGGCCGCGACGACGAGCGAGCGAACCGACTCTACCCGCGATCGGATCGCCGCCCTACTGACGGCACGGTTCCACCCTTCCCATCTGGAGATCATCGACGACAGCGCCCGCCATGCCGGGCACGCCGGGGCGGCTTCGGGTGGCGGTCATTTCCAGGTGGTGATTGTCGCCGCGGCGTTTGAGGGGATGTCGATCCTGGATCAGCACCGCGCCGTCAACGAGGCGCTCGGCGATCTGATTGGTCGGGAGATCCACGCCCTCGGTCTGAAGACCGCCGCGCCGTCCACCTGGCGCGGCTGACCCGGCCCGCGCGGCTGACTCCGCCCGGCGCGGTTGACCCGGCCCGGCGCGGTTGATTCGGCCCGGCGCGGTCGATTCGGCCGGGCCCGAAAGGTCAGGCCTGTCGCGGCCCGGCCGACGCTCCCAGTTCCCCGAGATGCGCCTCGACCGATCGGGCGAGGGCGCCCAGGTCGTAGCCCCCCTCCAGGACGGACACCATCCGCCCGCCGCAGTGATCGTCCGCCGCTTCGCGCACCAGGCGGGTCATGACCGCGAACCCCGCCTCGGTGATCGCCATGGAGGCCAGCGGGTCGTCGCGGTGCGCGTCGAAACCGGCGGAGACCAGGACCAGATCCGGCTTGAACGCATCGATCGCCGGCCGCAGGACCTCCCGGAAAATGCGCAGGTACTCCGCGTCACCGGTGCCGGGCGGGAGCGGCACGTTCAACGTGAACCCTTCCCCGCGACCGCTCCCCCGTTCGCCCTGGCCGCCGGTGCCCGGATAGAACGGGTACTGGTGGGTGCTGAAGTAAAAGACCGAGTCGTCCGCTTCGAAGATGTGCTGCGTGCCGTTGCCGTGATGGACATCCCAGTCCACGATGAAGATCCTGCCCAGGCCGCGTTCCGCCTGCAGGAAGCGGGCCGCGATGGCCACGTTGTTGAACAGGCAGAAGCCCATCGCGCGATCGCGTTCGGCATGGTGCCCGGGCGGGCGCGTGCAGACAAAGGCGGATCGGATCCGTCCGGCGGCCACCGCGTCGCTGGCGTCCACCGCACCGCCCGCCGACAGCAGCGCCGCTTCCCACGAACCGGGCGAGACGCCGGTGTCGGGATCGAGGCGGACCGGAGCGTGGCGGCAGGCGTTCTCGATGGCGGTGACGTAGGACCCGGGGTGGACGCGCAGGAGATGGTCAGGCGCGCAGGGGGTCGGACGTATTTCGGCCAGCGTGACCCCGGCACCGTCGGTGCGGAACCAACCTCCGGCCTCCAGGTGATCGCGCACGGCGCGGATTCGATCGGGCCGCTCGGGGTGACCGGGGCCGGCGTCGTGCCGGAGACAGCCGGCGTCGTAGAAGAAACCGATCGGGTTCAGCGCTCGAACATCTCCCGGGCCGGGACGACCCGCACCCGCGCGGCGCTGACCGGCAGCGGCCAGGCCTCGATCTCCTTGTCTTCCTTGAGCAGTGCTTCGCTCGTGGTCGGCGTCTGGTAGGTGATCGGGGTCGGGGCGCCGGACAGCAGCCGGTCGCGCACTCCCGCGGCATCGTCGGTCACGATCGCAATCGCCAGATTGCGGGCGCTGAGATGCCGCTTGACCGCCGCGTTGACGTCTTCGACCTTCAGCTTCGGAAGCTCCTGCTGGATCCGGTCGATGAAGAACGCGGTGCCGTAGTACTGCGAGTCCAGCTGGCAGCCCAGCCGGCGGCCGATGTTCTGGGTCCAGAGCCGCGAGTAGTTGAGCAGGTATTTTCGGGTCGCCTCGAAGTCGTCGCGCGTCATCCCCTTGTCGATCAGCATCTGCACCTCGCGCACCGCCTGCCGCACGGCGAACAGCGTGTTCGCCGGCGCCACCGGCCGGATCCAGATGCTGAAGGACTGCTGGCGGCGCGGGGTGTTGGTCAGGGGAAAGTGGCTGCCCCCTTCCTGGATGAAATTCTCGACGTAGGAATAGTCCCCGTAGTTCAGGCCGCGCTCGCCGCGCATCTTGTTCATCAGGCGGCCATTGAAGGTCCGATGCTCGCCGAGGTAGGAATTCGCCACCATCAGCGCGTAGAAGTCCTTGTCGGACCGGGTCACCTTGATCGGGTGGCCGATCGAGACGGCGGTCGCGGGCGCCGGCTTGTCGACGATCAGGACCTCGATCCCCTCGAGGGCGCGCGGCGCCGGCAGCGTCCCGCGCTGCGGTCCGGAGGCCGCCAGGGCCGCGAAGTCCTGCTTCGCCGTGTCGATCATCCCCTTCGGGTAGCCGCCCCCGACACCCAGCACCAGGCGGTCGCGGGTGTAGTACTTTCGATAGTGCCCTTTGACGTCGTCGAGGGTGATCGCCCTGAGCCCCTGAAGGGTCCCCAGTTCGAGGTGGCCGTACGGGTGCCCCTCGTACAGCATCCCCTCGAGGGCCGCCTTGCCGAGGTTCTCGTCGTCGTTGCCACGCAACTGGGTCTCCAGCGCCGCCAGCGTCCGGTCCTTGATCCGGCTGAGATCGGCCGGGTCGAAGCGTGGCCGCAGGATGACATCGGAAAAAATCTCGTAGAAGGGCGCGAGATGGTCCCGGTGCACCGACCCGACGATCGTGGTCACTTCACGGTCCGGCTGCGCCGCGATGCCGGCCGCCATCGGGTAGAGACGGTCGGTGACCTCGCGGAACGTCAGGCTCTGCGTGCCGCCTTCGCCAATCATCATGGCGGTGAGGGCGTTCAGCCCTTCGCGCCCCTTCGGGTCCTCGATGGAGCCGACGCGGAACTGCACCCGGAACTCCACCAGCGGCGACTGCGGGCTCGGGAGCAGGCTGGTGGCGATCTCCCCGGGCTTGTCGGTCGTGGTCCTTGTCATCGTTCTCCCCTCGATTGCTGCCCCCAGACCAATCGCAACCGCGAGTGCGGTCACGGCGGCAGCGCGCATCGCACTCCCGCGGATCATCGGGACTCTCCGGTGGATCCGGTTTCGCCGGCGGCGGGGGCTTCAGGCTTGTGGTACAGCGCCACCGCGGTCTTTCCCGACGGCACCAGGAAGGTGCGCGCGGCGGCCTGCACGTCGGCCGGGGTGACCTGGTCGTACTGGGCGAACAGGCGGTTGATCGACTCCGGATCGCCGGTCAGGGCCAGGAAGTGGGCCAGCTTTTCGGCGACCGCCTCCGCCGTGTCCAGACCGGTGGCAAAGCCGTACTTCAGGTGCGACTTGACGCGATCCAGGCGCGCCGAGTCGACCGGGTTCTCCTGCAGGTCGCGGATTGCGGCCGTGATGGTCTCCTCGACATAGGTCACGCGATCGTCCTTCTTCACCCGCGCCATGATGGTGAACAGGTACGGGTCGCGATGATCGGGCGCGCCGCCGTAGAGAGCGTCGACCTCCTGCTCTTCGACCACCAGCCGCTGATAGAGCGGCGCGGCGTCCGAGAACAGCAGCTGGCTGATGATGTCGAGCGCCGGCATGTCCCGGCTGTCGGTGGAAAACGCCGGCGACTTGTAGCCGACGTAGAGATAGGGCTGCGTCGGGACCGGCCAGGAGGCCTCGGTGCGTTTCTCCGCGGTCTGCGGCGGCTCGACGGCCGCCTCGAACTTGAACGACCCGCGCCGCCAGTCGCCGTAGTGCTTCTTCGCCAGCGACACCAGCTTCTTCGCATCCACGTCGCCGACCACGAGCAGGATGCAGTTCTCGGGCCGGTAGTAGCGGTCGAAGAACTGCAGGCTGTACTCGTACTGGTTCGGCATCGCCTTGATGTCGTTCAGGAAGCCGATGGTCGTGTGCTTGTAGGTGTGCGTGGTGAACGCCAGATCGCGCAGCTGCTCGTGCATGGTGAGAAACGGACTGGAGGCGCTCTTGTTGTACTCGCCGAGCACCGCCCCCGCTTCCTTCTTGAAGTCCTCGACCGTGTACTTGAGGTTGCGGAACCGATCCGCCTCGACGGTCAGAATGGTGTCGAGCGCGGAGGAAGGACCGAGGACGTGGTACGCCGTCAGGTCGTCCGAGGTGAAAGCGTTGTGATCGGCGCCCAGTTCCTTGAGGGTGGCGTTGTACTTGTCCCTGGGGAACCGATCGGTGCCGCGAAACATCATGTGCTCGAAGAAGTGGGCGAAGCCCGACTTCCCCGGCTCGACTTCGTTGCGGCTGCCGGTGCGGACGATCGTCCAGGTGGCGATCAAGCCCGGGCTGTCGAACGGCACCGCCATGACCTTCAGCCCATTGTCGAGAACGGTCTGCTGAACCTCGTACGGAAAGACCTTGGTGGAGCCCGGTTTCGCGGCGTCGGCCCAGGCAAACGTCCGGACCCCGAGGGCCAGGACCGCCAGGGCGCTTAGGAGCTTGAATGCTTCAGGCATCGAAATTCTCCTTCCCACGTAGTCCAGCCGCCCCGGCGAACGGCGACACGGATGGCGTGCGGGAGGCGCAGTTTAGCACAGCCTGATCAGGCCAACAGGCGGCCGCGGAGCCGGCCGGCGACCGCCTCGAGGGCCGCGCCGGCGGCCGCCGATCAGGATTGGGGTCGCTGGAAATGAACCCGCAATGGCGACCCGTACGCCAGGCCCAGGATCGCCCCGCCGTTCAGGGCGATCAGGCTCCCCAGTGCCGATTCGATCGGCGACAGCACCGAGGGCCCGGTCACCAGGTCCAGCAGAATCCATGCCACGGTGGTGGCGAGATAGATCGTCCGGCCGGCCCGCCAGAGGCCCAGGATCGCGATCCAGGAGAGAACCGTCGCCCCGGCCAGCACCGCATTGATGCCGTACTGCAGCCACTCGTCGTACCGGCCGCGGGCAGCTTCATCCGCCTGGATCCAGGCGTTCAGCGGCTCGGGCAACATCCACCCGGACACCTGGCTGATCCAGAGGCCGGCAAACACGAGGACGATTTCGACGTAGACGAGCCTCCGCATGAGACGTTCTTCACGCATGGCGCAACCCTCCTGTCCGGCGACGGCCCGGCACCGTCTCTATACGAGACCAGCCGGGCGGGCGGTTCCATCGGGAGGGCCCGGGGACCGTGAGGGTCCACCCGGCGGCGTGCGTGCCGGCGGGCGGGGAGTCGGCGGCGTGCATGCCAACGGGCCCTCGTGATAAAACCGCGCGGTCGGCCTGGAGGAGATCTCGATGACTCGATCGTCTGCACGGCATCTCGTTCTGATCCTGCTTGCGATAGTTCCCTTCGCCCCGGACCTTGCGGTGGCCGCCGCCCCGCCCGAAGCAGCCCCCGCGGCGGCATCGGCGTCGGCCCGGCCTTCCTCCCCCGGCGATGGCGGCGCCCGCCGCCGGGTCCGCGACCTCGGGATCGTCGTCGGGCGGATGAACCCGGGCCCGCTGAACGCCATCACCGACGTCACGGGGGTGCGGGTCGGCCATGTCACTCTGGTGAAGGGGGACGGGCCGCTCCGACCGGGGACGGGACCGGTCCGGACCGGGGTGACGGCGATCCTGCCACACGGCGGCGATCTATGGCGGGAGAAAGTCCCGGCCGCCACCTGGGTGCTCAACGGCACCGGCGAGATGACCGGCAGCATCTGGATCGACACGCAGGGGGCGCTCGAGGTCCCGATCCTGCTCACCAACACGATGAACATCGGCCGGGTCATGGACGGCGTGGTCACTTACATGATGAAGAAGTACCCCGACATCGGGATCGGCGACGACGTGGTCGCCCCCACCGTCGCCGAGTGCGACGATTCGACGCTCAACGACGCGCGGGGCCTCCACGTGTCGATCGAGGACACGGTGCGCACCATCGAGGAGGCGCGCGGGGGCCCGGTCGCGGAGGGATCGGTCGGGGCCGGCACCGGGATGATGGCGTTCAAATTCAAGGCGGGGATCGGGACGGCGTCCCGTGTGCTGCCGAAGAGCAAGGGCGGATGGACCGTCGGCGTCCTGGTAAACGCCAACATGGGGGGCGGCGGGCGGCGGAACCTGACGATCACCGGCGTTCCGGTCGGCCGGGAAATTACCGATTTGATGCCGATCGAGAAAGACGAAGACGAACAGGAAGGGTCGATCATCATCGTGATCGCCACCGATGCGCCGCTCGATCACCTCAAACTGCAGCGGCTCGCCGCCCGGGCGGCGCTCGGCCTGGCGCGGACCGGCGCGATCTCGACCCACGGGAGCGGCGACATCTTCCTTGCCTTTTCGACCGGCAACCGGGTGCCGCACGATCCGGACCCGCTCACCTACAAGATGACGGTGGTCGCCGACGGCCACCTCGATCCGATCTTCGAGGCGGCGGTCGAAGCGACGGAGGAGGCGATCCTGAACTCCATGACGATGGCGACGACGATGGTCGGGCGGGACGGCAACACTGCCTACGCGCTGCCGCTCGACCGGCTGGTCACGGCGATGCGGAAGTACGGCCGGCTGAACTAGGCGGCCGGGGGGGGCGGTGGGACACGGCGCCGGCCGTTATCGTCCGCGCAGATCGCGAATCAGCGCTTCGGACGAGACCGGGCGTCCCAGGTAGTCTTCGATGACCTGGCGGCTCGGGCGCTCGAGCCCAAAACGGTAGAGCCGCTCCGACACCCTCGGGTACCAGGTCGTGTCGCCCCACGGCCGCGCCCCGAACAGTTCCCCCGTCCGGGCCCGCAGGTCGGCGACCAGGATCGCCCCGAGCGCGTAGTTCAACATGTAGCCCGGCAGATCGATGAGCTGGCCGCGCACAGCCCACCACGACCACTCCGGGTGCGGGCGGATGTGCAGGTAGTCGCGCATCAGATCGGTCCAGACCCGGTTGGGATCGAGCGCCGGGTCGCGGTGCATCCGGATCTCGAACAGGGCCCAGGCGGTGTCCATGACGATGCCGGAGTACTTGGCGCGCAGAGCGTCGGCCGCCGGGACCGATCGGCCGAGATAGCGCTGCTGCCACGCCGGATCGTACAGGTCGAGCGCGACGAGTTCCGCCAGCGCCTCGGTAAAGGTGTCGCTGTCCGGCCAGTCGGCGAACGCCGGCCGGCTTCGGATCGCCGCGATGTGGACGGCATGCCCGGTCTCGTGCAGGAACTCGGAGAGGTTTCCCGGCCCGCCGACCGCGTAGGACGCCGACACCCGGTAGGCGCCTGGCGACCAGCCGCCGCCGGGCAGACGGCGGGGGCGCGTCACGAAATCGGTGTAGGCGACCGGGTCCTTGCCGGCGCGCGGTTCGATGTCGTACTCCACGCCGAGG
>JANNTZ010000211.1:0-36856 GCA_031394595.1 Acidobacteriota bacterium
CGAAGGTCAGGATCATCCCGGCCAGGAAGATGAAGGTACACTGGTGCGCGGCGATCGGGGCCCGGGCCCGGTCGCCGAGCGTCGCGTACGGTCCGGTGACGATGAACCAGGTCGGCAGGATCGCGGCGAGGTACAGCAGCATGGCGAACCGGTGGCCGGCGGCAGGGGTGATCGCCCCGGAGACCAAGGGTCGCTGCGGTTTGTTCCTTCGATCGATCTCCAGGTCGTGGTACTGGTTGATCACGTTGCTCGCGGCATTGAGCAACGCGGCGCAGGCGGAACCGGCCAGGATCGCCACCAGGGTCGGCGCGGTGAAACGCTGGGCCGGATCGGGATGGTGGGCCGATCCGAGGGCCGTGATCGCCCCGGAAATCACCCCGAAGGTCGGCGGCAGGAGCGTGAACGGCCGGGTGAAGGCGAAGTAAAGACGCGCCCGCGCCGCGAATCCCCGCACCATCCCCGTCGCCCGTTCGACCACGTGAGACCCCTCAGCCCCGTCCCGGAAGCATCGTCGCCAGGAGCATCCCGACCAGAGCGCCGACCAGCGTGTTGGAGAAATTCACCGCCTCGTTGTCCAACAGTCCCTTCGCCTCCAGGGTCGCGCCGAGATACGAGTCGGCCGTCGATCCCAGGAACGCCGCCGTCAGGAGGACACCGAACCGGTCCCCCGCCCAGAATCCCGTCCAGACCGCGACGGCGCCCACCAGCAAGGCGGCCGCCCCCCCGGCGAGGGTGCCGGCGACGGAGATCGCCCCGTTCGTTCCCGGCGCCACGCGGCGCAGCGTGGTGATCAGGAAAGGCCGGCCACCGTAGGCCTGCCCGAACTCGCTGCTCACCGTGTCGAAGGCCGCGGTGGCATAGGCGCAGACGAACGCCAGGATGTACAGGTCCGGCGTGGCCGCCCCGGTCATGACAACCGCCAGGTAGACCGCGACACCGCAGTTGGCCAGAGCGTGGCGCGCCGAACGCGCCCCGCGCTTCCCCTGCGCGATCCCGGCGTGTTCCTTGCGCCGGTGGCCCAGCCGCGTGGTCGCCGACCCGAGGGCGAAGAAGGAGATCAGGACGAGGAAGCCCCCCGGCCCGGCGCAGCCCCAGGTGAGCGTTCCGATCACCAGCCCGGCCGTCATGCCCGATCCGTCGACCACCTGCAGGCGTCGAAACAGGATCGCCAGGGCGGCGTTCACCAGCAGCCCGACAGCGAGCCCGCGCACCAGACCGGGAGCGGCCGCCGCCAGTTGCGCCGGATCGATCTCGATCAACCCGCGGAGGAACAGCGCCGAAAGGATCGGCACCGTCAGGTTGTCGTCGAGCCGCCAGGGAAGCGATTCGACGAAGGCCGCGAACAGACAGGTGGGCGCCACCAGCAGGGCTGCGGCGGCCGGGCTGCGTCCCATCCAGACCAGGACGAACCCCGCGAACAGTCCCGCCGCCACGGCAAACGCCAGCGACCCCTCGACCGTTTTACCCCGGTTCCAGGAGATCGCCCGGCGACCCCAGCGCGCCCCGACATACCCCGCGGCGCCGTCGCCGGCCGCCAGGATCGCCCAGCCGGCCGCGGCGACTTCGAGCCGGTCATGGAACAGGACCACCAGCGCCAGGACCGCTGTCGGGTAGATCAGGATGCCCGATTTCCAGGGTGTCCGGATCTCGCCGGGACGGAACAGCGATGGACCGAGCCGCGGGAGGACGAAGCGATTGAAGACGAGAGCGGCCCCCGCCAGCGCGGCCGCCTGGGAGGCGTTCAGATCGCGCAGCAGCAGCGCCAGCCAGCCGACGCCGAAATGCACCAACTTGCGGGGCCCTTCGTACCCGCCGCTCACGCGCGCCTCATCGTCCCGCCCCGCCGCTGCCGGGCGACCCGCCCCGCAGCGCCTCCAGGGTAAGGCGAAGCCCTTCGCGCAGCGGCGTGATCCGGTACCCCAGATCGCGCACCGCGCGCCCGCTCGTGTAGGCCCATTCGTGCCGGAAGGTCGTCACCGCGCCGCGCGTCAAGCGCGGCGGGACGCCGGTCATTCGCGCCACGAACTCGAGGGCCGACCCGAGCGTCTCCGCGGCCCAGTACGGCACGGCGCGGCGGGGTCCCCGCAGTCCGGCGATCTCCTCCAGGAGGGCAAACAGTTCGTCCTGCGTGGCGTTCTCCCCGCCCAGGATGTAGCGCGCGCCGGGTGTCCCCTTCTCGAGCGCCAGGCGGTGCCCTTCGGCGACGTCCTCGATGAAGGCGTAGCAGATCCGGAGGTCGCCGCGACCGAGGCGGGCCGGCAGCCGGCCGGCCAGGAAACTCACCAGACTCGGGCCGAGGAGGTTCCCTTCGGTCGCCGCGCCGGGCCCGTAGATGACCCCGGGGTAGACGCTGAGGACCGGGAGGCCCGCGGCGGCCTTTTCCTGGACCAGCCGATCGGCGACCCATTTGCTGCGCTCGTAGTCCGTGTGGAAGGCGAAGTCGGTCCGTTCGCCCGTCTCGTCGCGCACCGCCCCGTCGGTGGGACCGAGCGCGATAATCGACGACGTGTAGAGGATCCGATCGACCCGGGCCTCCTCTGCCGCCCGCAGTGCCCACGACAACCCCTCGACATTGATCAGGTCGAACTCGCGCGGGTCGCGGCACCAGCGGCGCACCAGGGCCGCCATGTGGACGAGCGCCGTGCAACCGGACAGGGCGCGTCGGAGCGATCCGGGATCGCGAAGATCCCCGACCACCACCCGGCAACCGCGTGGCGCGCCGGTCTCCCGGCCGGGCCGCACCAGGACCCGCACCTCGTGGCCCGCCTCCGCCAGACGCGCCGCCACCCGGGATCCGACGTACCCGGTCGCGCCGGTGACCAGCACGATCATGCCGGCACCCCGCTGTCGTCCTCTCCCAGGTACTCGAGCAGCGCCTCGCGCCATGGACGCAAGGGTCGTCCGGCAAGCCGCGCATACCGGCCGGTCGCCAGCACCGAGAATGCCGGCCGCGGCGCTGACCGGGCCGAGCCGGCGGCGGCGACCGACTCCAGGCGCACCCGTCCGCCGGTCGCCTCGACAATCGTCCGGACGAGATCATCGCGCGTGCACACCCCGTCGTTGACGACATGCAGGAGGCCGCGATCGGAAACGGCGAGCAGACCGGCAAGGGCCCGGGCCATGTCAACCACCCAGGTCGGGGACCCTCGCTGGTCGCCGACGACCCGCACCACGCCGCCCGTCCGGGCCGCGATGCGGACGGCATCCACGAGGTTGCTGTGGCCCGCGCCGTACAGCCACGCGGTCCTCACGATCAGGTGGTCGGGCGACGCGGCGGCGACCCGCCGCTCCCCCTCGAGCTTGCTGCGCCCGTGGACCGACAGGGGCGCGGGCAGGGCATCTTCGGTATAGGGCGTGGTGGTCCGGCCGTCGAACACCAGGTCGGTGCTGAAGTGGAGGATCCGGCAGCCGGCCGCGGCGGCGGCCAGAGCCACGTTTTCGGCCCCCTCGGCGTTGACCCGGAACGCCCGATCGGGATCGGTCTCGCAGCCGTCCACATCGGTCCAGCCGGCGCAGTTGATCACCACGGTCGGGCGCAATCTCTCCACTTCCGCCTCGAGCCGGAACCGGTCGGTCACGTCGATCTCGGCCCGCGTCGCCGCCACGGTCGCCGGGCAGGCCTCCTCGAGGACCGCCACCACGGCGCGCCCGAGCATTCCGCCTGCCCCGAGTACCAGCGGGACGGCGTCCAGCGGCGGGACGAGATCCGCGGGGTCGGGACGCGTCCCGCTCATGGTCAGAACGTCGGGAAGGTCCCCGGCAGGGCCCCTCCCGTTCCGGAATGCAGGTCCACCACGTTGCCGACACCCCGCAGATTGATCAGGAAGCGGAACTCGTTCTGGGTCGAACCGACGAAGTTCCGGTTCAGGTATTCGATCTGGAAGCCGCAGCACTGCGTGTTGTAGCCGACCTTGTACCGCTGATCCCGGAGCCGCGGATCCCCGGCCCCCACGTCGCCGAGCTCGTAGTTGATCTGCAGGCCGACCAGCAGCCGACGGTTCAGGAAATTGGTTTCGCCAATCAGGCCGACCTGGCTGCGGTCAACCTGGACTTCCAGGCTGCGGACCAGCGACCAGGTCAGGTCCACGAAGCCGCGGTCGACACTGCGCAGGTTGGCGCTCAGGCTGGCCTCGCGGATCTGGCGGAACAGGATGTCGAACGACGTGCGCACGTCGAAGCTGGCATGCGCCGATGGGTTGAGACGCACGGAGGCCCGGACCGCCGACAGATTGCTCTCCTCGAGCACCGGGGACCCCGTCGTGGACCCCGACGTGGACCTCAGGCTGAGCGGCCGCAGGAGCGAATAGTCCTGGCTGATCTCGAAGGTGGCGATCTCGACCGTGCTCAACTGTTTCTTTCCGCCGCCACCCGCCTGCGGCGCTTCGGCGCCGGTTTCGTCCACCGGCTCGTCGCCGTATCCCTGTGGCCGGATGAGGGGACCGCCGAACGGGGCCGCCGCCCCGCCGCCGGCGGGAGCGGGGCCGCCGGCCACTCCGGGCATGACCCCGAACGGTGAGGCCGTGTCCACCGGCCGCTTCGCGTACAGGCGGGTGACCAGGGCGTAGGTGAACCGGCTCTGGCGCGTCGGGATCGCGTCGACCTCGTCGAACGGGATGACCCGGGTCGGGTTGTCCACGTCGGATCGGTAGGTGTAGCGGACCTGCGGCTCGAACGTGTGCTTCAACTGCGGCGAGAATTCCGAATCGGGCGTGTCGTAGATCCGGTGGATCTTCGGGCCGATGAACGCCACGCCCCCCTGGGCGAACAGCCGGTTCAGCGACTGATCCAGCACCAGGCCGCGCTCGAAATCGCGCCGACCGTTTCCCTCGCCAGGGTCGCCCGAGCCGTCAATGTCGTCACAGCCATCGTCCTCCGTCGCGAGATTGAAGATCCCGTCGCCGTCCTCGTCACCCTCCGAGTCCGCCACGCCGTTCCCCTCGCCGGGATCTCCCGTGCCCGGAATGTTGTCGCACCCCGCGTCGCCGTCGGCGCTCTTGGTGTAGTAGGTCTCCCGGACACCGGCGTTGACGTCGACGTCGAACCATGGAACCGGGGACAACTGCGACGACAGGACGGGGAACGCGTCGAGGCGGTGGTAGGCGGTGTCTCCGGTCCCCTTGTCGAACGAGGCGGCCGAGGACTCGAACGACAGGAACAACGGCGACTTGCCGAGCCGGCGGCGCGTGCCACGGAGTTCCACCTCGGGCTGGATCCACCGGGTCACGGTCACCTGCTCGACCGTCGTCCCGAAACTGTCGGTCGCCGGGATGACGTTGTTGACCAGCTGCTCGCGCCGCTCCCCCGACATGTTGAGCGAGTAGAAACTCCAGTTCCGCGTCAGGTTCAGGTTGCTGAGCGCCTGCGGCGTCGTCGACAGACGCAGGTCGCGCTCGAAGTCCAGGTAGTAGTCGAAATCGCTGATGAAGTTGGCGTTGGCGACGAGCCGCCATCCCGGACCGAATTCCTGGTTGTGGCCGTAGTTGATCACCCACCGGTCCGGGGACACCAAGGGGTCCTGCTCCGCCTTGGCGATCCGATCCCGGATGTAGTACCCGGTGAAGTAGCCCCGCCCGGTGACGCTCGGGATATAGCGGTACTCCAGCCCGCTGCCGTACCCGGCGTCCGACATGTAATCGAGGTAGAAGGTCGCGTCCATGTTGCGGCGCATCGGCCAGTAGATCGCGTTGCTGATCACCGTGCCGTTGCGCTGCGAGAAACCGAACTCCGGGAACAACAGGCCGGTCGATCGGTCCGACTTGATCGGCCAGACCAGGTACGGACTGTAGAAGATCGGCACCCGGCCGATGCGAAATGACAGGTCGTGGAGATAGGCGTAGTCATCGAGCCGCAGCAGGCCGCGCCCCAGCTTGAAGCTCCAGTACGGGATCGGCTGGGTGCAGGCGGAGAAGGTGGCATCGTACAGGACCAGTTCGTCCTCCGAGATCTTCTCGATCCGCGCCGCCTCGAAGTAGTACGAGGGATCGGCAAACCCCCGCGCCTGATAAAAAGTCCCCGTGCCGCTTTCCAGGTTGTATTCGAGGTGGTCCGCCGTGATGCGGGCCCCGCCGAAGTCCATCACGACGTTGCCCCAGGCCTCGGCGCGGTGGGTGGCGGGAACGTAGCGCACGGTGTCGGCCTGCAGGCGCGTCCGGCCGATCCGGATGTCGACATACTCTTTCAGGATCAGTTCGTCGCGGCCGATCACCGATCCGGGACCGGCGGCGATCTCCAGCGCCTCGCCCGCGGAACCGGTGCTGAAAACCTGGCGGCTGGAGGCCGGTGGGCGGGGCTCCGCGGGTGGCTCCTCCTTCGGGGCTTCCGCCGGCGGGGGGTCCTCCCCCGCCCGCGCCGCGGGCGATCCGGCCAAGAGCGTCAGGCCCAGCAGGACCGCGACACCGGCCGGGGCGGGACTCCGGCGTGTCCCGGCCGCGCACCGGCGGGGGCGAAACGGAGATTCCATGTCAGTGAATGGCGATGCCGGCGTATCCGACGACCGACGCGTGGTCACCGCTGGTGTCCCCTGAGTTGGCGTAGGCCACGAGACGGCTCTGGCGGGCCCCCAGGAGGCGGGCCGCGGCCAGTCCGGCGACCGCCGGGGCGATGCCGCACATGCTGATTTCCTCATCCTCGACGACCCGCAGCAGCCCTTCCGGATCGATCGCCAGCACCCGGTCGATTGCCTTCCGATCCTGGATCCGCGCCACCTCGGCGGGTACATAGTGCGACATGTCGCTGCTGATGACGAGCAGCACGTCCGAGCCCGCCTGCCGCACCGCGTCCGCGATCGCCGTGCCCAGTTCGGCCAGGGCGGCATGGTGGAGCGTGCCGACGCAGATCGGCACAAAGGTGAACGATCCGACCAGATGCTGGAGAAAGGGGATCTGCACCTCAAGGGCGTGCTCCCGGCTGTGCGCCAACCAGTCGACCCGCGCCGCCCCGCAGCGGGCCAGGATCGCCGCCGCCAGCGGGGCATCGATGGTCGCCTCGCCCAAGGGGGTTCCCCAGGCCCCCGAATCGCAGATCGCGATCGGCTCGCCGAGTCCGGTGTGATTGGGGCACAGGACGATGACCCGCGGGGAGAGACGGAGCGCCGTGTAGGTCGCCCCGGCGACGCGCCCCGAATACAGGTAACCGGCATGCGGGACCAACAGCGTGAGGGCCCGGGTCGCGCTCGCCATCTGCGGCGGACGGGCCCCACCGGTCAACTCGTCGAGCTCCTGTTTCAGGGCTTTGGGGTCGGCCGGATAGAATCGACCCGCCACGGCCGGCTTGCGAACCATCCGCCTCTCCGTGTGACGCCGGGCGACATGCCGGGCTTGCGGCATGCTATCAGAGGGCAAGGGCAAAGTAAAGAAAACGCATTGTTTAGCGTCCGCGTGCTGTGTTAGGATGCGAGCTCACGATCGGCTGGGTCAGGACCCGATGGCACAAAGACGCGCGACCGGCGGCAGGGAGGGACGACTGCGCGTCGCCCTCGCACAGGTGGAGCCTGTGCTGGGTGACGTGGAGGCCAATGTCCGGATCCACCTCCGGTTGGCCCGCGAGGCGCTGCGGCAGAAGACCGATCTCATCGTCTTCCCCGAGCTCAGCCTGACGGGGTATCTCCTTCAGGATTTGGTGCCCGAGGTCGCGGTGCGACCCGACCGTCCTGGACCACTCCGGCCCCTGATCGAAGCGAGCCGGAGGATCGCGATGGCGGTCGGCCTGGTCGAGGAGTCGCCCGGTCATCGCTTCCACAACGCCGCGGCGTTCCTGCACCAGGGGCGGATCGTCCACCTGCACCGCAAGGTCTATCTGCCGACCTACGGCATGTTCGACGAGGCCCGCGATTTCGCCGCGGGCGACCGGATCGTCGCTTTCGACGGCCGCCACGGTCGGTTCGGGATGCTGGTCTGCGAGGACCTGTGGCACTTGTCGAGCGCCTTGGTGCTGGCGCAGGACGGCGCCGACTATCTCCTGGCGCTGGCGAACAGCCCGACCGAGGGGGTCGATCCCGACCGCGGGCTGATCAATCACGCCACCTGGAAGGACCTGATCAAGGTGACGGCCCAGCTGCAGACCCTCTACGTGATCTACGTGAACCGTGTCGGCTTCGAGGATGGCGTCCACTTCGGGGGCGGGTCCTGTGTCGTCGATCCGGCCGGACGGATCATCGCCGAGTCGCGGACCATCGCCGAGGACCTGCTGATCTGCGATCTGGAACGGTCGGCGATCCGCCGGGCGCGGACTCTTCTTCCCCTCCTCCGCGACGAGCGCCTGCCGATCCTGTCACGCGAGGTGGGACGGCTGCTGGCGGTCCCCCCGACCGGGCGGCGCGCGGGACGGCGACCATGAAGATCTTCCTGGCCTACAAGTGCCACGACCTGGGAAAGATGGAGTTCTATTCCCGGTTCACACCGCTTGGCCTCGGTTCGATCGCCGCGGTGCTGCGCCGGGAGGGACTCGATGCCACCGTCGTCAACATGAGCGCCTGGTCCTGGGCCCGGATCGCCCGGTTTCTCACGGACGAGCGGCCCGATCTCCTGGGTGTCTCGACCTTCACCTTCAACCGGCACGAGGCGATGCGGGTGGCGCGGCTGGCCCGCCGGGTCCACCCCGAGTGCCTGATCGTGGCCGGTGGGCCACATGCCACGCACCTGCCGCATCACCTGCTCGAACGCTACCCGGCGGTCGACCTGGTGGTGCGCGGCGAGGGCGAGATGGCTCTTCTGGACCTGGCGCGCGCGCACCGGGCCGGAGACCTGCCGGGCGATCTGCCGCGGATCGCCGGAATTTCCTGGCGTGCCGCCGGGCTGCCGGCTTTCGGCGCCGGCGGCGGCCGAGTGGTCAGCGCCGGAGCCGCACCGGCCGGGACCGGCGGGTGTCTCGACTCGCCCGAACGGCCGGTCATCCAGGACCTCGACAGCCTGCCCCACCCGTGCGCCGACCCGCGGACGGTCGGCGTGGACGCCGTGTCGCAGTTCGAGTTCGTCATCACGTCCCGTGGCTGCCCGGCCGCCTGTACCTTCTGTTCGTCGCCGGAGTTCTGGGGCCGGACGCTGCGCTTCCGGTCGGCTGCTCACATGATCGAGGAGATCCGCCTGCTACGGGAGCGGCACGGCGTGGTCTACGTGTCGGTCCGCGATGACACGTTCACGGTCCACAAGAAACGCGTCATCGATTTCTGCCGCGGTTTGATCGACGCCCGTCTCGACCTGCTGTGGGACTGCCAGTCGCGGGTCAACGCCGTGGACGAGGAACGGCTGGCGTGGATGCGCCGGGCCGGGTGCACGCACATCCAGTACGGCGTCGAGTCGGGTTCGCCGCGCATGCTGCAGCGGCTCAACAAGGGGATCACCATCGATCAGATCCGTTCGGCGGCGGCGGCGACCCGCCGTGTCGGTCTCGGACTGTCGATCTACCTCATCACCGGCATCGATTCGGAGACCGACGCCGACCTCGAATCGACGGTCCGCCTGATCGAGGAGATCCGGCCGCACGATGGCCTGGTGTCACCGCTCACGATCTATCCCGGTACGGCGCAGTACGAGGAGGCGAAGCAGCGCTTCGGTCTGGACGACCGGTTCTGGGTCCGGGATCGGCGCGAGGCCTATTTTGTCCGCGAGGATCCCTGGACCCGGCGCGCCGTCCGCCGGTTGCAGGCGGCGCTGCGTCGCGTCGGCCGGACCGCCACCTATGGCCCCACCGACTTCGCGCGCCACCGCGAGCTGACCGGCGACTCCTACGCGCTTCGTCTGGCAATCGGCGAGTTCCATGAACGCCGCCGTGCCCGGGGCGCGGCGCGCGCCGCCTACGAAGCGATCCTGCACGACGATCCCCGCAGTCTCTGGGCCCGCATGCGTCTCGGCGCCCTGGCGGTCCGCCGCGAGCGCTTTGAGGAGGCGGCCCGGCACTACCGGCACGCCGTGGCAATCGTGCCGCGCTTCCACCTGGCGCACGCGCTCCTGGGTGAAACGCTTCTCCGGCTGCGCCGCCGGCCTGAAGCGGCCGCCGCCTTCGGGCAGGCGCACGCGCTCGATCCCGGCGATGCGGCGGTGCGCCGGAACCTCCTTCGCCTCACCCGTCCTGCGCCTCCGACGTCGACCGGCGGTCCATCAGCGGCGATCGCCGGCTGATCCGCCCGGCCGGTTCCAGTCGGGGCGGAACACCAGCATCGTGCGGTCGCCGCAGATCACGTTGACCTCGAGGTTGACGCGCAGGACCGGGGGTCCGAGCGCCTCCTGGAAGAACGGGCTCGGGTACCAGCTCGGGAAGAGCGCCACGTAGTCCGGATGACGCTGCCGGAGGTATTCGAGGATCCCCGTCTCGCTCGCCCCGTTCCAGCCTCGATTCCTTTCCCCCGGCGCGGGCACGCGTCGCAGGTATGGGACAACCCCGGGTGTCGCGAGCCCGGTCAGGTCCAGGATCGGCGCGCCGGTGATCGCGCCGATGGCCCCGATGTCGTTGGTTGCGACCAGGCCCGGCCCACCGGGCCGCTCCAACAGCCAGCGGGCGATGCGCACCTGCATGTCGGTGATGTTGCCGACCTCGCGGCCGTAACGCCCCATCGCCCGCCACGCCCCCACCCCCCACCAGGCCACCGCCGCCACGATTGCCACGATGCCGATCGGCCGCCCCAGTCTCCGGGCGAGGCCGCCGATCGCGGCGCTCCCCGCGAGGATGGTCACCGCGACCACTGGGGCGAGATAGCGCTGTTCGTGAAACGCGGGGCCGCCGAACGGCGCCAGGATCGCGACGCCCACAGGCAGACCCGCAAGCACCACCCAGGGAAGGTGGGCGCCGGCACGCGCCAGCCACACCAGGCCGGGGATCGCCAGGACGAGGATCAACGGGTTGTCGTCCCACAGCGCGCGAACCGTTCCGGTGACGTAGAGCGGGACGTTCTCCAGTACCACCGACAGGATCGCGTCGGGCCGTCCCTCCAGGATCGCTGCGCCCACTCCGTGATGTCCGACCTTGGCGGCGAACGAAGCCGGGATCCAGGCGCCGGCGACCAGCCGGTTCGCCAGCCACGGCAGCGCCATGGCGGCTCCCGTCCCGATCGCCAGCGGCATCGCCCGTCCCGGGCGCGCCCGTTCGCGGACGATCGCCCCGGTGCCGACCAGCGGGATCAGGATCGCCAGTTCGGGCCGGACTAGAGCGCCGGCCACCGCCAGCCCCAGGGCGGCGACGGTGCGCCGCGCCGCTGAAGCGCCGATCGTCGTCACCAGGATTGCGGCGGCGAGCGATGCCTCCATCCCCGACACCGCGGCCCAGGGAAAGGGGTGCGTACTCACGACCAGAAGCGCAGCGGCCGCGGCGGCGAGGTCGTCGCCGGTCACGCGCCGGAGCACGAGGGCGGCTGCGAATGCGAGCCCGACCGTGGCGAGACACCCCGCCAGGTAGGCTGCCCAGGGGAACGGCACGCCGGCAACCGCCGCCGCGGCGAGGACCAGGCTCCAGAGCGGCGCGGTCGAGGTCGCCCCGGGCTCGCCGGGATTGAAGACCAGCCCCGATCCGGCCGCCATGTGCCGCGCCAGCCGGACGTGGATCCAGGCATCATCGAGGGGGAACCCCGATTCGCCTGCCTCCCCCACGGCGCGCATCAGGTAGAGAGCGGCCCACGCCACCACAACCAGGGTGGCCCCGATCATGACGGTCGCCGTCCCGGAACGTGGCGCGCGGATCATCCCCGCCGCCTCAGGCCATCGCCTCGAGGATGCGGACCCGCGCCTCGATCGGGGGGTGGGTGCTGAACAACGCCGTGGCGTCCGGACCGAAGTCGCGGAACGGGTTGGCGATGTACATGTGCTGCGTGGCCCGGTTGGCGGCCGCGAGATATTCCCGGTCGCCGCCGATCCGGCGCAGCGCCGAGGCCAGGCCGCCGGGGTTGCGGGTCAGCTCGACGGCGGTGGCGTCGGCGAGCAGCTCCCGTCGACGCGAGATCGCCATCCGGATGAGCGAGGCGGCGAACGGGGCCACGATGGCCCCGAAAAACGCCAGGATCACGAGGACACCGCCTCCCCGGCCGATCCGGCGGGTGCCGCGGCGCGGACTGCGCAGCATGGCGTCCGACAGCAGGGCGACCGACCCGACCAGCGCGCCCACGATCAGCGCGAAGCGGATGTCGAGGTTGCGGACATGGCTCATCTCGTGCGCCAGGACCCCCTGCAATTCTTCGCGGTTGAGGGTCTCGAGGAGCCCGCGGGTCACGGCGACGGAGGCGTGTGCCGGATCCCGACCCGTGGTAAAAGCGTTCAGGGCGGCGGACTCCAGCACGTACAGCCGCGGCTTCGGAAGACCGGAGGCCAGGCAGAGCTCCTCGACGATGTTGTGGAGCTGTGGAAAGGATGCCTGATCCGCCACCGTCGCACCGCTCGCCATCAGGACCGCCCGGTCCCCCGCGTACAGCGCCAGCAGGGAGGCGATCGCCCCGCCGATCAACCCGACGATCCAGCCGCCCGGGTGGCCGACCCACGCCATCCCCGCGAGCCAGCCGAGCAGGGCCAGCAAGCCGATCACGGCGATCATCAGGACCCACGACCCCCGGATGTTGGCCCGCTGCTCGCCGTAGAAATCGCGCCGCCCGCGGATCGGCGGCGCCGCAGCCGCCGGGGCGGAGCGGTCCGCCGCCCTCCCCTCCAGGAAGACCGCCTGGCAGAGATCGCAGTGCGATGCCGAGGGCCGGTTGTGGATACCGCAGTGTGGGCAGGGGACGCGGGTCATTGCCGCGTCAGCGCAGATCGACCTTGATCGGCTTCTGCTCTTCTTCGGGGACCTCGAAGTACGACTCTTCCCGGAAAGCGAACATCGAGGCGACGATGTTGGTCGGGACCGTCTGGATGCGCGTGTTGTAGCGCATCACCAGATCGTTGTAGAACTGCCGCGCGAAAGCGATGCGGTTCTCGGTGGAGGTCAGCTCTTCCTGCAGCCGGCCGACATTTTCGTTCGCCTTGAGCTGGGGGTAGGCCTCCACGACCGCAAACAGCGAGCGCAACGCGCCGGACAGCGCCCCCTCGGCAGCCGCGGTTCCTTGCACGCCGGTCGCGCTCAGCGCCGCGTTGCGGGCCCGGATCACCTTCTCCAGCGTCTCCTGCTCGTACCCCATGTAATCCTTCACGACCTCCACCAGGTTGGGGATCAGGTCGTGGCGTCGCTTCAACTGGACGCCGATCTGCTGCCAGGCATTGCGCACCTGGTTGCGGAGCGTCACCAGCCCGTTGTAGCCGGTCAAGAACAGGACGGCGACGAAGACCAGGACGACTATCAGGATCAGGAGCGGCGTCATCGGGACACCTCCGGGCGGAGGATTATAGCGCCTCGACCCGGTTGCGGAGCCGGCCGATCCCCTCGATCACCACCTCGACCTCGTCGCCGGCGCGCAGAGGTCCGACCCCTTCCGGCGTGCCGGTGGCGATCAGGTCGCCGGGGACCAGGGTCATAATGTGCGATATGGCGCTGACCAGGCGCGCCACGCCGAAGATCATGGCGGTGGCCGGCGCCGATTGACGGCGCGATCCGTTCACGTAGGTCTCGATCCGCAGCCGCTCCGGCGTCAGGCCGGTGGCCAGGCAGGGACCGACGGGGCAGAAGGTGTCGTACCCCTTGGATCGGGTGAACTGCACGTCGCGCGCTTGCAGATCTCGGGCGGTGACGTCGTTGACGCACGTGTAGCCGATCACGTGGGCCGGCGCCTCTGCTTCAGAAACCCGGCAGGCGGTGCGACCGATGACCACGCCGAGCTCCCCTTCGTAATCAACCTGCTGACTGGCGGGTGGCAACCGGATGACCGCCCCGTGTCCCCCGATTGCGGATGGCGGCTTGAGAAAAAGCAGCGGCTCCGCCGGAACGGGATGACCGAGTTCCTGCGCGTGCTCGCGGTAGTTGCGGCCGACGCCGACGATCTTGGTCGGGACGCAGGGGCTGAGCCAGACCAGGCCGGCCACCGGTCGCGTGGCGCCGGCGGCGGCGTGCCAGCCGGCGGGGTCGGGGTACGCGAACGGATCGATCGCCAGGGGCCGGGCCCCGCCATCGTCGTCGAGAAGGGCGTGAAAGACGTGCGGACCATCGGCGAAGCGGGCCAGTCGCGCTCCCGCGGCCACGCGCGGCCCCTACTTCGCCCGCTCGAGGTACTTGCCTTCGGCGGTGACGACGCGGACAGTCTCCCCCACGTCGATGAACTGGGGGACCTGGATCTGCAGCCCGGTCTCGAGGGTGGCCGGCTTCCCGGAGTTGGAGGCGGTGGCCCCCCTCATGCCGGGCTGGGTCTCGACAACTTTGAGATCGACGGTCAGGGGAAGTTCCACGCCCACCGGCCGCCCCTGGTAGAATTCCAGGATCAGGCGCGTGTTCGGCACGATATAGTACGCCGCATCGCCCAGGTCTTTCCGGCTGACCCCGAGCTGCTCGTAGGTCTCGGTGTTCATGAAGTGATAGTCGTCGCCTTGGGCGTAGAGGAACTCCACGTCGTGCTGCTCGAGATCGGCGCGCTCGACCCGATCCTCCGATCGGAACCGGTACTCAAAGCTGTTGCCGCTCTTGAGACTGCGGAGCTTCGCCTGCACCATGCCGCGCCAGTTGCCCGGTGTGAGATGCTGCACGCTCATCACCCGGCACGGGTTCCCCTCGTGCAGGATGGCCATGCCGACGCGCAGTTGTGTGGCGACAATCAACACGCGAAACCTCCCACAAGTTGAAGCCGTGGCGCGAATTATAGCCGCGCGCCGACGCGCCCGCAAGCACCACGTTGACACCGTTCGGGAGGGCGGCATAGGCTCCGTTCATGGCCGCACGGCACGCTTCGATCCGCCCCACCGCGCCCGGCATCCCGGCGACGGATCTCGACCTCGACCTGCCGGTCGTGGCCTCGGTGCTGGTGGACTTCATCCGGCGCGAGACCCGCAAGGCCGACTGCGATCGAATCGTCGTCGGTCTTTCGGGCGGCGTCGATTCAGCGGTGGCCGCCGCCCTCGCCTGCCGCGCCTTCCCGCCGGGCGACGTCCTCTGCGTCCGGATGCCCTACCGGACCTCCGACCCGCGCAGCCTGGCCGACGCCGGCCGGGTGGCGCGTCGGCTCCGGGCGCGACTGCTGACCGTCCCGATCACGCCGATGGTCGACCCCTACCTGAAGTCGAACCCGGCCGCATCGCGTTTGCGGCGCGGCAACCTGATGGCCCGCCAGCGCATGGCGGTGCTCTACGACCTGTCGGCCGCCCGGCACGCCCTCGTTCTCGGAACCAGCAACAAGACGGAACTGATCCTGGGGTATGGCACGCTGCACGGGGACATGGCCTCGGGTCTCAACCCGCTGGGAGATCTCTACAAGACCCAGGTCCGGGCGCTGGCCCTGCACCTCGGCGTCCCCGCCGCCATCGTGACGAAGACCCCGACGGCCGACCTGTGGGCGGGCCAGTCGGACGAGAGAGAACTGGGGTTCGCCTACGCCGACATCGACCGGCTGCTGCTGATCCTTGTCGACCGGCGGTTCACCCCGGAGGAGGCCGTCGCCGCCGGGTTCCCGCGCCGGATGGTGGACGGGATCCTGGCCCGGATCCGGGGATCGCAGTTCAAACGTCGCCCTCCAATCGTCGCGAAGATCGCGCCGCGGACCGTGGGTGTCGATTTCCGCTACCCCCGCGACTGGGGCCGCTGATCGCGGGGGCGGGAACCATCCCATGCTGCGGGGCACGCTCTACGTGGTGGGCACGCCGATCGGCAACCTCGACGACCTCTCGCCGCGGGCCCGGCAGGCGCTCGGCGCCAGCCAGGTGATCGCCTGTGAGGACACCCGCAAGACCCGCGCGCTGATGACGCGCTTCGGTCTGACGACGCCTCTCCGCAGTCACCACAAGTTCAACGAGAAGCGCGGCGCCGAACACTTCCTCGACGTCCTGCGGCGCGGCGCCGCCGTGGCGCTGGTCTCCGACGGCGGCACCCCCGGGATTTCCGATCCCGGCGCCCTGCTGGTGCGGCATGCCCGCGCCGAGGGGCATGCCATCGTGCCGATCCCGGGCCCGTCGGCGGTCACGGCTCTCTGGTCCGCGAGCGGTCTCCCACCCGGGCCGCTGACGTTCATCGGCTTTCTTCCCCACCGGCAGGGCGAACGGCGCCGCGCCCTCCAGACCCTGAGAGACGAACCGCGTCCCTTGCTGTTTTTCGAGGCCCCCCACCGACTGACCCGGAGCCTGGCCGACATGCAGGAGATCCTGGGCGACCGGCCGGCGGTCCTGGGACGGGAGATGACCAAGCTGCACGAGGAGGTCATCGCCGCGCCGCTCTCGGATCTGCGTCTCGCCTTCTCCGGGCGGCGGATCCGCGGGGAGATCGCCCTCCTGGTGGAGGGACCTTCCGGCCGGACCGGCGGGGGCCCCGACCCGGCAGAACGGAGCACCGGATCGCCCGACGCGCCTCCCGAGCCGATCGCCGGCGCGGTCCGGCGCCTGGTCGAGGCCGGCTGGGACCGCAAGGAGGCGATGCGCCGCGTGGCCCGCGAGCGCGGCCTGTCGCGGCGCGACGTCTACCGGGCGCTGGTCGAGGACGAAGGCGGGGACGCATGAAACCGAAGAAGGACGAGCCCGGGGAGAAAGTGCTGGCGACCAATCGGCTGGCGTTCCACAACTATCACCTCGCAGACAAGGTGGAGGCCGGCATGCAACTCCTCGGGACCGAGGTCAAGTCGCTGAGGGCCGGGGGGGCCAGTCTCCGGGACGCTTACGCGCGCGAGGATCGCGGTGAGGTCTTCCTGCACAACTGTCACATCGCCCCGTACAGCCACGGCGGGTATGCCAACCACGATCCGCTGCGGGTGCGCAAACTGCTGCTGCACCGAACCGAGATTGAAAGGCTGATGTCACGAACCCGCTCGGGTGGAGCCACCCTCGTGCCGCTCCGCCTGTACCTGTCGAAGGGCCGGGTCAAAGTCGAACTCGCCGTGGGTCGGACCAAGAAGCAGTGGGACAAGCGACAGGCGGAGAAGGAGCACGACCAGGAACGCGAGGCCCGCGCCGCGGTGCGCGATCGCGGGCGCTGACGCCGCCGGATGTTCCCGGCGGCCCGGGTCAGGCCGCCTGCAGAAGTCGCCGGACAAGCCTTCGGACCTCGTCCAGGTCGAATGGCTTCTGCAACCAGGGATTGCCGGCCGTCTCCAGGAAGGCGCAGGTCTCCGGGTTCGCGGTATCGCCCGTCGTGAACACCACCCGGCGCTGCAGCCGTGGATCGACCTTCCCCAGGCGGTCGAACATCTCCCGGCCGCTCATCTGCGGCATCCTCAGATCGCTGACGATCAGGTCGAAACGCTCGGTCTGCAGGCGCGCCAAGGCGGCGATGCCGCTGGTCTCGGCCACCACTTCGTGCCCGTCGATCCGGAGCGCGTCGCCGATGACTTCCAGGATCGAGGTCTCATCGTCCACCAGCAGAATCCGGCCGGCCGGTGCCGGGGGATCTTCGATCGACGCCGACACCATGGACGCCCGGATCCCGGGATCTTCGACCACCGGCAGGGCAATGGTGAATGTCGTCCCGCGACCCGGCGTGCTTTCCACCCGGATGTCGCCGTTGTGCTCCTGGACAATGCCGTAGCAGATCGACAACCCGAGCCCGGTGCCGCGCCCGACCTCCTTCGTGGTGAAAAATGGATCGAAGATCTTCGACAGGTTCTCCGGCGCGATCCCCGAACCGGTGTCCTCCACCACCAGCAGGATCCGGCCGGCCTCGGACCGGGTGGCGAGGCGCAGGACGCGCCGCTCCCGCACTTCGAGCAGGGCGTGGTGCGCGTTGTTGATCAGATTCATGAGCACCTGCTGGATCTGGTTCTCGTCCAGCATGGTGCGCGGCAGCGCCGGGTCGGGGTCGCGGACCAGATCGACGCCGTCGGTGCGGAGGTGGTACTCGCGCATCTCGAGCGTGCGCTCGACCACGGCGTTGAGGTCCACCGGCGACTTCTGCGGTTTGTGCTTACGGGCGAAGATCAAGAGGTTCTGGACGATTCGCCGGCAGCGCTCGGCCTCTCCCTCGATCCTCCGGAGGCCGCGACCGATTTCCTCCGGTGGGGAGCGCTGCTGCAGGAGCTGGGCATACCCCAGGACCCCGGCCAGCGGGTTGTTGAGCTCGTGGGCTACGCCGCTCACCAGTTGCCCGATGACGGTCATTTTCTCCGCCTGCACGAGCTGGTGCTGGGTTTCCCGGAGCGCCTGCGTTCTCTCCTCCACCTTGCGCTCGAGATCGCTGTTGCTCCGCTCCAGTGCCTCGCGCGACTGGCGCAGGTTGAGGGTCATGCGGTTGAATGACTCCGCCAGGGCGCCAATCTCGTCCCGCCCCTGGTGCGGGATCAGGATGCCGAGGTCCCCGGAGGCGATCCGGTCGGTGGCGTGGACCAGCTGCTTGATCGGCTCCACGATGACCCGCACGAGGACCACGACGAACGCCAGCCCCACGGCCAGCACCGCCAGCGCGGCAATCGCCAGCCCGCGGCGGAGGACCTGCATGTCGCGCAGGACCATGGCAGCCGAGACCCCGACGCAGGCGGTTCCGATGCGGCGCCCTTCCGGATCGGTGGCCACTCCCCCGGGCAGCACACCCGCCTCCCCCTCGAGCAGGGCGAGTGGCGTCAGCCGGATCGGCACGCGGGCATAGAAGACCGGGGCACCCGTCGGCTGGGGGACGACCTCGAGGATCGGGGCCCCCTGCATCCCGTCGGGTCCGGGGGCGGCGTTCCAGGCCGGGACGCTCCCGACGTCCGCGTGGCGGCGCTCCGCCAGGACGGCCCCCCGATCGTCCGCCAGACCCGCATAGACCACATCCACGTGATCCTGCAGGGGGCGCAGGACCGCCTCGAGATCGGCGGCGTTGTTCATGAATACGCCCAGCTCGGCGCTGTCCGCGACGCCCTGCGCGAGGATCAGGCCCTTCTCGCGAAGCCCTTTGAGCGCCGATTCCTCCACCTGCAGCAGGAAGATCCATCCCAGGCTGATGACCGCGAGGGTGAGCAGGCCGGAGATGATGAGGGTGAACTTGAGCTTCAGGCCCGGGCGGACCAGGACCTGGACGGTATCGCCCCCGATCGCGATGCGGCCGTCCGGCTCGACGGGTGTCTGGTCCTGGCCCCACATGCCTTGCACCCACGAGGGTGCGACCCCAATATCAGTCGTCCCGGACCGCGAATCAATGCGGGGCCGATTTCAACTCTGTCAGTGGCGGCCCCTTGCGAGGGGCGGTACAGGCTCCTAGCGCACCAGCCCGCCCGGAGGGCTGCTGGCGGTGGCGTGCAGTTTCTTCGGGATCCTCCCGGCCTCCTGGCCGAGCCGGCCGGCTTCGACCGCCAGGCGCATGGCCCGCGCCATCTTGACCGGGTCACCGGCACCGGCGATGCCGGTGTTCATCAGGACGCCGTCCGCACCCATTTCCATGACGATGGCGGCATCGGAGGGAGTCCCGACACCCGCGTCCACGATCACCGGGATGTCACGGATCTCCTGCAGGAGGATTTCCAGGTTGGTGGCGTTCTGGATGCCCAGGCCCGATCCGATCGGCGCCGCAAGCGGCATGACTGCCGCCGCACCGGCGTCACGCAGCCGGCGGGCCACGATCAAGTCGTCATTGGTGTACGGCAGCACCACGAACCCTTCCTTCACCAGGACCCGGGTGGCCTGCAACAGTCCCTCGTTATCCGGGAACAGGGTCTTCGGGTCGCCGATCACCTCGAGCTTGATAAGATCCGAAAGCCCCGCCTCGCGCGCCAGCCGGGCGGTGCGGATCGCCTCCTCGGCGGTGTAGCAGCCGGCCGTGTTCGGCAGGATCGCGACCCCGGCCCGCGTGAGGACATCGAGCATCGACTCGTCGCCGCGCTGCGTCAGATCCACACGGCGCACTGCGACGGTCACCAACGCCGTGCCCGAGGCCTCCACGGCGCGCCGCATGACCTCGAGGTCGGGGTACTTCCCCGTCCCGATAATGAGCCGCGACACGTACGATCGGCCGCCGATGATCAGAGTGTCGGTTCTCATCCCCCCACCTATCCTCCACCGACGAAGTGGACGACCTCGACCCGGTCCCCGTCGCGCAGGACCGATTGGCCGTGTGCCCGCCGCGGCACCACCGTCCCGTTGACCTCGACCGCCACCCGCCCGGCGCCGAGACCGAGGGCCTGCAACAGGCGATCGATGGTCACCGCCGCCTCCACGTCCCGTTCCGATCCATTGATCAAGACCTTCACGACCGCACCCATTCGAACGTCCCGGCCTGCGCGGCCGCCGGATCCCGGCCGGCCGCAGCCCCGGATCCCGGCCGGCCTCAGCTCCCGGCCCGCCGCGCCGGCTTGCGGACCAGCTGCTTGATTTCCGCCGTGTCCCGTCCGGCACTGGTCTGGATGATCAGCGCCCCGTTACCGTCATCGAGCAGCGGCAGCGGGCATTCCAGGACCACCTTGCCGACCCCATCCGTCTCCCCCTCCACCAGGGTGCGGGGCTTGTCGACCGTGCTGATCCAGCGGACCTTGACGCGGGCGCCGGCAAGACCCTCGCCGTCGCGCGCCCGGTACACCTGGAATTCCATCCGCGCGGTCTCCCCCTCGATGATCCCGTCCGAACCGGTCATCCGCAGCGCGATCCGATCGGTGTTGGAGTTCGACTTGAGCCAATCGAGGACCACTTCGTCAAAACTCCGGCTCGAGATGATCCCCTCGCCGAACGGCCGCACCCGTTTGCCGTCGAACTTGCCGTTCTTGATGTCGAGGATCGTCCGGTTGTGCTGCGACTCGATGCGCTGCGCGATCTCCTTCCCTTCCCCACCCCGCTGGATCAGGTCGGCGTAGGAGGTGCGCCGCGCGGTGAGGATCTCGCCCCCCATGTAGATCAGGGTCTCGATGATCGGATTCTCCAGCCCCTTGTCCTCGGTCTGCACGTGGTACACCCGGCCCTCGTGACGCACGTCCGTGTTGAATCCCGTGACCATGCCGGGCATCTTAGGAAAACCGTCGGAGAGGCGTCAAGGACGCGCGGGGGGCGCCGACCCCTTTGCCCACGGGGGACGGCTCCGACGCTACGCGTCTCGCCTCCGCTGCGCTCGCGACCCGCGGAAAGCGCGGGTACCCCGCTCGCTTCCGCAGGCCCCCGCGGGCAAAGGGGTCGGCGCCGTGGTCCGGGTGCGATCCCGACTTGTCGGGGAGTCTCGGGACGCATGCGGCGCGGGGGTTGGGACCGTGTGCTAGCATCCGGCCATGGCGGATATTTCCCGGTCAACCACCCGAGAGCCGGATGGCACGGCGGTCGTGCTCTGCGATGGGGAGTTCGGGACTTCCAACGGCAAGACCGCCCACGGTCTGGTCCGGCACACGGATCGCTACCGTGTCCTGGCGGTGATCGACGGCCAGCTCGCGGGCCGGGATGCCGGCGAGGTCCTCGACGGCGTCCCGCGCGGCATCCCGATCGTGCGGGATCTCGAGGCAGCGGTGCGCGCCGCCGGGCGGCCCGACTACCTGGTCGTCGGTGTGGCCACGCACGGGGGCATCCTGCCGGCTTCCCTGCGTCCTGCCATCCTGGCGGCCCTCCGCCAGGGGATCCACGTCGACTCCGGACTCCACGAACTGCTCGGCGACGACCCGGAGTTCTCAGCGGCCGCGCACGCCAGCGGGGCGGGCATCCGGGACGTCCGTCGGACTCCGCCGCGCGACGCCATGCACCCGTTTACGGGCGATGTGCTGCAGGTGGAGAGCGTCCGGCTGGCCGTCCTCGGAACCGACTCCGGCGTCGGCAAGCGGACGACCTCGGTGCGCCTCGTCCAGGCGCTCAACGCCGCCGGAATCCGGGCGGCGCTGGTGGGCACCGGGCAGACCGCCTGGATGCAGGGCGTCCGTTATGGGCTCATCCTCGACAGTCTGATCAATGACTTCGTCTCCGGCGAGATCGAGCACCAGGTCTGCCGGGCCTGGAGGGAGGAGCGGCCCGAGGTGATCGTGGTCGAGGGGCAGGGCTGCCTCACGCACCCGGCCTATCCCGGCGGGTTCGAGATCGTCGCCGGCGCCCAGCCCCACGGCTTCGTGATCCAGCACGCTCCCGGGCGCGCGCACTACGACGGCTTTCCGGATTTTCCCCTGGCGGGCGTCGAACGCGAGGCCGCCATCCTCGATCTGTTGTGCGGACGCCCGATGGTGGCCCTCGCTCTCAACCATGAGGGGCTCACCGACGACGAGGTGCGCCGGCATGCCGGGGAACTGGCGCGGCGTTTCGGCGTGCCCTGCTGCGACCCGCTGCGACAGCCGCTCGATCCGATCGTGCAGGAACTGCGCCTTCGTTTCCCGCGCCTGTCGCGATGATCCGGGTCCGGCACGCGGCGGCGGTGCCGATTACCTTTCGACTCGTGGAAGGGTACCGGATCGCGGGCCACAGCTTCACCACCGCCGACAACATCATCCTCAAAGTGACGACCGCCGACGGCCAGACCGCCTTTGGCTGCGCGGCCCCCGCCGAGGAGGTGACCGGCGAATCGGTCGCCACCTGCCGCGAAGCCCTCGACAACATCCTGATCCCGCACCTGCGCGAATCCGATGCCGGCGACCCGACCGCCATTGCCGCCCGGGGCCGCGTCCTGGCCCCGCGTGCCCCCGCCGCCCGGGCGGCCGTGGACATGGCCTTGCTGGATCTCAAGGCCCGACGGGCGGGAGTGCCGCTGGCTCGAATCCTGGGAATCTGCCGCGGGCGGCTGCTGACCAGCGTGACCCTGGGCATCGGCGACCTCCAGGAGACGATCGATCGGGCCCGACGATGGCTGGCCCAGGGGTTCCACGCCCTCAAGATCAAGGTGGGAGAGGACTGGGAGGCCGACGCACGTCTGGTGCACGCCCTCCGCCGGGCCTGCGGCCCGGAGATCCTGATCCGCGCCGACGCCAACCAGGGATATTCGCCCGAGGAGGCCCTCCGCTTTCTCGCCGCCGTGGAGGGCGCGCGGCTCGAATTGCTGGAGCAGCCGTCGCCCGCCGGTGACCTGGGGGCCCTCGCCCGGGTGACCCGCGGATCGGCGGTCCCGATCATGGCCGACGAGTCGGTCCTCGACGCCGACGGGGCCGGACGTCTGGCGGCCGCCGGGGCCGCACCGCTGGTCAACATCAAGCTGATGAAGACCGGTGGGCTTCACGAGGCGATCGCCCTCGGCCGGGTGGCGGCGGCCACCGGTCTGCGCGCCATGGTCGGCTGCATGGACGAGTCACGCATCGGCATCGCCGCGGCGCTGCACTTCGCCCTCGCCTGTCCGCCGGTGGATCGCGCCGATCTCGACGGGCATCTCGACATCGCCGACGATGTCGCCACCGGTGGGGTGCGGATCCGCGACGGCTACATCTCGCCGGAGTTCTCGCGACCGGGGCTCGGGGTGACCGTCGATCTGTGAGCGCCACGCGGGCGCCCGGCCCGCCGCGGCGACTGGATGCCGAACACCGCCATCTTGCGTTGCAGCGTGCGCACGCCGATGCCGAGGGCACGCGCGGCGTGCGTGCGGTTGCCGGCGCAACGTCGCAGGGCGCGCCGGAGGAGATCGCGTTCGGTCTCCTCGAGCGTGCGCACGACCGGGGTCTGGCGCCTCCGGGACGGGGGGCCGACCGTCTCGCGGATCGCCCGCGGCAGATCGGCGGCCTGGATCCCCGGACCGGACCGGGTGATGGCCGCGCTCTCCAGGACGTTTTTGAGCTCACGCACGTTGCCCGGCCAGGAATGGCGCGACAGCGCGTCGATCGCCCGCCGGGTGAGATGGAGCTTCCCGAGGCCGTTCTCACGGCCAATCTGATCGAGGAAGGTACGGGCGAGATCGGGGATGTCCTCACGCCGCGACCGCAGGGGCGGAACGTGGATCGTCAGGACTTTCAGACGGAAGTAGAGGTCCTGGCGGAACCGACGCCGGGCGATCGACATCTCGAGGTCGCTGTTGGTCGCCGCCAGCACGCGAACGTCCACGTGCACCTCGCGGGCCCCTCCAACCCGCATGAAGGAACGCTCCTCGAGCACGCGCAGAAGCTTCGCCTGGGTGATCAGGTCCATCTCGCCGACCTCATCGAGGAGGATGGTCCCACCGTCGGCCAGCTCGAACTTTCCCTTCTGGCGGCCGATGGCTCCGGTGAAGGCGCCGCGCTCGTGGCCGAACAGCTCGCTCTCGATCAAACTTGTCGGTATGGCCGAGCAGTTGATGGCGATGAACGGCGCAGCGCGGCGCGGCGAGTTGTAGTGGATCGCCTTCGCGACGAGTTCCTTGCCGACACCGCTCTCCCCCAGGATCAGGACCGTCGTCCGCGCCGGGGCCACTTGGAGAATCTCATCGCGGACCCGCCGCATCCCCTGCGATTTGCTGACGACGTTACCGACCACGTACTTCCGCGTGAGCTCGCGCGACAAGTGCAGGGCGCGATCGTCACGGTGCTGCCAGTGAAGGAGTCGTCCGACGCGCGCCACCAGCTCGGCGCGCTCGATCGGCTTCACCAGGTAGTCGTCGGCGCCCTCGGTCAGGGCCCGGATGGCCCGTGAGATCTGCGCCCGATCGACCATCATCAACACGGAGGGGATTCCTGATTCACGGCGCAACCGGGTCAGGATCTCAAGCGTCGCGGTCTCCGGCAGCCCACCGTCCACCAGCGCCATGTCGAACTCGTCGCGCGCCGACATCTCCAGGGCCGCCGCCGGACCGTGGGCGGTGGAAACGCGGAGACCCACCGACGCAAGGACCGACGGGATTTCCACCCCTGGAGATTGAATCAGGAGGATCTGCTTGCCTTCGATGTGGAACATTCGGCCCCCGCCGGGTGAGACGGCAGGAAAGTCTGCCATTGTGGCGCAGTTACGTCAAGATCAAATCACGCCAAACTGACAGTGTTATGGTTTCGTGTCGTGCTCCTCGAAATCGAACGGTCTTGAAATGGTCTCGAAAAATAAGCCCAAGTACCTGATTGCGTAGCTACTTGCAGTCGCCAACCGCATGATCCATCGCCCGATCATGCGCGCGCCGACCAGTGGCAGGAATATTGCTATCAATATGATCCCAATACGGGAGGAGCGCCGGATGAAGAAGAAGGTCGTGCGGTCCAAGGGCGGCACGAAGGCGGCGAGTAAGAAAACGCCGAACGGCATGATCGACTTCGATTACGCAAACATTTCATACCAGATCGATCCGAACCGCCGGAAGGTCTATCGCCGGTGGGTGGAGGTCGAGACCGCCAGGACCTGCCTGATCATGGGCGCCTGGGCACAGACCCAGGGCCAGCTGAAGCGGGCGGTCTAGGCCAAGAGCCTTCTTCACGCCGGACTTGACTGGCCGGCGTTGATTGTTCCCGCTACAACACGTCACACCCAAAGACAGAGCCGCTTCGGGAATCAGGAAGCGGCTCTCCTTTTTTGTCCGGTCGCCGGGGGTCGGGACCGGCTGGGAGCCTGTCCGGTCAACCGATCAAGTCGAGCCGCGGCACCGGGAAGGCGGGTCCGGGCCGCGCGAACAGGAAGCCCTGCGCGTAGCGCACTCCGAGGCTCTGGAGACAGCGCAGCTCGTCGACCGTCTCCACGCCCTCGGCGATCAGCATCACTCCCGAGGACGAAGGCGTTGCCGCTGATCATAGCCTCGGCGATGTAGTCCTCGCGCCGCAGCGCCACGCGTTGGATCTCCATCAGGAACGCCGCGATGCTGCGGACCAGAGTCTCGTAGCCCTGCCACCCCAGCGTCTGCTCCACCCGCTCGCCCTGCAGCACGCTGATCGACAACAAGCCGAGCTGCTCGGAGTGACGCAGCAAGCGGCGGATGCGGTCCAGGAGAACCGGCACTGTCGGCAGGTCGGTGAGGTCGTCGTACAGCAGGTTGGTCAGGGCGCGCGAGGGGGTGCCGGCACGCGCGGTGGCGCGGGCGCGAGGGTCACGGACAGGACGGCGGCGGGGCGGCAATGGCGGTCTCAGCCCTGACCGGTGCCGGCAAGGAGTTCCTCCTCGCCACCCGACAACAGGTTGGTCGTCGCCGCCTCGACCCGGTTGCGGCCCTTCCCCTTGGCACGGTACAGGGCGGCGTCAGCGGCGGCGATCAGGGTCCGGCCGTCCGATCCATCGTCCGGCCGGGTCGCCACTCCGCCGCTCAGCGACACGCAGCCGAGTGGCTGGCGCGCGGCGTTCGCGTAGTCGTGGCCGGCGAGCCTCTGCCGGAGGCGTTCGGCAAAGGTGAGCGCCCCGTCCTTCGGAGTGTGGGGCAGCAGGACAACGAACTCCTCACCGCCGTAGCGCGCCGCGATGTCGTCGGGGCGGACCATGTCACGCAGCAGCCGGCCGGTGATCCGGAGCACCTCGTCGCCCGCCTGGTGCCCTTCGCGATCGTTGTACTGTTTGAAGTTGTCGAGGTCGAACAGGAACAACGACACGGGGTGGTGGGCCTTGTCGGCCCGGGTCATCTCGTGCGCCAGCCGTTCCATGAAGAAGCGCTTGTTGTACAGGCGTGTCAGACCGTCCAGATTGGCGTTCTCCTGCACCTGGGAGAACAGGGCGTAGTTGTGCAGGGCGATGCTCCCGAGGTCGGCGATCAGGCTGAGAATGGTCTTCTCGTACTTGTAGTGGCGCGAGATCCCGCCGACACTGATCACCCCCATCACGCGGCCTTCGTGGATCATGGGCGCGCAGAGTTCGGTGCGGAAGCGGAAATGGCCGCTCACTTCGAGGCTGGCGCCTGTCTGCCGCATCTCGCGGATGAAGTCGTTGGTGTCCATCGACACCTTGTGCTGCGCCACGTAGCCGATCCGCCCCTCCCCGATCTTGACGTGAAACCCCATCTTGACGTCTTCAGCAAGGCCGTGCTGGTGGGTCAGGACCAGCGTGTTCACCTTCTCGTCGAGCGAGAAGACCAGGACCTGGCTCGGGGCGAACAGCTGTTCGGACACCTTGACGAGAAACGGCCCGACGGCCCGCCGATCCATGCGGTTGTTAATCGCGCGGGTGAAATCGGGCAGCAGCTGGAAGAAATGCTGGAAGGAGGCGTTCTCGGCCTCGAGACGGGCCAGGCCGGCCTTCATGTCGCGCATGACCTGCACGGCCATGTCGGCGTCGGTCCGGCGCACAGGTGGGGCCTCGGCCGCCGGCCGGCTCCGGCGACGCCCGAGGATCCAGCCGACGTACAGGGTGCCCAGGGTCGCGGCCGCCCAGATCAGCTCGGGAAACTCCAGCAGCGTGGCCCAGGCTTCCTTGAGGAACTTCATGCCGATGGTGTCCCCGCGATTCCACGTCCCGAGCCGGGCCTTCATGGTTGCGAACCCGCGCCGGCAAAAAATAGGTTCCGCCGATCCCTGATTCAAGGTGGAAGAGCCCGAAAGCGTGCCGGGCCTTGACAGCACCTGGGGTGGCCCCTAGAGTGGCTGGCGTTCCCCAAGCCGCGAAGAACCGGGAGTCGATACGGACTGTGAGCCAGTACAAGAGCAGCCCCCGCCTGGATCCGCGCGCCGAGGCCCGCGCCCGGGTCATCGTCTTCGGGGTCGATGAAGCCCTCGACCAGATCGCCATGGAAACCAGCAACCTGAGCGCCGGCGGGGCCCTGTGCGACTCGGGGTTCCTCGTGCCCGTGGGGCGGGCGGTGAAAGTACGGCTGGATCTGGTCGATCCCGGCGGCGAGCCGCAGCCAGTGGTCGTGGAAGCGATCGTCATGCGGGTCGAGGGGACGGGGCCCTTCCAGGTCGCGTTCCACTTCGTCAACGTTCCGCAGCGGGTCATCGATCTCATCAAACGGTACGTGATGCGGCAGATTCAGACCGCCGCACCCTGACACCCCGTGCCGTTCCGCAACCGGGAATTCCTGCTGGTCGCAGCCCTGGCGGTGGCCGCCTCCCACGCCTGCGGGCGCGGCGTTCCATCCCCGGCTCTGCGCGCCGTGGAAGACGGCCTCGGGCGGACGGTCCGTGTGCCGGTGGCACCCCGGCGCATCGTGTCCCTTGCCCCGAGCGTGACCGATTCCATCGTCGCCCTCGGGCTCGGTGACCGGATCGTCGGGATCAGTGATTTCTGCGATCCGCCGGCTGGCGGTCCCGCTCCCGCGCGCGTCGGCGGGCTGATCAATCCGAGCCTCGAGACCATCCGGGCGCTCGCCCCCGATCTGCTGGTCGCCTCCACCAGCGGGAACGACCCCGGTCTCGCGGCGCAGGCCGAGGCTCTCGCGCTGCCTCTGTACACCATGCATGCGGTGGACGTTGCCGGGGTGGTGGCTGCGGTGGAACGGCTCGGCGAGGCCCTGGGGGAGCCCGAAAGGGGTCGTCGGGTGGCCGGGGACCTTTCCCGACGGATCGCGGCGGTGGCGGCCCGGATCGCGTCCCGTCCCCTCCCACGCGTGCTCTTCGTGGTGTGGGGCGATCCGATCGTCGTGCCGGGCCGTGGCGCCTTCCTGACCGACGCCCTGTCGCGCGCCGGCGCCGAGTCGATCACAGCCGACGCGCCCGGAGGCTGGCCTTCCATCGATCTCGAAACCGCGGTCGCGCGGGCCCCCGAGGTGATCCTGACGGTCCCCCGAAACCGGGCCTTCCTCGATGTGGTCCGCCGGGATCCCGCCTGGGCCTCCGTCCCCGCCGTCCGCCGCTCCGCCCTGGCGGTCGTCAGCGAGGCGATCCAGCAGCCGGGACCACGCGTCGTGGACGGGATTGAGGAAGTCGCGCGGACGATCCACCCGGCGGCGTTGGCGGACGATTCACCATGAAAAAACCGTGCGGACCGTCACGATCCGCACGGCGGGGGATCCGGGACGGGCACCCGTCTGCCCTTCCCGGCACGTGAACATTGTCCCGCCTGGCGGCCGATCCAGCCAGCCGCCGGTGGATGATCGTGGGGTGGGGATGCAGCGGCTTGGGGTTCAGAGTACCCCGGCCAGCAGCCTCGCCGTCTCCTCGAGGAGCCGTCGGTCTTCCTGATCGAATGCATCCAGGTCGTTACTGTCGATATCGATTTCGCCGATGACCCGCCCATCCTTGAAGATCGGCACCACGATCTCCGACCGGGTCTCGTGGCCGCACGCCAGATAGCGGGAGTCCTTGCCGACGTCGGGGACAACCACGGTGCGCCGTTCGCGTGCCGCCAGACCGCAGATCCCCCGGCCGATCGGGATGCGTTCGTGCGGCGTCGGCAGCCCCACCTGGTTGTGCAGGACGAGCGTCTCCCCCTCGATCAGGTAGACCCCCGCCCAAGTGTACTTGGTCCGCCGCTCGCCGAGGATCTGCACGACCTGCCGCAGCCGCGCGTCGCGATCGTCGGCGCTCTGCACGACCGCCCGGATCCTGGCGAGCACCTGATCCATCAACGTCCGATCCGCGCTCTGCTCCATGCTCCCCTCGTGACCTCCCCGCCCTGCCGGGCCGCTCCCCACATATAATGGCCGGCGATGCTCGACAGGGTTCCGGTCGCGAAAATCCTCGGCTTCCTCTTCGTGGCCACGGTGGTCCTCCTGGGAAGGATCACGTGGGATGGGTATCGGACCGCCTCCGGAGCGCTCACCGCCGGGCCCCACATCCGGTTCGCCCTGTTCGGGATCGTGGTGGCGCTGTTCACTCACACAATGACGCTATTCTACTTCGTCGGGACCGGTTCCCGGATCAAGAAGGTCGTGGCGGAGTATGGCCTGCCCGCCGCGCTGGTCCACCGTACCCGGCGGTTCAAGGCCCGCCTCTTCCCCTGGCTGACGTTCACACCCCTGCTGACGATGGCGGCCTTCATCCTGGGCGGCGGTGCTCACACCCGCATGCTGCCGGGCTGGGTGCATGGCGCCCCGGCGGTCGTGGCCCTGCTGGCGAACGCGGTCACCATGGTCCTGGCGATTCGCAGCATCGGCGAAAACGTCCAGCTCATCGACGAAATCGATGCCGCCCTGCCGGAGGGGGCAGGCGAGTGAACAGCGAGGCCTCCGGGCCCCGGATCCCCGACGGGCTGTTCCTGGGCGTGCATGGCGAGGGGATTCCGCTCCTGCGCCGTCTGATCGACCGCGTCCTCCTGCATCACCGCGGTCTGCGGGAGAGCGCCTTCCCGGGCGGGTCGCCGGGCTCCCCTGCCACGGCGGGAGCACGGACGCCCGGGTTCACCGATCCGCCTGCCGTCGATGGGAGAGGGGCGGCCAGCCTCGCGGCGGCGCTCGAGGAATTGCTGACGCGGCTGGAGCGCAACGCCCCCTATTTTCATCCGCGCTATGCGGCCCAGATGATCAAAGACCCGGCGATCCCGGCGATCGTGGGGTACCTGGCGACCCAGCTGATCAACCCCAACAATCACGCCTACGAGGGAGGGCCGGCCACGACCGACATGGAACTCGAGGTCGTGCACGACCTCCTGGGCCTGGTCGGTTTCGAAACGCAGGGCCGACCCACCGGCTGGGGACACCTCTGCTCCGGCGGGACCCTCGCCAATCTGGAGGCTCTCTGGGCGGTGCGGGATTCGCGGCCCGAGGGGCCGCTGGTGATCTCCCGGGTCGCCCACTATTCCTGGAAACGTTGCGCCGCCATCCTTCGCATCCCGCGTGTCCTCGAGGTTGAAGTGGATGCGGGACTGCGGATGGACGCCGACCACCTCGAATCGATCCTCAGGCAGGAGCGGCCGTTGATGGTGGTGGGCAACCTCGGGACTACCGGGACGGGGTCGGTCGATCCCATCGAGGCGATCCTGTCCCTGCGCGAACGTCACGGGTTCCACCTGCACGTCGACGCCGCCTACGGCGGGTACGCGCGGGCCTGCCTGCGCGCCGCGGACGGGTCAATCCTTCCCGCATCAACCGTGCGGGAGCATACCGGCATGTCCGAACAGGTCTATCGCCAGGTCCGGGCGCTTGGAGGGGCCGACTCCATCACCATCGATCCCCACAAACACGGTCTGTCGCCCTATGGCGCCGGTTCCGTCCTCTACCGCGACGAGCGCCTCAAGAAACCGCTGCTGAACACGACTCCGTACACCTACCACCTGGCTGATCGCCCGAACCTGGGAATGGTCACGCTCGAGGGATCGCGCCCGGGTGCGGCGGCCGCAGCCTGCTGGCTGACACACCGTGTCCTGCCGCTGACCTCCGCGGGGTTCGGGGCGATCGTCGGGTCGGGTCTGCGCGCCGCGCGTGCCCTGCACGGCTTGACGGCGCGGAGCCGGCTGGCCCGGCCGCTGCACGAACCCGACCTGGACATCCTGTGTCTCGTGCGCCTGCCGGGGGACACCGGGGCGGGCGTCCTGACGGCCACGGCGATCAACCGGGCCACCGAGGCGGTCTACAACCGCTTCTCAGCCGGCGCTCTGGAATGGCCCGCGGTAATCCTGTCCCGATTCAACGTCCCGTCCGACATCGCCGCCCGGGCCCTCGGCGAATTGAAGACCGATGCCTCGTCGGTGACGGCGCTCCGGCTGGTCCTGATGAAGCACTGGCTGGGGCAGGACGACCATGCCGCGCTGCTGGAGGAGATCGGCGCGCAGGTCCTGGAGTCCTGAAGGCGCCCGAACCGGTTCAGGCGCCCCCGAGGATCAGGCAGAGCCCGACGGTGTACTCCATGAAGTCATAGTCGCCAGTGACGTTGGAGGAATAGGCGGCCCGGCGCACGTCGAACCGCACCCCTACTTTCGGGCTGCCGAAAATCCGGATGCCGGCGCCGAAGTCATACATCGGCACATTCTCATCGCCGATGAACGATTCGAAAATCGCCTGCAGATCGAGGTCGGCCGACTGGCCGAAGGTCGAGATGTTCACGACCCCAAGCCCCGCAGTCACGAACGCCATCACCTTGTCGCGCCGGTGGAGCGGGATGTTGTAGATGTAGTCCACCCGGCCGGTGAGGATGTCCTGCTGATACCCCTGTAACCCGTGGTTGTTGCTGTCCAGCTGGCCGGTGGTTCCCATGCCGCCGAACGCGAACTCCACCTCGTGCTTTTTTGTCCAGTGGTAGGCAAATCGGAAACCGAAGTTGTAGTCGTTCTCGACGCTGAGCTCCGCGGTGTCGGCTTCCAGTTCGGGGCTGACGGGGAAGGAGTGCGGAACTCCGTCCAGGCTCCCCTTGGCCCCCATGGACATGAGGCCGAGGTAGGGGGTGACCTCCCAGGCCTTCTCCCGGTTCTGGGCCTGGGCCGCGCCCCCCATGCCGGCCGCCACTGACAGAACCGCCACCGCCCATCGCATCCCAAATGCACGTCGCATCGGATCTCCGCTCGCGCCTGGCCAGGAAACGCGCCTACCTTTGCAGATGGGGCGGGTCCTGTCAAGAGTTGAACCGCCACTCCTGCAACGGCTGCGGAGATCCTGCAGCAGGTACCAGGGTCCGGCAGGTCTCCGATAGAATGTGCGCCATGACACGCGATCCGGTGGCCAGGATGGTCCTCTGGAAGGCCGAGGGGACGGGGTGGCGCGAGACCGCCGACTGGGTCGCGGTCGAAGAACCGCTCGAGATCAGGGTGAATGGCGAGAGCCTCGCCGTCATCATGCGGACACCGGGGCATGATCTGGAGCTGGCGGCCGGGTTCGCACTGACCGAGGGGATCGTCACGTCGACCGACGCGATCGGAGGCCTGACGCAGTGCCGGGACGGGGACGGCGCGGAAATCAACGTCGTCGACATCCGCCTCGCCGGGGGCATCACCCTCGATTCCGCACGATTCCGGCGCAACCTCATGACCAGCGCCGCCTGCGGTCTGTGCGGCCGCGCCTCGCTCGAGGCGCTCGCCATCCAGGCGCGGCCGGTGGCTTCGAAGTCCAGCATCAGCAGGTCGGTCCTTCAGGAACTCCCGGATCGGATGCTGCGGGCCCAGGCCAGTTTCGGGCGCACCGGTGCCCTGCATGCCTCCGGCCTGTTCGATTCTGCCGGTGAACTTCTCGTCTGCCGCGAGGACGTCGGTCGGCACAACGCGGTCGACAAGGTCATCGGCCGCCGCGCTCTCGATGGCTCACCGTTCGACGCCACCATCCTCCTGGTCTCCGGCCGGACTTCGTTCGAAATACTCCAGAAGGCCGCCGTCGCGGGCATCCCAATCGTCTGCGCCATTTCCGGGCCGACGACCCTGGCGATCGAGACGGCCCGCGCCTTCAACATCACGCTGGTGAACTTCCTGCGCGGCCGCGGCATGAACATCGCCTCCGTCCCGGCGCGCGTCGTGGAATCCTAGGAGCCTGTCCGGAACCTGTGCCCTGAGCGGCTCCGATCGCTCGCGGGGCGCCGGGGATCACCCGGGGCTTCGTGTAGAATGTGCGCGCCGCGTCGGCGATCGCGGGAGATGAATATGGCACCCGAGGAAAGCGTCTACTACCCCCGCGGCTTCGGCCTGAAGGCGGCGATTGCGCCTGTCCTTGCCGCCGATTATCACAGCGCCATCGTGGCCCGGCTGAAGGAATCCGGCCACACCCTGACGGTCGGAGATCTCACCTTCCGGTTGGCCCGCGAGTTCGGCTTCTGCTACGGCGTGGACCGCGCAGTCGAATATGCCTACGAGGCCTGCCGTCAGTTCCCGGGACGGAGGATTTTCCTGACCGGCGAGATCATCCACAACCCGCATGTCAACATGCGCCTGGAGCGGATGGGCATCCGCTTCCTGCGCCAGGCCAACGGCGACGGCCCCGGTCTCGAGATCGTCGACGCGGGGGACGTGGTGATCCTGCCCGCCTTCGGGGTCACCATCGAGGATCTCGACTCGCTCCGGGCCCGCCGCGCCGTCCTGGTGGACACCACCTGCGGGTCGGTCATGAACGTCTGGAAGAACGTTGAGCGGTTCTCCTCCACCGGGTTCACCGCCCTGATCCATGGAAAGTACGCCCATGAAGAGACCCGCGCCACCGCTTCGCGCGCCAGCAAGTACCCGGGCGGCAGGTACCTGGTGGTCCGCGATCGGCCCGAGGCGGAGATCGTTTGCGCCTACATCAGGCAGGGAGGCGATTCCGCCGCGTTCCTGACCCGCTTCGCGCGCGCCTGCTCGGACGGTTTCAGTCCGAATCGCGACTTGCAGCGCATCGGTCTCGCCAACCAGACCACGATGCTCTCCTCCGAGTCGATCGAGATCCAGGGGATGGTGCGGGAGGCGCTCATGGTCCGGTACGGTCCGGGCGAGATCGAGTCGCGCTTCCGCGCCTTCGACACCATCTGCAGCGCGACCCAGGACCGGCAGGACGCCGTTCTCGAGCTCCTGGCCGGGCACCCCGACCTGATGATCGTCATCGGCGGCTACAACAGCAGCAACACGACGCACCTCGCTGCCCTGGCTTCGCGCACGCTGCCCGCCTACCACATCGAGGACGCTGCCTGCGTGCGGGCCGGGTCGATCCGGCACAAGCCACCGGGCGGGGGCGCAGAGGTGGAGACCCACGAATGGCTGCCGGCCGGCCAGGTCACGATCGGCCTGACCGCCGGTGCGTCAACGCCCAACAACAAGATTGGCGAAGTGGTCGAGACGATCGCCGGGCTGCGGGAACCGTCCCTCGGCTGACCGGAGGCCCCTTGGGTCTTTACGCGCGTCACGTGTTCGTCTGCACGCATGGTGAATACTGCCCGGCCGACGGCGCGGCCGAGATCCATCGCCTGCTGAAGGACGGCGTGGCGGAGCGCGGCCTGAAGACCCAGGTCCGGGTGAACAAGTCCGGCTGCCTCGACCAGTGCGGGAATGGCCCGATGGTGGCCGTGTACCCGGAAAACGTCTGGTACGCGAAAGTCGATGGCGACCGGGCGCGCCGCATCCTGGAGGAGCACCTGGTCGGTGGCCGGCCGGTGGCCGATCTGGTCTACGATCCCGGGCCCGGGGCGCACAAGAACGCGGCGCGGATCATGGAGATCGAAAAAGCCAGACGCGTGGCCGGCGCCGCGCCCCGGGAGTGACCGGCCGAGGAGGGCAGGCGATGCGATCGACAGGGTGGGCGAAGACGGTTCTCGGAGGGCTCCTCATCGGCCTTGCCGTCGGCGCCCTGTTCGCGGCCCTGCCCGCCGGGTCGGGACCGCTGCGGGTCCTCACCGCCGGTTTTGCCGGTGTGGCCGGCGCCCTGGCCGGCGCTGTCGTCGCGGCCCGGCACAAGGGCCGGGAGAGCATCGCGCGGATGATCGAATTGCGGGAGGAGCTGCGCTTCTGCCAGGAGCACATCATGGCAGGCGAGACCTACCGGTCGCTCGGATCGTACCTCGAGATCGTCGCCCACCAGATCCGCGGACCCTTGCAGGAGCTGGGGACGACGGTCCGCGCCCTCGGCGGGGACGCGACACTTCCCGACGCGGCGCGGAGCGCGGCCGGCGCGATTTCCCGGCACACCGAAGCCTTGCAAGGCGCCCTCGGTCACGTGGCGCAATATGCCCTCACCCGCCCCGGGCGGTCCCCGTTCAGCGTCAACACGCTGCTCCGTGAGGCGATCCTGCTCTGCCGCCACCGGGCCGGCGAGAAGAAGATCCTGATCGAGGAAACTTACGGCGTGATCCCCCCGGTCATGGGTTCGGCGGCGCGGGTCCACCAGGCGCTGCTCAACGTCATCATCAATGCGGTGGAAGCGATGCCATTCGGCGGCGGGACCATCACCGTGACCACCACCCACGAGGGCGACAAAGTCATCGCCCGCGTGCGGGACACCGGCATCGGCATCCGTCCTGACCAGCTGCCGAAGGTCTTCGAGCCGTTCTTCACTACCAAGCCCGAGAGGAAGGGCGTGGGGCTGGGGCTGTGGGCGTCGAGAAGCCTGCTCGACATCATCGGCGCCGACATCGCGGTGCGGAGCAGGCCGTTCGAGGGGACCGAGGTGACTCTCACCTTCCCGCAGGCCGCCGGGCTGCACCCCGGCCGGGAAGGGACCGATTACCCGCAGGAACTGCCGCGCAACACCGCCAACGACCGCGATCGGCAGATCGCCTAGGTGATCCGCCTCCCGAACATCCCGCGCAGCACGTGTCCGGCGAGGCTGGGGTTTTCCTTCAGCCGGCGCAACGAGTAGGCGTACCAGTGGCTGCCGTAGGGCACGTAGACGCGTAGCCGGTGCCCCTGGCGCGCGATGATCTGTCGCACCCCCTCTTCCACCCCCAGCAGCATCTGAAATTCGTAGCGATCGGCTGGCAGCCGTCGTTCCTCGATCAACCGGCAGGCCTCCCAGACCAGCCACTCATCGTGCGTGGCGATCCCGACGTAGAAACGCCGGTCCAGAAGCAACTCGAGGAGGTGGACGAAGTTCTTGCGGACGATCTCCCGGTCGCCGTAGGCGAGGACGCGCGGCTCGATGTAGATCCCCTTGCAGATCCGGACGTTGGATCCGTCCGGAAGCGCCCGGACGTCGATTACAGTGCGCCGCAGGCAAGCCTGCAGCACGACACCGATATTTTCGAACCCCTCGTGCCGCAGCCGCCGGTATAGATCGAGCGTGACGTCGGTGCACGACGAGTCTTCCATGTCGATGCGGACGAAGTTCCCGAGCGTGCGCGCCTCCTGCGCCAGGACACGCAGGTTTTCGAGACAGAAACCGGTGTCGAGCTTGAGCCCGAGCTGCGTGAGTTTGACGGAGATGTTGGACCGCAGCCGATCGTCGCGCAGCCGGCGCAGCACGGCCTGGTATTCCGCCACCGCCCGCTCGGCCAGTTCGCGGCGGCGCACTTCCTCACCCAGCACATCGAGGGTCGCCAGGAACCCCTCGTCATTCAGCCCGCGCAGCACCTTGACGGCATCGTCGAGATGCTCGCCGGCGATGTAGCGGCGCGCCACGCCGCCGACGATCGATCGCGGCACGAATGGCAGGGTTCGGGCCACCAGGGAATCGAACAGCGACACGGATCTCCTCAGCGCGGGCGGGCCGGGAGTCTAGACGAGGCCCCCGCTCCTGTCAAAACCGCTGAACTCTCCCCAGTTTCGGGTGGCGGGCCGCAGCGCGGCGCCGCTCCGCACTCGCTCGCGAGGGCCACGGGGTGCCCATCCAACGAGCCTGGCGCGGCTCGCGGTCGCTG
>JANNTZ010000245.1:0-2810 GCA_031394595.1 Acidobacteriota bacterium
TGGCTTGCCTACGCCTCGAACGAATCCGGTCGCACCGAGATCTACGTCGGGTCATTCCCCGAGCGTTCCGATTCGTGGCGGATTTCGACCGCAGGCGGCACACTTCCGAGGTGGAGAGCGGATGGCCGGGAGATCTTCTACCTGGCCGCCGACGGGAGTCTCACGGTGGTCCCGATGGCCGAGGGACCCGAGTTCAAAGCCGGCGCCCCACGCACCTTATTCGCGGTCACTATCCCCAACCCGAATTCTCAGATCAATTACGTTGTCAATCCCGACGGCCAGCGATTCCTGGTCGCCGACGACCTTCCCGGCGCCCTCACGCCTCCGATCACCGTCGTCCTCGACTGGGCCGCCGACCTGAAGCGCTGAAGGACCTCCCCCCTCTGTCCGGCGTGCCCGCCGCAATCAGATCGCGAACTGCTCCGCCGACCACTCCAGGCCGATCTCCGACGGCGGCGCCATGTAGCCGGCGATCGCCGAGGCGGCGACCACCGCGGGGCTGGCGAGATAGCCCTCGCCGCCGACGCCCATGCGGTTCTGCCAGTTGCGGTTGAACGAGGTGATGGCGCGCTGGCCGGGGCGCAGGGCGTCGGGGCCCTGGCCGAAGCAGGGGCCGCACCACGACGAGCGGATGGCGCCGCCGGCGGCGCGGCAGACGGCGGCGATCGACTCGCCGTCCAGGCGCGGGTCGGGGGTCTCAATCTGGCGCGCCACGTTGCCGCTGCCGGGGAAGACGACGAACTCGACGCCGTGCGCCACCCGCGCCCGCCCCCTGGCGAGCGCCGCCCGCAGCACCAGCGCCGCCCCGAGCAGGTCGTCGTACGACCCGTTGGTGCACGAACCGATGAGCGCCTTGTCGAACGTGATCCGTTCGCGCGCCACCTCCGCGGCGGGGAAGGCATTCCCGGGGCTGAACGGCTTGGCGATCATCGGCGTCACGTCGGCGAGATCGAACGTCTCGTCGATCGCGAAGCGCGCCTCGCCGCCCGACGCCAGCCGGGGGTACGGTGTCGCGATGCCGCGCGTTTTGTACCAGGCGTCGGTGATCGCGTCCTGCGCGAAAATGCCGTTGAGTGCCTCCCCTTCCGCCATCATGTTGGCGATGGTGTTGCGGTACGGCATCGGAAGGGCGCCGTCGTGATCGACGAACTCGACGCTCATCCCCTGCGACTGCGCCACGCCCCAGCGGCGCAGCAGTTCGAGGACGATGTCCTTGCCGCCGACCCACGGCTGCAGCCGGCCGGCGAAGGTGATGCGTCTCTGCCGGGCCGGGGTGAAATAAATGTAGCCGGTCGCCCAGCCGAAGCCGAGCGTCGTGCTGCCGATGCCGATGCCGACCGCGCCGTAGGCGCCGTAGGCGCGGCTGTGCGAGTCGGCCCCCGGGTAGAAGCCACCCGGGACGATCAGCCCCTGTTCCGGGAAATAGAAATGGAAGATGCCGTCGCCCGGCGCCGCGTAGTGCGGCCGGCCGATGCCGTGGGCGCGGGCGAAGTCGCGCGAGATCGAGGTCTGCCGGTCGTCCTCGTCCTTCCCGGTGAACACGAAGTGGTCGGCGGCGATCGCCACACTGCGCGGCCGGGCGGCGGCGCCCGTGATCTGATTGAACGTGTGAATCGCGAACGGCGCGGTGCCGTCCGAACCCGGCAGGAGATCGGCGTACACGCGGAGAGTGCGGCCCGGCTCGACCACGGCGTCCTTGTCCACCCGGTGCGCCCAGACGATCTGATCGGTCAGGGTCATCCGGCGCGCCAGCGCAGGGTCCGGGAACCCGACCGCCATCGGGCGACCCACCGAAGCGGCGAACTCGCGCCGTCCCATCTCGAAGATCCCGCCGGTGCGGCGGATCTCCTCTTCCTTCTCCGACAGCGGGCGGACGGCGTAGCGCTTCCCCTGCGTCAGGTTCTCGAGGGCACGCGTTTCGACGACGAACGCGAACTCGTCGCCGTCCCGCGCGTCGGCGACCGCCTCGGGCGACTGGACCACGTGCAGCCCCAGGTTGAGGGCGTTGCGTCGGAAGATGTCGCCGAGGTTGTCGCCGGCGACGATCACCATCTCCAGGCCGGCTTCGTCGGCGACCCCCTTGAGACCGGCGGGCGACATCTCGCGCGACGATCCGATGGCGAACCGGTCGCCGGCGACCAGGAAGGTCTCGCCGGCGTGCACCCGCCGGCGGAAATCTGGCATCAGGTGACGGAACGAACCGGCCTTCCAACGCTCGTCGAGGGTCGCGAGGCTCTCCGAGACGCAGTCGGCGGCGGGGGTGATCTGGTCGGTGTCGATGGCGTCGAGCTTTTTTCCGGGCCGCTTCGGGTCCCAGAAGATCAGCGCCCGGCCGCGGATCGTTTTCATGCCGCCGGGTTGGGCCCGGGCCGGCGCGGCCGGGCGGGGGGATCGGCCGCGCGGTCGGTGCCGGCAGGCCCGCCGCCCGCCGCCACGCCGGTCGTCGCCCCCTCGCTGGCCGACGACACCAGGCGGGCGTACTTGGCGAACACCCCGGACGTGTAGCGCGGCGCCGGCGGCTTCCAGTCGGCGAGCCGGCGGGCGATCTCATCGTCCGGCACCTCGAGGCGCAGTTCGCGCGCCTCGACGTCGAGGACGATCCTATCCCCTTCGCGCAGCGCCGCGATCGGCCCGCCGCGCGCCGCCTCCGGTGCCACGTGACCGGCCATCAGGCCGTGCGTCGCTCCCGAGAACCGGCCGTCGGTCAGCAGCGCCACGCTCTCCGCCAACCCCTGCCCGACGATCGCCGCAGTGACCGCCAGCATCTCGCGCATCCCCGGGCCGCCGCTCGGCCCTTCGTAGCGGATCAC
>JANNTZ010000350.1:0-1845 GCA_031394595.1 Acidobacteriota bacterium
TTGAAGACGGCCGAGACGCTCAGGCTTGCCAGGCCCGGTTCTATGGAGCCACAGAAGTCGTCATTTCGTGCAAGCAGCCTTGGGGACCGTCGATCTACGTGAACGAGCAGAGCAAGAGATCCGGCAGCACGTTCGTGATCGAGATGCAGTCTGGAGACGAGCTTCGCATAACGGCGCAGCGTGCGAGCCTTGTCCCGAAATGAGCGAGCGGCCGAACAACGGGTTGAAGCGGACGAGGGAATCCCGACGGAGTCCCGCCCGGCCGCAGGCGATCTCGGGGTGTTCGACGGACACCCTCGGGCAGAGAAGTTGGAAATGACCGATGCGGGAAGACACCGCGGAGACGAAGCCAAGAGGCGACTGGTGAGGTCGCTTGCACTGGTCGTCGCCGGCATTGTCGTGGCCCTTGGCGTCGCTGGCGTGGTGATTCCTGACCTCGTGATCGCCACCGGGCGGCACTTGGTTTCCCCTTCCGGGCTATTCGCTGCCGCCGCGTTTCGGGTCGGAGTCGGGCTCGTGCTGATCCTCGCCGCGCGGGCGTCACGGGCACCCGGTATCCTCCGTGCGATCGGAGTTGTGGTGCTCGTGGGCGGGGTGGCGAACCCGTTCTTCGGCGTGGAGGCTGCGCGGGCGCGCCTCGATTGGGAGGCAGCGCACGTTGCGTTTTTTCGATTCGAGGGGGCGGCGTTTGTTTGCCTCGGTGGCCTCATCGTCTCTGCGCTTCGACCCGACTGTCCTATCACCACTCAGCGATAGTCGATGTCAAAGGTCTATCATCCTCGCAGCGTGCCGGCTAACACAGGACGGCCGGACGGTAGGAGGAGGCCCAAGCTTGGCGACGTCCGCAGTAGTCGGAGCGTGCTGAACCGGAACGTCAGGCTGCAGCAGCCCGTTCCTACCTGGGGGGCTAGATCCTTGTCTCGCATCCGATCGCGCGTCCTCTGCTACGGAGCGTTCGCAATGTTGGTCTGGGCTTCACGTCCTGGGCTAGCGGGAGAGGCCCCGAGTCCGCGCTGCACGCCAGTCACGGGGGAGACGTTCGATGTTGCTAGCGTTGAGAGGCTGTTCAACGACTTGGAGCGCGATCCGACACGAGATCTGAGGGGTATCGTGGCCACCCGCCACGGCTGCGTCGAAGCGGAGCGGTACTTTAACGGCGACAGTCTGCAGTCCGTGCGCGATATTCGTTCCGCCGCCAAGAGCATCACCTCCACACTGGTCGGTATCGCGATTCAGCAGCGTCTCCTGCCCGGAATGGACGAGCCCATTTCCACCCTTCTGCCCCCAGGGATGCCGGCCGGACAAGAGCGGATCCGAGTTCGCGACCTCCTGACAATGCGGTCAGGGCTCGATTCCGATGACGACGACGCCGAGAGCCGGGGCAACGAGAATCGGCTCGATGCGAGCTCCGAGTGGATCCCGTTTGCGTACGCGGTGCCGATGAAATACGCCCCAGGCGAGCGGTACGTGTATTCCTCGCTCAATGCGTTTCTGGCGGGAGCCGTTGTGGAACACGCATCGGGCATGCCACTCCAGCGCTTCGCCCAGGAATACTTGTTCGGCCCGCTGGGCATTGCGCACTTCTCATGGCGGCGGGGCCCGCAAGGGGAAGGTGTCGGACAAGGGAATCTCAGCATCAGTGCTCGCGACATGACGAAGATCGGCTACCTGTTTCTGAAGGAAGGACGGGTTGGCCGCCGTCAGATCGTAGATCGTGCCTGGGTGGTCGAGGCCCTGTCGCCTCTTGTCAACATCGCGGGGCTGGATCCCTACGCCGACAGCTACGGGTACATGTGGTACACGAAGAAGTACGATCGCGGTGGACGATCGATTGTGGTCCATTTT
>JANNTZ010000352.1:0-8684 GCA_031394595.1 Acidobacteriota bacterium
GGTTGCCCGGACCAAGGCGGCGGGGATCACGGCGCAGGCGGCGCGGGCCGCGAACTACAAAGGGACCGGCGTCGAATCCTACGGGGCCCAGTTCGCCGAGGTCGAGGTCGACACCGCGACCGGACGGGTGCGCGTGGTGAAGGTGGTCGCGGCGCACGACTGCGGCCGGCTGATCAACCCGATGACGGCGGAGAGCCAGGTCAACGGCGGCGTCGTCATGGGGCTGTCGTACGCGCTGCTCGAGCAGCGGTTCATGGACGGCCCCACCGGCCTGGTCCTCAATCCCAACCTGGAGGCCTACAAGATCGCTGGCCCGCTCGAGATGCCGGAGATCGTCCCGATCATGGTGGACGTCTACGACCCGGCCAACAACGTCGGGGTGAAGGGGCTCGGCGAGCCGCCGGTGGTGCCGACCGCGGCAGCGATCGCCAACGCCGTGAGCAATGCCATCGGCCGGCGCGTGAGGGAACTCCCGATCACCCCGGACCGCGTGCTGGCGATGCTGCGGGAGGAGGCCTGATGCACCGCTTCGCCTGGGTGGACGCGGTCAGCGTCGAGGGGGCGTCGAAGATCCTGGCGCGCGACCAGGGGAGGGCGCGCGTCATCGCCGGCGGCCAGGATCTGATCGGCGAGCTGAAGGACCGGCTGATCGATCCGGAGACCGTGGTCAACCTCAAGACCGTCCCGGGTCTCGATCGGATCCGTTTCGAGGCCGACGGGACGTTGCGCATCGGCGCCCTGGTCACTCTCGCCGCGCTGGAGGGGGACGAACGGGTGCGCCACGAGTTCCCGGCGGTGGCCCAGGCGGCCGCCAGCGTCGGCTCGGTCGAGATCCGCAACGTCGGCACGGTGGGGGGCAATCTCTGCCAGCGGCCACGCTGCTGGTACTACCGCAGCCCGCACCACCCATGTCTCAAGAAGGGCGGCGATGTCTGCTTCACCCCGATGGGGGAGAGCCGCTACCACGCCATCCTCGGCGGCGGGCCGTCATTCATCGTCCACCCTTCGGACCTGGCGCCGGCGCTGATCGCCTGCGACGCGCGGGTCACCGTGATCGGGCCGGAAGGGAAGAAGGACCTGCCGCTGCAAGAGTTCTTCGTGCTGCCATCGGTGCGCGTGGACCACGAGACGATCCTGAAGCCGGGGGACATTGTCACCGAAGTGACCGTGCCGGCTTCGGCCTCGACCGCGGCCGGGGTGCGCAGCGCCTACGTGAAGTTCAAGGAGAAGGATTCGTTCGACTTTGCCCTGGCGGCGGTGGCGACGGCGGTCACCCTTCAGGGTCGGACCTGCCGGTCGGCGCGTCTCGTCCTCGGCGCGGTGGCGCCGGTCCCCTGGCGGGCGGCGGCCGCCGAGACGATCCTGGCCGGTGGGACGATCGACGAGACGAGCGTTGCCCGGGCGGCCGACGCCGCCCTCAAGGGGGCGCTGCCCCTCGGTGGCAACGGGTACAAGGTGCCATTGACGCACGCCCTGATCCGCCGCACGCTGCTCGACCTGGCGGGCGCGCCGCCCGACCTGACGCCTTCCTGAGGACGACGATGGACGACCAGGCGCCGCACGACGACCTCTCCGGGTTCTGCCGGCACCTCCGGACCAAGCGCTACTACTACGGGTCGGCCGGCGAGGTTCTGGAGGTCGCCGAACTCTCCACGACCGCCCAGTTCTGGTGCCTCCGGACGATGCGCGTCGTCGGCCCCGACGATGGCTATGTCGCTGCCGCCACCTGCCGCGCCGGGCGGTCCTGCTGCGACTTGCCCGAGGCCTGAAGAGGGGCTTCCCCTCCGCCGGTCGGGGCGTCGGATGCCGCCGGTCGGTTACGGTTTTGTCGGTGCCGCCGAAATAATCCCCCACGAGCCCCGTCACTCCGCGGTATATTTCGAGCCACTACATCCTTTATGCGGTGTGTCTCGCGTGCCTCTGCCGCGGCGGTCTTTCTGGCCGTCGGCTGCGCCCTGATCCTTCAGGGTGAAGGGGACCGGAGTGTCAGGGCGGCCGGCTCAATAGCGCGGCCAGGCGCCCCCACCATGGACGGTCCACCCGCGAGTTCCCGTGTCCTCCTCCGTTCCGGCGACCCGGCCCCGGTGGCCGGGATCTTCACCGCTTTCGGTGATTCGATCGCGGCGCTGCCGGGCGGCGGGATCGGCTTCACGGACGGCATCCGGTCCACGCTGTTTGTCCGGCGGGCGGGGGTGACGACGGCGATCGCTTGCGCCGGGCAGGTATCGCCTTCCGGATCGCGGTTCGAGGAGTTCTTCCAGGTCTCCGCCGGGGACGGCGGGGCGCTGGCGTTCGTGGCCACCCTGGCCGACGGACGGACCGGGGTGTTCCGCGTCCCTGCCGGGGGGATCGATCCCGCAGGGGAATCGGCGATCGAGTCGATCCTCGTGTCGGGAGACGAAATGGCGCTGCGGGACGGGCCGGCGTTGGTTGCCGGCTTCGACGGGATCGGCGTGGACGGGACCGGCGGGGTGGTCGCGCAGACCTACTTTGACAGCGTGGCGGGGGCGTTGATCGCGGTTGGGCCGTCGGGAAGCCGATCGATCATCGTCGAACCTGGGGATCCGATCGGCAACGCCCTGGTCGCGTGGCTCCTCCCCGCTCCACCGGGGGTGAACGGCGCCGGATCGGTGGCCTTCCTGGCGGTGAACGACCGCGGGCGCCAGGTGGTCGGGACGATTGCGCCAGGAAGCAGCGCCGCCGCGCGGTTCGTGGCCAGCGGAGGGCAGGCGTCCAACGACACCTCGCTGCTCCATTCCCGGCCGGCGATCAACGATCGCGGGGACATCGCTTTCCTCTGGATGATGGGGAGCAACATTCAGACGACCCGGGTCCAGCGGATCACCGCCGAGGGGATCTCGATGACGGTCGGGCGGGGGGGGCTGCCGGTCCCGGGCGGGGGGAGCCTCAGAACAGTCGTCCAGGCCGATCCGGCGATCGCCGGGGACGGGACAGTGTCATTCGTCGCCTTCCGCACCGACAATGCCCCGGGAATCTATTCCGCCGGTCCGTTCGGCGGTCTCAGCACCATCGTCGAGGGGGGGGATCCGGGCGAAGACAACACCTACTGGGGCATCCGTTACTTCTCACAGCCCGGCCTGGCGCTCGGGCCGGACGGCACCCTCCTGTTCCAGGACGATGGATTTTCGGGCCCGGCGATCCTGTCGGCGGCCGGTGGCGTCGTCAAAGCCGAGCTGCAGCGCGGGAATCCGGTCGGAACGACACGCTTCGCCACCTTCACCTCCACGGCGGCCCAGTTCATGGGGGGAGGCCCGGCTGTCGCCCCCGGCGGGCTGGTGTTCCTCGAGGCCCGGGTAACCGGGGGAATCCGCGGGCTGTACGCCCGGAACCGCAGCGGCGGCATCGTCCCGGTCGCGATTGGGGATGTGCCCCATGCCGGGAATTCGGGGTTCGACGATTTGTTTTTCTCGTTCCATTCGATCAACGCCTCCGGGACCTATGCCTTCGTCGGTCGCGCGAACTCACCTCCGAGTTTCCAGGTGGGGCTCTACTACGGACGGCTCGGCGAGGGGCCACCACAGCGACTGGTCGATCTCGGACCGGCGATCCCGGTATCTGCCTTAGGGCAACGAGCGGGTCCCACATCCTACGGGCCGGTCCCGGCCCCGACGCGGATCAACGCCGCCGGTCAGGTGGCGGTGATCCTCGACGATCCCGCCGGCAAAGCGCTGGTCTGTTACGACGGCCACGACCTGGTGCGGGTGGTGGCGACGGGGGACGCGGCGTCCGACGGCGGGACGTTCACCAGCCTGTCCACCGGTTCGCAGTTCCTCGGCCGGGAGATCGCGCCGGTCCTCGACGATGCGGGACGGATCACCTTCGGCGCGTTCACTTCACGCGGCGACAATGCCCTGTTCCGTGCCGGGTGCGTCGCTGGTGGCGGTGGCGTGCCGGCGCGTCTGGTCGGTGCCGGCGACGAGGTGGAAGGCGGACGGTTCTCTCCCTTCGAAGTCCAAAACCTCGACGCCGATGCGGCCGGCCGCATCCTCCTCGAGGCGATTTACAACGACGACTACGCGTTCGGTACGTTCCTGCAGTCGGGGGGAACGATCACTCCGCTGGCGCGGCGTTTCGACATGCTGCCGGACGGGAATTTCGTCTTCGGGGTCACGCCCCGGCTGGCGCTCGCCGGACCGCGCGGCGCCGCCTACGGAGTGAGCAGCTTCTCGGGGGGCGAGATGATCCTGGTCCGTGGTCCGGGGCCCACCGACGAGCCGCAGGTGCTTGCGGCGACCGGCGCGCCGGCGCCCGATGGCGGGACCTACGTCGGAATCGGCGGCGGTCAGACGGGCGGCCTGCGCCGCGTGGAGACCGGGCGGATCGGTTCGGACGGGCAGGGCGTCCTGGTGTTCGTCGCCGCCACCACCGAGTGGCCGGAGATCCTGGTGATCGACGGGTTGTCCGAGAACGCCGTCCCCACCGCCGACGCGGGGGCCGGAATCATCGCCGAGTGCGCCGGCCCCGAAGGGGCATCGGTGACACTCGACGGCAGTGGATCGTCCGATCCGGACGGCGATTCCCTCTCGTGGACCTGGACCGGGCCGTTCGGCACGGTCGAGGGAGCCAGCCCCACCGTCACGATCCCGATCGGGACGTGGGAGATCGACCTGGTCGTGAGCGACGGCCAGGTTTCGTCCGAGAAGGACTCGGTGACGGTCGTCGTCCAGGACAACGCTCCGCCGCTGATGCGTGTGACGCCGGCCCCAGCGGTCCTCTGGCCGCCGGATCGCCGGATGGTGCCGGTCAGTCTCGACGTCTTGGTGAGAGATCTATGCGACCCGGCCCCTTCGGTCGCGCTAACCGGCGTCGCCAGCACCGAGCCCGGCATGGGGGGCGGGTCGCAGATCGCCGACGCCGACCTCGGCACCGACGATCGGGCGATCCGGCTGCAGGCGGCCCGCGATGGCAACGGCCCGGGCCGGATCTACCTGGTGACCTATCGCGTTGTCGATCAAACCGGCAATTCCGCGACCCGTACCATGACGGTCACCGTCCCGCACGACCAGCGGCCCCGGCCCTGAGGCGGTCTGGACCACCCGCCAGCGGCCTTCCCCTTGCGCCGGCCGCGCCGGCGTTCTAGACTCCGGCCGCTTCGCTGCGGAGCGCGCTGCATCGGTGCGACGGTTCCTGGTTCAACGGGTCATGCCCCTCGCTGCGATCTTGGCGGCCGCGGTGGCCATTGAGGTCGCGACGGTCGCGGGCGTTCCGACCGGCTCAGGCGACGGGTCAGCGGAAAGACCGGCCGCCGGGAAGCCGCCCATCGGGTTCAGCGCCCGCGCCTGGGAAGAACAGCGGCTGATCGAACAGAAATTCTCCGGCTTCCTTGATCCGGCCCGCATCTCCCGCACCCACGCCACGCTGACCGCCGAGCCGCACCGGGCCGGAACGCCGGGGTCGCGCCGGGTCGCCGACTTCATCGTTGCGGAAGCGCGCCAGGCCGGATTCAAGGCCGAGATCGTTCCCTATTTCTTCTACGGCTCCCACCCCGGGCCGCGGCAGATCGCCCTGACGGCGCCGGTGCGGAGGAGCATCCCCCTTGAGGAAGACCGGATCCCGGGCGATCGGTTCACGCTGGCGCGGAGGGATCACCGGGCGTTCTGCGCTTATAGCGGATCCGGCCGGGCCGAAGGCGACGTCGTGTATGTCGGCCAGGGACGCTGGGAGGATTTCCGCGCGCTCGATGATCGCGGCATCGGTCTCGCGGGGCGCATCGCCTTGATGCGCTACTTCGGGGAAGGGGAAGGGGCCAAGGTCCTCCGCGCCCAGGCGCGTGGCGCCGTCGGCGTCGTGCTCTACGCCGACCCGGCGGAGGACGGCTTTGTCCACGGCGCCGTCTATCCGAAGGGCAACTGGCGGCCGCCCGGATCGATCATGCGCCGGACTCTGGTGGACACCCCCTACGAAGGAGACCCACTCAGCCCCGGCTGGGCGGCAAAGAAAGGTGCCCGGCGCCTCAACCCCGAAGAAGTCCCGGGGCTGCCGCGCATCCCCGTGCTGCCGATCTCCTACCGCGACGCGCGCGACATCCTGACGCGGCTCGAGGGGCCCGATGCCCCACGCGGGATGCAGGGGGGCCTGGCGCAGCCGGGGCCGTTCGAACCGATCGTCTACCGGCTGGGTCCGGGACCGGCGCGCATCCGGATGGATGTCAAGATGACCCAGCGCACCGACACCAGCTACAACGTGCTGGTGCGGATCCCGGGGGCGACGGAAAAGGATGCCTGGGTGATCCAGGGGAACCACCACGATGCCTGGATCTACGGCGCCGGAGACCCGTCGAGCGGCACCGCCGCCCAGATCGAAACGCTCCGTGCCTTCGGACGGCTGCAGAAAATCGGCTGGCGGCCACGGCGGACGATCGTCGTTGCCTTCTGGGACGCCGAGGAGATCGGGCTATTCGGATCGACCGAGTGGGCCGAGGACCATGCCGACGAGCTGCGCCAGAAGGGGGTGGCGGTCATCAACATGGATTCGGCGGTGTTCAACGGCGATCGGCCCCTCTACGTCGGCGCCAGCCCCTGCCTGCACCGGCTGTTCCGCGAGACGGCGCGTGCCGTGCGGTCGCCGACGGGGGAGGGGAGCCTGTGGGATGAGTGGCTGCGGCTGCAGCAGACGACCCTGCAGCTCGGATCGGTGGACGCGTTCGGATCCGACTTCAATCCGGAGACACGGCTGACCGAGCCGCACATCGAGGCGGTGCCACTGGGGGACGACCAGACACCGTTTGTCGCCCACCTCGGGATACCGGGAAGCGACATGTACTACGGCGCCGACTACGGCATGTACCACTCGCTGTACGAGAACAGGCACTGGATGGAGACGGTCGTCGACCCCGGCTTCAAGCTGCACCGCGCCATGGCTGACTTCCACGGGCGGCTCATCCTGCGCCTGGCGATGGCCCCGGTCGTCCCCCTCGACCCGCACGCCACCGCCGCGGCGTGGAAGACCGCGCTCGCCGATCTGATCGACCGGGCGAAGGAGAAGGGGATCGCGGCGCGAACCTTCAAGCCGGTCGTCCGTGCCTTGGACCGTTTTGCCGAGGCAGCGGACGACTTCGCCGTCGCCCGGGACTCGGCGTTGGCACAGGCCGACTGGCCGCTGTTCGGCGGACCGGCCGAATTGGCCGGCGCGAGCCGCGAGATCGCGGTGATCGACAAGGCGCTCTACGCCCCCGACGGGATCCCCGACCTCCCCTGGTACCGGTCGCTCTGGGCGGGTACGACCCGCGACATCCCCGGTCTCGACGACGGCCGGCTCCCCGGTCTCCGTCGGATGGTTGAACTGGGCCGGCGGGACGATCTCCTGGACCAGATCGACCTCTACCACGAGTCGCTCGACCTCGCGACCTCCCACCTGCACCATGCGCGGGGGATGATCGGGGAGATTGCCCCTTCAGGCTCAGCAAGATAGGTTGGCACGGCCCCTCCAACTTGATCCCCACGACATTGCAATTAGATTGCACCATTGTGCGGTGCCATGCCGCGGGCACCTTCCTTTTGAGGACCGATGCGAATCCTTGTCGCCGAAGATGATCCGGTCAATCAAGAACTCCTGAAGAGCCTGGTCGCCGAATGGGGGCACACGGTCATCGCCGTCCCGGACGGGGCGCAGGCGTGGGACCACCTCCGCCGGGAGGGGGCGCCGGCGGTGGCGCTCCTCGACTGGATGATGCCGAAGATGACCGGGCCCGAGGTGATCAAGAACGTCCGGGCGCTGCCGCAGTCGATTCGCCCCTACCTGCTGCTCCTGACCTCGCGCGACGACCCGCAGGATGTCGTCGCCGGGCTCAAGTGCGGCGCCAGCGACTACATCGTCAAGCCGTTCAACACTGACGAGCTGCATGCGCGGTTCGAGATCGGGGTGCAGAACGTGACCCTGCAGAAGCAGGTCGCCGAGCGGGTCCGCGAGCTCGAAGCGGCCCTGAGCCACGTTCGCCGACTGCAGGGGCTGCTGCCGATCTGTGTCTACTGCAAGAAAATCCGTGACGATAAGAACTACTGGCGCGGGGTGGAGAATTACCTGATCGAGAACGCCGAGGTTCACTTCACGCACAGCGTCTGTCCGGAGTGTCTTCCGAACGTCCCGCGACCCGCAAAGGAAGGGGAATCGTCCCCACGGCGCGCGGTCGGCGGCAGGAAGTGAGGTGCGGCACCCTGGCCCGTGAGCCCGGTCACCGCGAGGAGGTAGGGAAATGAAAAGCAGGGCCCTCCGTTCCAAAGCACGGCCGGGGAAAATCGTCTCGATCACGCGCAAGCGCGCCGCGCCATTGCGTCCGACTGCGTTACCGGGATACCCAGCGGGCACTCCCACGCGTCCGGAGGCGGCTCCGGCCCGCCTGGCGGCGGTCCCGCCGCAGGCGGTCTCGGAGTCTCCCTGGAACCCGGCGCTGGTCGAGGCGCTCTACGACTTGATGTACCGCGCCGACGCGGGGTGGGCGTCACTCGAGGCCGACCTGCAGCGGCTCGAGGAGAAGTCGGGGAACGCCGTCTATGCCGAGCTAATCTACCTCCTCTCCAATCTGCGCTTCGCCCCGGACGAGGCGCGGGCCTGCTGGGACCAGATCATCGCCCACCGACAGACGATGCAGGACAACATGAAGATGCCGGTCGATCTCAGGGTCGCCCTGGTCAGCTATTTCCTGGAGGTCAATCGCCGGCTGCAGA
>JANNTZ010000383.1:0-7887 GCA_031394595.1 Acidobacteriota bacterium
GTTGAGACGTCACGCCCTGCGGTTGACGGGCCGTCTGAGACCCCGCGACGGGTCCCGCCGCGCGCTCCACAGCGCGGTGGGTGGGCGCGGGGCGAAGGGAGGGGAGGTGTCGCGCAGCGACGCCGGACCCGTGCCCGGCAACCGCAGGGCGTGGCGTCGGATGCTGGGGATGCTCCAGGGGCCGTCCACCGTTGACAGGCCGGGCGGGCGCGAATAGAATGTGCGCTTCTACCCAGCGTTCGGGCTTGTCTTCTGGAGAGGTCTGTCGTGAACTACGCCGTCATCGCCACTGGTGGGAAGCAGCACCGCGTCGCGGTCGGGGACGAGATCAAGGTCGAATCCCTTGTTGTGGGGGTCGGAGACAAGATCACCTTTGCCGAGGTCCTGGCGGTCCAGACCGGCGAGGCGTTCCAGATCGGACACCCGACCGTCAAGGGCGCGAAGGTGGTCGGCCGGATCGTGGCCCACGGTAAAGCGGCCAGGATCCGGGTGTTCAAGAAGAAGAAGCGCAAGCAGTACCGGCGCACCCGCGGCCACCGGCAGCAGTTCACGGCCGTGGTGGTTGAAGAGATCCACGCGGGCCGGTAGTCCGCGCGCAACGAGGAACCATTCATGGCCCATAAAAAAGGTGGCGGCAGTTCACGCAACGGCCGCGACAGCAATTCCCAGCGTCTCGGTGTCAAGCGTTACGGCGGCCAGTTCGTGACCGGGGGATCGATCCTGGTGCGCCAGCGCGGCACCCGCTTCAAGCCGGGCGACAACGTCGGAACCGGCCGGGACTTCTCCCTCTTCGCCCTCACCGACGGTCAGGTGAAATTCCAGGACCGCGGCCGGATGGGGAAATTCATCAGCATCGTTCCGGTCCCCGAGAGTCCGGCCCGTTCGTAGTCGCTCCTCTCCGTCCGTCTCCTCGCCGCGCCGCGGCCGGTGTCCGCACAGGCCCCGGCGCAATCCGGGAGTGTCTCGATGCTCGTCGATCAGGCTACCATCGTCGTTGCGGGTGGCAATGGGGGCAACGGCTGCGTGAGCTTCCGTCGTGAAAAGTATGTCCCGCGCGGCGGGCCCGACGGCGGCCCGGGTGGTGACGGCGGATCGGTGTACTTGATCGCCGACCAGTCGGTGAAAGGGCTCAACGCCTATCGCTACCGGATCCGGCACGCGGCGGATCGCGGCCGGCACGGTGAAGGAAGTAATCGCGCCGGCCGGGACGGCGAGGATCTGGACCTCAGGGTACCGCCGGGGACCGTCATCCTGGACCAGGAAGGCCGGACGATTGCCGACCTGACGCAGCCCGCCGACCGGGTCCTGGTGGCCCAGGGCGGCCGCGGCGGTCGCGGCAACTCAGAGTTCGCCACCCCCACGCACCAGGCCCCGCGGCACGCCGAGGAGGGCCGGCCGGGCGAGGAGCACCGCATCACGCTCGTCCTGAAGCTGATCGCCGACGTCGGTCTGCTCGGCTACCCTAACGCCGGCAAGTCGACCTTGATCGCGCGGGTGTCCGCCGCCCGGCCGAAGATCGCCGACTACCCCTTCACGACCCTCGAGCCGCATCTCGGCGTGGTGGACCTCGGCGAGTTCCGGTCGTATGTGGTCGCCGACATCCCGGGGCTCATCGAGGGGGCGCATACCGGCACCGGGCTCGGCATCAAGTTCCTGCGGCACGTCGAGAGGACCCGGCTTTTGATCCACATGGTGGACGTCTCGGGGGCCTCCGGACGCGATCCGGTGCGCGATCTCGAGATCATCAATGGCGAGCTCGGCGCCTTCAGCGTGGCGCTCGCCGCCAAGCCGCAGATCGTCGCCGCCAGCAAGATCGACGCCCTGGACGATCGCGCTCCGCTCCTGGCCCTGCAGCGGCACTGCGCCGACCGCGGCATTCCCTGTCTGCCGATCTCGGCGGTCACCGGCGCGGGGGTGCGGGAGTTGCTGGAAGCAGCCTGGCAGCGGCTGGAGGCTCCAGCCGGCGCAGCACGGGAGGACTGAACCATTCTTCTGAAGAAGAAAGTGCGGTTGGCCCTCGAGGAGGCCGAGGAGAAGAAGGCGACGGACGCGGTCGCCATCGACCTGAAGGGGATCGCCACGTTTACCGATGCGTTCGTCATCTGCACCGGCCAGCAGCGCCGCCAGACCCAGGCGATCTGCGACGCCGTCGTGGACCGGCTCCGCCAGGAAGGGGAGCGGGCGGCGCACGTCGAGGGGTACACGATGGGCGACTGGATCCTGGTCGACTTCAGCGATCTCGTGGTGCACATCTTTACGCCGGCCACCCGCGACTTCTACAGTCTCGAGCGGTTGTGGGGCGATGCCCGGCCTCTGCGCCCCGAAGCGACGCCGGCCCGCACCCGCAAGAAACGACCGGCATCCCGCAAGGCACCCCGCAAGGGTTGACATTCCGGTCGCCCCCCTTTACATTGGGCGGCCCTTGCTGCGAGGAAGGACACCGCGTGAAGTTGCCGGCAGCCGCGGCCGCATCGGTTCCACTCATCCACCGATCGGCCACGATGGATCGGCTGATCGACTTGGCGCGGCGCGTGGCCCAGACGGACGCGAACATCCTCCTGCTCGGCGAGAGCGGCACCGGCAAGGGATCGCTGGCGCACTTCATCCACGACGCGAGCCCCAGGCACTCCGGCCCGTTCGTGACGATCACCTGCGCCAACATTCCGGCCGACCTGCTCGAGAGCGAGCTGTTCGGGCACGAGAAAGGGGCGTTCACCGGGGCGGCCGATCGCCGTTCCGGACGGTTCGAGCAGGCCGATGGCGGCACGATCCTGATCGACGGGGTCCACGAACTGGCGCCGGCGCTGCAAGGCAAACTGTTGCGGGTCGTGCAGGAGCGCGCCTTCGAGCGCCTGGCCGGCACGGAGACGCTGCACGTGGACGTACGGATCCTGGCATCGGCGCAGGCGGATCTCGAGCCGCTGGTCGAGTCCGGCGCGTTCCGGAAGGACCTGTACTTCCGGCTCAACGTGGTCCGGATCGATTTGCCGCCGCTGCGGGAACGGCCGGAGGACCTCGAGGCCTTGACGGCGCATTTTCTCGCGGAACATGCCGGACGGCAGGGCGGCGCACCGATGCGGATGTCACCCGGTGCGCGGCGGCGGCTGCGGGAGCACGACTGGCCGGGCAACGTGCGGGAGCTGCAGAACGTGATCGAGAGCGCCTGTATCCTGACACGGGGCACGGAGATCGCGGAGTCGAGCCTCCGCCTCGAGGTGCCGCGCCATGGCGACGCGGTGACCGTCGCGGGCAGCCGCCGCGAGTCTCTGGCGCAGCTCGAAGAACGGTATATCCGTGAGATCCTGAGACTGACCGGAGGCAACCAGACCCGGGCCGCGCAGATTCTGGGCATCAGCCGCAAGACGCTGCTCGAGAAACGCAAACGCTACGGGATGTCCTGATCCCAGGACCCAACCCGGACGTTGTCGCGAAAGGATCGAGAACCATGGCGCTCGTGAAGAAGGTCGTCGAGACGTACAGGAAGCGGCTCCTCGACAAGAAAAAGGGCCTCACCGAGGCCTACATGAAAAACAAGACCTACGGCCGTCAAATCGACGACGAGGGAACTCAGGACCTGGCGGACAAGGCGGCGAGCGCCTACACGAAGGAATTTTTGTACTCGCTCTCCAACACCGACCGCGAAATCCTGAAACGCGTCGAGGAGGCGCTGACGCGCATCGCCGGCGGGGCCTTCGGCGTCTGTATCGAGTGCAGGGCGGAGCTCAACAAGAAGCGCCTGGAGGCGGTCCCCTGGGCCAGCCACTGCGTCTCCTGCCAGGCGAAGCTCGAGAAGGGCCTGCTGTAGCGTTTCCCCGCCCCGCGTGACGGTCCCCGCAACCCGCGGGGGATCGAGGCATTGATGAGGATCCGGACCGTCCTGGTGCTGTGCGGCGGGGCTGTCGCCGTCGCCGTCCTGCTCATTCTGTACGCCGCCAACCGCGACGTCCTCCGTCAGCCGCTGGTCCTGGGCCACGGGGTGTGGGTGCCGGTCTGGATCGGGTTTGTCGTCGTCGCCGGCGTCTCGATGCTGCTCCCCTTGCTGTTCGGGCTGCTGCGGGATCTCCGGCGGATGATGATCGACCTCACCGGCCGGGGGCAGGGACGGAACCTGCATGGGGCCGAGCAGCGCTACCTCCAGGGAGTGGAGTCGATGCTGCACGGGCGCGAGGAGCGCGCCCTGGCCCATTTCAACGCGGTGATCGAGGCCGACCCGGACCATTTCGACGCCCTCCTCAAGGCCGGCGAGGTGCTCCGTCAGCTGCGCCGGCACAGCGAGGCGATCGAGATCCACCGGCGCGCCATGCGGCTGCGCGAGACCGACCTGATGCCCCTTTACCAGCTGGTCGCCGATTACGAGGAGTCCGGGGCCATCGAGAACGCCAAGGCGATCCTGGGACGCATCATCGATCTGCAGCCGAAGCGATCGCTCAACGCCTACCGGAAATACCGCGCCATCTGCATCAGCGAGGGCCACTGGGACCGGGCCTGGGAGATCCAGCAGAAGATCGAGGAGCAGCTGGGCGATCTCGGCCGGCCGCGTGGCAGCGAGAAGAAGTACCACCTCGGGATCCGCTACATGCAGGCCCAGGCGTTCGTGACGGAGAACCGCCCGCGCGACGCCATCGGCCTGCTGCGCCGTCTGGCGCGCATGGAGCCGGGGTTCGTGCCGGCGCACCTGGCCCTGGGCCGGGCGCTGGTGGCGCTCCACCAACCCGAGGAGGCGGTCGAGGTCTGGGAGGAAGGGTACAGGGCGACCGGTCACCCGATCTTCCTGTCGAGCATCGAGGATCACTACCTGGCGGAGGAGCAGCCGCGCCAGGCGATCGAGGCCCTCAAGGCGGCCGTCGGTTCCAGCCGGAAGGACACGATCGCCCGCTTCTACCTGGGGAAGCTCTACTACCGCCTGGAAATGCCCGACGAAGCGCTGCAGCAGTTCGCGCTGATGAAGGTCAAGGTCGCCTACTTCCCCGCGCTCCATTACTACCTCGCGAAGATCATGGAGCGCCACGGCAACCACCGCGAGGCGATCAAGGAACTCGAGATTGTCCTCAAGCAATCCGAGGTGCTGCGCCTCGAGTACGTCTGCGCAACCTGCGCCCGCAAGTATGCCGGCTGGGTGGATTCCTGCTCCCGCTGCGGCGAATGGAACACCATCGTCGTGGACTTCCAGGAGGAGCGCCCGATCGAGGAGCTCGGTCTGAGCACCGCCCCGGTCTACACCGCCGAGACCGAGGAGGGGTAGGCTGAACATGCCGTCTCCTCTCCCGTTCGTCCTGATCGTCCTCGACGGCTGGGGTCACAGCGATGCTCTGGAAGGCAACGCCATCGCGGCCGCCGCCCCGCGTTTCATGATGTCGCTCGCCCGCGACTGGCCGACCGCGCGGCTCGACGCATCCGGCGAGTCGGTCGGGCTGCCGCCGGGGTTCATCGGCAACTCCGAGGTCGGCCACCTCTGCCTGGGGACCGGCCGCACCCCCCAACAAGACATGTCGCGGATCACCGCGGCGATCGGGCGTGGCGATCACCGCCGCAATCCCGTCCTCGACCGCGCCCTCGAGCGCGCCATGCAGCCGGGCGCCGCGCTCCACCTGGTGGGGCTCCTGAGCGACGGCGGCGTCCACAGCCACATCGCCCACCTCGAGGCGCTGGTGACGCTCGCAGCGGATCGCCGCGTGCCGGCTGTCTTCGTGCACGTTTTCCTGGACGGCCGCGACACGCCGCCACGCAGCGCCCTGACCTATCTGAAGCGTCTGGAGGATCACTTGAAGGTGTCCGGCGCCGGGTCCATCGCCAGTGTGTCGGGGCGCTACTGGGCCATGGACCGCGACCAGCGCTGGGACCGGACCGAAAAAGCCTACCGCACGCTGGTCCGGCGCGAGGGGCCGCGCTTCTCCAACGCCGCGGCGGCGGTCGAAGCGTCGTACGCCACCGGCCAAGGGGACGAGTTCGTCGTTCCGTCGGTCCTCGCCAGCGGTGACCGGCAGGCCGGACCCGCCGCCGCCGGACGCGATGGGGCGGTGCGCGACGGGGATGTCGTGATCTTCTTCAACTTCCGCGCCGATCGCGCGCGCCAGACGACCCGCGCCTTCCTGGAGGACGGCTTCAACGGATTCCCGACGCCGTCGCGCCCGCGGCTCGGCGATTTCGTCTGCTTCACCGCCTACGATCGCACCTGGACCTGGCCGGTGGTTTTCCCGCCGCAGCGTTCGTCCGGGACGTTTGGCGAGGTCATCAGCCGGGCCGGGCTGCCGCAGCTGCGGATCGCCGAGACCGAGAAGTACGCCCACGTGACCTACTTCTTCAACGGTGGCGAAGAGGCGGTCTACCCGAGCGAGGATCGCTGCCTGATTCCCAGCCCGAAAGTGGCGACCTACGACTTGAAGCCCGAGATGAGCGCGCGTGAGCTGACCACGGAGGTCCTGCGCCGGCTGGAGGCAACGCCCCGTCAGGTGATCGTCCTGAACTACGCGAACGCCGACATGGTGGGCCACACCGGTCGGTTCGATCCGACCATCGAGGCCTGCCGCGTCGTCGACCGATCGGTCGAGGCGGTGGTGACGACGACGCTTCGCCTGGGCGGCCACGCGATGGTCACCGCCGACCACGGAAACGCCGAGCAGATGATCGACCCCCGGAGCGGCGGGCCGGTGACGGCGCACACCATGAACCCGGTGCCGGTCCACGTCATCGGATCGGGACTCGAAAGGCGGCGATTGCGGGACGCCGGCCGGCTGGCCGACGTCGCACCGACGATGCTGCAGATCCTCGGGCTGCCGCCGTCGAAGGAAATGGAGGGCCGATCCCTGATCCTGGGGTGAGGCCGGTTGGACCATCCGAAGGCCCCGACGCGGCGGCGACGCTGCCCGGTCGTGGTGTGCTTCCTGCTCGAAGCGGCACGTCGGGTCGGTGCAGCGGCACGACGCATCGGCTCATCCGCACGGCGCATCGGCGCAGCGGCGCGGATCGGGGTCGAAGCTGCGCGCCCCACCGGCGAGGCAGTGCTGGCGGCCCTCTTCCCGGCCGACTGTCTCGTCTGCGCCAAATCTCTCCCCTGGCGACAGCGGGGCGGCGTCTGCCTCCCCTGCTGGGACCGCCTTCCCTGGGAGACCGGCGTGCGGCCGGTGACCGGCGCCCCGATCGTCCTTTATTGGGCGGCGCCGTACCAGGGGCCGATCCGCGACCTGATCCATGTCCTCAAATTCACCGGGATGGACACCTTGGGGGGCCCTCTCGGCGACGCCCTGGCAGTCCGGCTCGGCCCCGTCCTTCCGCCGGCCGACCTGGTGACCTTCGTCCCGCTGCACCGTTGGCGCCGGTTCCGTCGCGGGTTCAATCAGGCGGAGGAGATCGCCAGGGCCATGGCACGGCGGCTTGGCCTCCCCTGCGAAGCACTGCTGGAGCGCCATCGGATCGGCCGGCGGCAGGTCGGACTCGGAAGGCGGGATCGGCTGTCGGCGCTCCAGAACTGCTATCGCCTGCGGCGCCGCGGAAGGTTGCCGGGCCCGCGGCGCATCCTGCTGGTGGACGACGTGATCACGACCGGGGCGACGATGGAGGCTTGTGCGCGGGCGCTTCTCGAGGGGGGAGCCGAGGCGGTCTATGGCTGCGCGGTGGCGCGGACCCCGGAGAGGCGCCCCGACACGCGGGTCCCGGCCGCCGGAAAGGCTACAGGCTCAGCTTGCGCAGGAAACGTTTCCGCTCGATCTGCGCCAGGTAGGCGTAGTACGGCCCCTCTCGGCGCAGCAGCCGGTCCCAGGTGTCGATAAAGATGACCAGCCGATCGAGGCCATCCTTGGGGATCCAGACCCCGTGGTCATTCCGACACTTGTAAACGGCGACGCCGGAGTTGGCGGAATAGTTGACCGGGCGCATGACGCCGATGCAATA
>JANNTZ010000388.1:0-5393 GCA_031394595.1 Acidobacteriota bacterium
TACGACGGCGCCGGGCGCGAGGGCCGATCCGGCGTGCACGCCATCCGTCTGGAGTTGGATGGCACGATGCAGTACGACCTGGCCTGGAAGTCCTTTACCTTCGGGCAGTACCCGCAGGCCGGTCTGATCTTCGACCACCGCTACAGCCGGCTCGGACCGGCGCGTTACGCCTACCGTCTGGTCCGGCTGCCTGGCAATAACCTCGCCACCGGCGCCGTCACACCCCCTGGCCCGACCGATCGGATTCCCGGAGCGATCGCCCCGGCACCCGGCGCGCATCGCGTCGACATCCGCGTCGCAGACGCGGCGGGCAACGTCAGCCGCGCCCGCATCTGCCTCTTCGTGTCGGATCCGTCGCCGGTGACTATCCTTGCCGTCGATCCCCACGGACCCTCGCCCGGTATCCGCTTCGCCCTTGCGCCCCGCGACCCGGTGCCACCGGGTCCGGCTGGCAGCGGCGCGTCCTGTCGCCTGCCCGGACCCCGAGTCGAAGCCGAGATCTGGGGCGAGACACGCGGTCAGTTCCTGCCGCTCGGCTGTCAGACCGAAACCGGATTCTGCGGTCTCGATGGGTGGGGGGCTGCCGATCAAGCGGTCGTCCGGCTGCGGGCCTCGCGAGGAGGAGTTCCGGGACCCTGGACCCTGGCACCGCTGGGCCGTGGCCTCGCGGGTACGGCGCGGGTGGCCGACACGACGATCGACAACTGGCCGTCCTTCCTCGACATCCGTGTTCCCCTGAGCGCCCCCGCCGTCCCGCGACTTGCCATCGTCAGTTGGCCGGACGGCGCGCCGGTCTCGGCCTTCACTTACCGCGACGGGCGGGAGGCGGGCGCCGCGATCCCCTACACCCGCGCCGCCGCCGCCGGTCCGCTGGCCGTGCAGGGCCCGGACTCCACCGGCCTGCCATTCCTCCTGCCGGACGTCCGGTTCGTGGACCCACGGAAGGGAATCGTCTACCGGGGCCCCGGGTTTACGATCGATGTGCCGGTGGGGGCGCGCTTCTTTCCGGGTCCCCTCGCCGTGCGCACCGAATCGATCGCGGGACCCGAAGGCCTGCCGGCGATCGCCGACGCCGTCGAAATCCTGCCCGACGGCGAGGCTTTCGACGTCCGGGCCACCCTCGCGTTCGATCTGGACTCCACGACGATCGACGCGCGGCCGCTCGGGATCTATCGCTGGGAGGGTCACCGGGAGCGCTGGGTCTATGAAGGGGGCGAGACCGATCCGGCGGAGCGATCGCTGCACCTGGCTTTCCGGCGCTACGGGCGGTTTGCCCTGCTGCAGGACGCCGCGCCGCCCCGAATCCTCGAGGTCCTCCCCGCCACCGCCGCCCGGGTCCTGACCCGCTCGCCTCGCCTCGTGGCCCGGGTCGAGGACGAGGGCGAAGGGATCGACGCGGACGGCGTGCATTTCGTCCTCGACGGCGTCGAACTCGAGTCGGAGTTCGATCCCGACCGAGGTCGGGCCGCGGTCCTGGAACCCCCGATTCTCGATCCCGGCCCGCACCGGCTGAGCGTCACCGCGAGCGACCGTGCCGGCAATGTCTCCGAGACGGTGGAGGTTCGGTTCACGGTGCGCTGACGATCCGCCGGTAGACCTCGTGGACCGCGTGGCGACGTCGGGCGAGGTCCTCGATCAGACGGGTTGCGCCCGCCGACCCCTCGGCCCCAGGATGAAGCGCCGCCGCGATCTCCGCGACCCGCCCGGGATCGGCTGGCAGGATGGCGAGCGGCCGGTCGTACACCAGGCGCATCTGGTGGTCCACGGCGCGCAGGAACAGGTAGCCCTCGTACAAGGTCCGCATCGCATCGTCGTCCAGAAGACCGAGCCGGCCGAGGTGTGTCAAAAGTCGGAGCGTGTCCTTGTCCGGGGGACCGGGCACCCCGTGCGCCAGCTGGAGATACTCGATGATGAAGTGGATATCGAGGATTCCGCCGGGTCCGATCTTCAGACTGTCGGCCGCCGCGCCTGCCTGCAGGCGACCGCGCATCTCGTTGAAGGACGCCGCCAGACGGTCCGGCCCGAGTTCGCGGCCGCGTTCGAGCGCGATGGCCTCGAGCCCGGCGACCAGCTCGCCACCCAGGCTGGGGTCCCCCGCCACCGGTCGCGCCTTGAGGAACGACTGCAGCTCCCACACTTCGGCCTCGCTGCGAAAATAGGCCTCCAGCGCGCCACGGGTCGTGACCAGGTCGCCCTCGCGCCCGGAGGGTCGGAGCCGCAGGTCGACCTTGTAGAGCTGGCCGTCACGGCTCAGCGTGCCCAGGAGACGCACGATGCGCTCGCAGATCGGACGGGCGGCGGCGACCGCGTCCGAGCCGGGGCCGCTTTCCGGATCGCACACGAACACCAGGTCGAGATCGGATCCGTAGTCCAGCTCCCGGTAGCCCTGGCGGCCGAGGGCGAGGATCGTGAGGGGCACGCGGGGCGCCGGCGCCGCGAGATCCAGGACCACCTCGAGAGTCGCGTCGGCCAGATCGCTCTGGCACTTGAGCGATTCGCGAAGCGTCGCCTGCTGATTGATGTCGCGCACGGCAATGGTCGCGATCTCGCGCTGGTGGGCCCGCCGCAGGGCCCCACCGCGGCCGCGGTCCTCAGGATCGCCTGCGACCGCCTCCCGCAGACGATCGCGCAGGATGCCGACGTCGGGGGTCCGGAGCACGCGTGTCCGGTCCATGAGATCTTCGAGCAGCTGAGGATGACGGATGAACAGGGCGCCCAGCAGATCGCTCTGTCCGAGGAGCCGCACCGTCGGCGCGACGATCTCGCGCCGCCCCAGGAACCGGACCAGCGCCTGCGGGTCGGGGACCAGGGTCGAGAGCAGCTTTTCCAGGTTTGCAAAGGCCCGCCGTGCGTTCAAGGAACGGCCGGCCACTTCCAGGAGGTCGGTGCCGGTCCGGAGCAGCGCCCGGCGCACTTCGACCGTCGCCGCCGGTCGCAGGAGGCGGCGAATCATGCGCACCGGACGGAGGGCCGCCGCGGGCTCGAGGGCGCCGGTGGCCTGCAATCGTTCGCGGAGAGTGTCGTCATCCATCTGGTCGAGCCAGAAGTCGGGCCCGCTCTCCTCGAGCGTGCCCTGCGCCGCCCTGCCGAACACCGAGTCGTAAAATCCCCGGACCGTGTCACGGTGCCGGGCAAGCGCCTCGCGCAGCGCCTCCGACGCCTCTCCCGCGGCGCTCTCGCCGAGGGGCATCCGACGCGCCAGCCGATCCCACTCGTCGGCGCGGGACGGCAGCGTCGCCGTCTGGCGGTCCTGACCGAGCTGCAGGCGATGTTCCAGGTGGCGAAGAAAGACGTACGCTCCGGCGATCGACGAGTGCTCGGTCTCGCCGACCAGGCCACGGTCGGCGAGCCGGTGCAGCGCCAGGAGCGTGTTCCCCTGCTGGAGCCAGGGATCGCGTCCCCCATGGATCAATTGCAACGCCTGAACCGCGAATTCGATCTCGCGTATCCCCCCCCGCCCCAGCTTGATGTCCGACTCCGACCGACCGGTGCGGGCCAGCTGCGCGTCGATCCGGTCCTTCATCGCGGCGATCTCCAACGGCAGGTACGGGTTGGCGCGCTCCGGAAACACCAGTGGCCGGACCATTTCGAGGAACCGTCTCCCGAGGTCGGCGTTCCCGGCGGCCGACCGCGCCTTGATCAGCGCCTGGCGTTCCCAGGGTTCCGCCCAGGTGCGGTAATAGGCGGCCGCCGACCCGAGCGAGACCACGAGGTCGCCGTCCTTGCCGCCCGGCCGGAGACCGAGGTCGATCCGGAACACCTGTCCTTCGGGGCCCCTCCCCGCGATCAGCGCCGTCACGCCCCCCGCCAGCCGGGTGAAGAATTCCCGGTTCGGGATCACATCCCGGCCCGCCGCGCCGACCCCGCTCGTCTCGCCGTCCCTTTCATAGAGGTAGAGAAGATCGATATCGCTGCTGTAATTGAGCTCCTGCCCTCCGAGCTTCCCGAGGGCGATGACGGTGAACCCGGCGTCCTCCAGCCTCCCCCGGTCGTCGCGCCAGGTGGGCCGGCCGTGGCGCTCCTCGAGCCCCGCGCGCACCGAGCGGATTGCCTGATCGAGCAGCGTATCGGCGAGCAGCGACAGGGCCCGGGTCACCGCGGGCAGATCGGCGACCGCGAGGAAATCAGCCAGGGCGATCCGGGGATACTCGCGATTGCGGAAGCGTCGCAACGCGGTGGACATGTCCCGGTCGCCAAGCAGGAAACGGAAGCGTGCGAATTCCTCCTCGAGGTCCTCGCGGGTGCGCAGGAGGATGGCCCCGCCGGCGTCCGGCAGGCCATCCAGGAACTCGGGGTTCTGGACCAGGAGCCGGCCGAGAAACGGGCTCGACCCCGCGACGACGAGAAAACTCCGGAGTCGGGCCGCCTCCGGCACCCGGAGGCCGGATTCGATCAGGCGCTCCAGATGGCGGATTGCTCCATCCGGGTCCGGGACGCGGGAGACCAGACCGACGAGTTCCGCCGCTTCGCGCTCCGGCAGCAGGGCTCCGAGGGCGGCGTGGATCTCGGCGTGGGTCACGGCACCTCCCGTCCGGACCGCCCGCCGGGATCACCCCGGCCTGTCGCGGTGGCGGGGCCGTCCGGGTGGATCAGATGTCGAAGTAGAGGGCGAACTCGTAGGGATGCGGCCGCAGCCGGATGGCGTTGACCTCGCGCTCCCGCTTGTACTCGACCCAGCTCATCACGTAGTCCTCGCTGAAGACGTCCCCCTTGAGGAGGAACTCGTGATCGTCCTCGAGCGCCCCCAGCGCGGCCTCGAGCGACCCCGGGAGTGACGGGATCTTCTTCAGTTCCTGGGGCCCCAGACCGTAGATGTCCTTGTCGAGCGGTTTCCCTGGATCGATCTTGTTTTCAATCCCGTCGAGGCCCGCCATCAGCATCGCCGCGAAGGCGATGTACGGGTTGCAACTCGGATCGGGCGGCCGGTACTCGAGCCGCACGGCGGCGCTCGACGCGACGACCGGGATGCGGATGGCTGCGGAACGGTTGCGCCGTGAGTAGGCCAGGTTGACGGGCGCCTCGAAGCCGGGAGTGAGACGCTTGTACGAGTTGGTCGTCGGGGCGATCAGGGCCGCGAGCGCGGGCGAGTGCTTCAGCAGCCCGCCGATGTAGTACAACGCCGTCTGCGACAGTCCCCCATAGCCATCACCGGCGAACAGGGTCTTGCCGGCCTTCCACAGGCTCTAATGGCAGTGCATGCCGGATCCGTTGTCACCGAACAGCGGCTTCGGCATGAAGGTGACCGTGTGCCCGCGCTTGACTGCGGTGTTCTTGACGACGTACTTGTAGATCACCACGTTGTCCGCGGATCGTGTCAGCGTGTCGAACTTGACATCGATCTCGGTCTGGCCACCGGTCGCCACCTCGTGGTGGTGAGCCTCGACCAGCATCCC
>JANNTZ010000410.1:0-6239 GCA_031394595.1 Acidobacteriota bacterium
GAAATGAGCGGTCTGGTCCGCCGCGTCAAAATCGCCGAGGACGTCAAGCGCTACGCGCTGCGTGTCGTGATGATAGGGACACTGCTAGTAGAACTGACCGCGTTTCGGGGGCAGTACCTCGACCTTGTGGCGAAGCTGGAAGTGAAACCGTCACTGGAAACACCCCTCATGATGCTCGTGCTGGCGCCTCAGGCGTCGCACGACTACATGGTCCGGCTCGACCCGGGACCGCACAAGGCGACGATGCTGAAGCCGTTCCACCGGTCGTCGCGGGCCGAGTTCTGCTCCTCCTGCCACAAGGTCCACCTCGACGTGCCGGTCAACAACTACCGCTGGTTCCGCGGCTTCAACGAGTACGACGCCTGGCAGCAGAGCGGGGTCTCGGGGCAGGGGGCGCGGGCCTTCTATTACCCGGAGAAATCGAAGGACTGCGGCGACTGTCACATGCCGCTGGTGAAATCGACCGACCAGGGGAACGTCAACGGGTTCGTCCACTCGCACCGCTTCCCGGCGGCCAACACCGCCGTCCCGACCGTCAACCAGGACCAGGACCAGTTGCGCGCCACGCAGGAGTTTCTGACCGCCGGCATCCTGAGCGTCGACATCTTCGCCGCCAGCGTGGCCCGGCCCATCGAGCCCGGGATGGTCGCGGCGCGGCCGGGGGACGGTCCGGGCCGCGCACCGGGCAGCGCCGACCAGGATGCGGAGCCGCGCGCCATGGCGATGTTCCCCGACCTGGGAGAGACACCGGGTGCGCCGGGCGGGACGGGCCGTGGTCTCCGGGGGAAGGAAGTGCGTCCGGTCATGATCGCGCCGATCGACCGGGCGGCGCCGTTCCTGCGGGGGGGCGGGACCTACCGCCTGGACGTGGTCGCGCGGACGCGCAACATCGGCCACTTCTTCCCGGGCGGGACGGTGGATGCCTTCGACGTCTGGCTCGAGCTCAAGGCGGAGGACGCCGACGGCCAGACGATCTACTGGAACGGCTTCGTCGAGGATGAGGGACGCGGCCCGGTGGATGCCGGCGCCCATTTCTACCGATCGGTGTCGGTGGACGCCCACGGCAACGTCATCAACAAGCGCAATGCCTGGGCGGCGCGCGCCATGGTGTACGTGCGCTTGATCCCGCCCGGCGCCGCCGACGTCGGCCGCTTCCGCGTCACCATCCCGCAGGACGCACGCGGCCCGATCACCGTCACGGCGCGGATGAACCACCGGAAGTTTTCCTGGTGGAACACGCAATTCTCGTTCGCGGGGGTGCGCGACCCGGCGGTGCCGCAATTCGACCTGTCTCCCGATTACGACGACGGCCCATTCGTCTTCACCGGCGATACCTCGCAAGTGTCGGGCGTCGTGAAGGCCATCCCGGAGTTGCCCATCACCGTGATCGCCGAAGACCACGTGGTCCTCCCCCTCGCCGGGCCGCAGGGCAGCGCCGGCCCGATCGCGGGCGGCGGGGACGCAGACGCCGCGCCGGGGGCCTTACCGGACCCGCAGCCGTTCGACCGGGAGCGCTTCAACGACTACGGCATCGGGATGCTCCTGCAGGGCGATCTGGTGGCGGCCAGGTCCGCCTTCGAAACGGTGATTGCCGTCGATCCGGGCTATGCCGACGGGCACACCAACCTGGCGCGCGTCCTGGTGCAGGAGGGAGACCACGCCGCGGCGCTGCCGCACCTCGAGCAGGCGATCCGGATCCGGCCCGATCTCGCGTCGGCGCACTACTTCATGGCCCTGGCGCTGAAGGCGCGCGGCGGTTACGAGGATGCCATCACGCACCTGCGCGTCGCGGCGGAGCGGTTCCCGCGCGACCGCGTCGTGCGCAACCAGATCGGCCGGGTCCTGTTCCTGATGCGCCGGCACCGCGAGGCGATCGCCGAATTCGAACAGACGTTGCACGTCGACCCGGAGGACCTCACGGCCCACTACAATCTGATGCTCTGCTACCGGGCCCTGGGAGAAGCCGGACTCGAGAAGCGCGAGGAGACGCTTTATCTCCGCTTCAAGGCCGACGAATCGGCGCAGGCGATCACCGGTCCGTACCGGCGGCTGCGCCCGGAGGACAATCTGGAACGCCAACCGATCCACGAACATGTCAGTCACTGGCAGGCGCCGGCCCCCCGGGAAGCGCGATCCGGCGCCGGCTCCGACACGCGCCCCGCAGCCACCGGAGCCCACCGATGAGGCTGAGGAACCTGTCCGGGTATCGGGTTGGGCCGCGCGCCGGGCTTCTCCTGGTCGCCCTGCCGGCGGTGGTTCTCGCCTGCCGCGATCGGGCGCCGGAAATGCCCGCCGCCACCACGGCGCCCGCGCCGGCGACGGAAGTCACCTTCAAGGACGTGACCCGGGAGGCGGGGATCGCGTTCGTCCACCACAGCGGCGCCTTTGGAAAGAAGTACCTGCCGGAGACGATGGGATCGGGTCTGGTGTTCTTCGATGCCGACGGCGACGGCCGACAGGACCTGTTCTTTGCCAGCGGCACCGACTGGCCAGGCCGCCCGCGCCGTGGCGCGACGCAGGCGCTGTATCGCAATCGCGGCGACGGCTCCTTCGAGGAGATCACGAAGCGCGCCGGGTTGGCCGTCGAGTCGTACGGCATCGGCGCGACGGCGGGCGATTACGACAACGACGGCGATGCCGATCTGTTCGTGAACGCCCTTGGCCCCGACCGCCTGTACCGCAACCGGGGCGACGGGACGTTCGAGGACGCGACCGCAGCGGCCGGCGTCTCCGACCCGGCGTTCGGATCGAGCGCCACCTGGATCGACTATGACCGCGACGGCCGGCTCGACCTGTTCGTCTGCAACTACGTCGAGTGGACCCCGGCGACCGACATCTTCTGCACCCTCGATGGCGTCAACAAGTCGTACTGCACGCCGGAGTCCTACAAGGGGGCGACCAACCGTCTCTACCGGAACCGGGGCGACGGGACGTTCGAGGACGTCACCAAGGCCGCGGGGGTGTTCGACCCGACCGGCAAGGCGCTCGGCGTCGTGGCGTTCGATTTCGACGAGGACGGCTGGCAGGACCTGGCGGTCGCCAACGACACGCAGCCGAACGGTCTGTACCGCAACCGGGGCGACGGGCGGTTCGAGGAGGTCGGTCGGACCGCCGGCATCGCCTTCAGCGAGGAAGGAAAGGCCCGCGGCGCCATGGGGATCGACGCCGGCGAGTATGACGGCAGCGGCCGCGAGAGCCTGGTGATCGGCAACTTCGCCAACGAGATGCTGGCGCTCTATCACAACGAGGGACGGGGGCTGTTCATCGACGACGCGGCGATCGCCGGCATCGGCCAGCCGAGTCTGCTGACGCTGGCCTTCGGCTGTTTCTTCTTCGACTTCGATCTCGACGGCCGGCTCGATATCTTCGTCGCCAACGGGCATGTCGAAAACGACATCAGCCGCGTGCAGCCATCGGTGACCTACGCCGAGCCGCCGCATCTGTTCCGCGGTCTTGACGGCGGCCGCTTCGATCAGGCTGAGGACCGCGCCGGTCCCGACCTGGTCGTCCCGCGCGTGGCACGCGGGGCCGCCTACGCCGACTACGATCAGGACGGCGATCTCGACATCGCCATGAGCGTCAACAACGGTCCCGCCGTCCTGCTGCGCAACGATGGCGGCAACGCCGGCGCCTGGATCAGAGTGAAGCTGGTCGGCCGGAAGTCCAACCGCGACGGAGTCGGCGCCGTGGTGCGGCTGAAGTCGGGGACCATGACCGCCCGCCGCACCGCCCGCGCCGCCTCGTCCTATGCCTCCCAGAGCGAGTCGATCCTGACCTTCGGTCTCGGCCCGTCCGCCACCGGCGTGGCAGGCGTGGGCGCGGCCGCCGGATCCTCCGTGCCGGGCGCCGGATCCGCCGCGCCGACCGCCGACGTGACCGTCACCTGGCCGGGCGGTGCCGTCCAGAACTTCCCCGGCCTCGCCGCCGGCCGCCTGCACGTACTCGAGGAGCAGCCCTAGAAGCACGATCCCGGGGCCGATACAGGGCCCGCAGCAGGCGGCGCCCCCGCGACGTCAGCAGGCCTTCGCGCGCGGCGCGACCGAGATCGCGGACGGCCACCGCCACCATCCCATCCTCGCGGCGAATCTCGGATCGGATCCAGGCCGGGCTCCGGCCCGCCAGGAGTGGCGCGATAACCCGCGGGTGTGCCCGGCGGGCGCGCAGCAGGCGGCGGAACAGCTCGGCCCGGAAACTGAACGTGAACGCACCATGAAGGATCCCGTGCAGCGGCCGCCGGGTGCCGCGCCACGGGGAGTCGAACGCCTGCACCTCCTCCGTGTCCGGCCCGTGCCGCAGCAGGTCCTCGATCTCCTGTCGATCGTGCAGATGATGATGGGCGGTCTCGTGCAGGAGGTCGTCGGCGAGATCGACCGTCGTCTTGCCGCGCAGGTTGATGAACGACACTCCGGGGCGGGCGGCGATCGACCAGGAGACGGTCCCTGGCTCGACGACCGGCACGACGAGGCGGGTCCGCAGCAGGATCTCGCGATGGGCCTCCGGCCAGGCGATCTGCACGAGACGCAGGGCCCGGGCGAGGCGGGGTCCGGCGTCCGGCAGCGGCCCGGCGACGACCAGACGACGGGGGTGGCAGCGGACCGCTGGTGCCAGGACGATGGAGCTGCCGGGGACGAGAGCGCGGCGGACGAGGGCCGCGCCGGCCGTCCGGCGCAGCGTGATGGTCCGGGACCCGGCGTGGACGCGGAGACGGGTCGATCCGGGATCGACGAGACCGATCGGCCCGGCGGGGCCCACGACGGTGCCGAGATCGATCCGGTTCCCGGGCCGGCCCTGTTCCGGGTCGGCGCGGAACGTGAGATGCGCCGTGAAGTCCGGCCCATCGGCTCCTGCTAGGCGCAGGCCGAGGACGAAGGCGGCGAGATCGTCCGCCACTTCCCGCAGCCGGCGGCGCGCGTATCCGGCGGCGCGGCCCGCGAAGCCGGCGTCGATCCGTCCCCGCGGCGCCAGAAGGACCAGGTGCTCGGTGCGGCTGACCTTGGCGAAGAGGGCGAGGTGCCGCCGATCGGAGCGCGGTCCGGCCGATCGGCCGCTGCCCGGACGCGCCACCGCGGCGGCACGGGCGATGGTCGTCCAGGTTTCCACCTCGCCCAGGAAGCCCCGCAAGTCCGGTCCGTGCAGGACCAGGCGCCGCGCGGCGGCGGGCATCCGACGCAGCATCGCCGACAGCGTCCGCAGCAGTGGCGCCGCTGCCGGAACCACGCGGCGCAGGTCGGGCGCAGTCAGGAGACGCCGGGCACGCGCCAGTCGGACCACGGCGCGATCGGCGACCAGCGCGGCGAGACGTGCCGATTCTTTCAGGGCCCACACGGGGCATGGTTCCCGGGTCATGGTCCTTTCCCGTCCGAAGCCGACATAGAATAGCCGCCGTCATGCGAACCCGACCCTTGATCCTGATGGCGATCGCCGCCGGGCTTCTGCTGCCCGGGCGGACGCTGGCCCAGGGGTACGGCGGCAAGGTCGCCGACATGCTGGTCCGCGGGGAAGCGCTCCTGTCGCAGGGCCGGATGAACGAGGCGATTGCCCAGTTCCAGGAGGCCCGCACCCTCTGCCCCACCCAGGCCGAGGTGGTCCAGTCGCTGCAGGGAGAGGCGCGCTGCCTGATGGTGGAGGGGAAGCCGCTGCCGGCGGCCGGGCTGTTCGAAGAGGCGGCGACGAAGTTTCCCGACGATCCCCGGGTCCCCGATCTGTTGTTCGCAGCCGGGCAGGCACGGCAGCGCGGCGGAGAAATGCAGGGGGCGATCGATCTTTACCGGCGGGCACTCGAGGGCAAGCCGACCACCGATCTGGTGCCGGTCCTGCGCTTCCAACTCGCCCGGGCGCTCCGCCTGAGCGCCCGGCCGACCGAAGCGCTGACGGCGCTCGAAGGTTTCGAGACTTCCTTCCCCGATCACCCCCTTACCCCGATGGTCCTGTACACCCGGGCGATCGTCAACCACGATCTCGACCGACTCGCCGAGTCCGAGGCGATCTACCGGGTGCTGGTGGAGAAGTATCCGAACACGGTGGCCGCCGTGGAGGCGCATTTCGAGCTCGGGTCGGTGCTGGGCGGGCTGGGGAAAGCGCGCGAGGCGGCCGGGTTCTACCGGAAGTACGTGGCGATGAAGCCCGGCGCCATGGAGGCAGGGGCGGCGCTGGAGCGGGCGGGGGACCTGCTGCTGTTCCGGTCGCCGAAGGAAAGCGTCGAACTGTACGGCCTGGCGGTGGTCAAAGCGGCGGCGAAC
>JANNTZ010000034.1:0-1715 GCA_031394595.1 Acidobacteriota bacterium
CCTGCTCCGGCCGCTCCTGCCGCGCTGATCACCAGCGCCACCGCCCGCTCGCCGCGCCGGCCGTGGCTTGTGGCCGCCGGTCCCCTCTGCTAGGCTTCCCCTCTTCACCGAGGGGGACGATGTGCGCGGCCTGCGAAACACCCTGAAACCTCTGAACATCCTGTCGCCCGAGGCCGAGGAGCGGGTCCACATCGCCACCACGCGGATTCTGCGCGACCACGGCGTGGTGTTCGAGGACGAGCGGGCGATCGACCTGTTCCGCAAGGCCGGCGTCAAGGTGGACGTCGCCGAACAGCGGGTCTACATGCCGCCGGAGTTCGTCGAGGAGACGGTCCGCAAGGCGCCATCGCAGTTCACCGTCCACGCGCGCGACCCGGAGAGAAGCGTCGTCATCGGCGGCGATCACCTGGTGTTCGCGCCGGTCAGCGGGCCGCCTTTCTCCATGGATCGCGAGCGCGGCCGGCGTGACGGTGTGGTCAAGGACCAGCAGGACCTGGTCCGGCTGTGCGAGACGATCGACATCCTGCACCACGGCTGCCCGGAGATCTCGGTGAAGGACCTGCCGGTCGAGACCCGGCATCTCGACATCCTCTACGACCAGATCCGTCTGAGCAGCAAGGGGATGATCGGCGACGCCTGGAGCACGCTGCGGGCCCGCGATCACATCGACATGATGGCGTTCGTCTTCGGCGGACGCGAGGCGATCCGCGACAAACCGGTCCTGGTCGGGATCATCAATTCCAACAGCCCGCTGCGCTACGACTCGAACATGGCCGAGGGGCTGATCGAGTACGCCGCCGCCGGGCAGGTCAACATCATCACGCCGTTCATCATGGCGGGGGCGACCAGCCCGGTCACCCTGGCGGCGGCGGTGGCGCAGCAGAACGCCGAGTGCCTGTCGGCGATCGCCCTGGCGCAGCTGGTGCGGCCCGGGGCGCCCTGCCTGTACGGGTCGTTCCTGACCGGTCTCGAGATGCGCACCGGCGCGCCGGCGTTCGGCCGCCCGGAGGCGGCGCTCGGCATCCTCGGGTCGTCGCAGATGGCGCGCCGCTACAAACTCCCCGTCCGCGGCGGCGGGGTCCTGACCAACTCCAAGATCCCCGACCACCAGTCGGGGCAGGAGAAGATGAACATGCTCTGGCCGCTCATCCTGGGCGGCGTGAACTACGTGCTGCAATCGGCCGGCTGGACCGACGGCGGCCTCACCGCGTCGTTCGAGCAGATCGTCATGGACGCCGAGATGCTGGAGATGACCGGCCGCTTCTTCGCCGGCGTGCCGGTGGACGACGAGACCCTGGCGCTCGACGTCATCGCCAAGGTCGGCGTCGGCGGCCATTTCCTCGGCGAGGAGCACACCCGCCGCCACTTCAAGACCGAGTTCTATTTCCCGCAACTCGCCGACACCGAGGCGTTCGAGTCCTGGGTCAAGAAGGGTTCGATGGACGCCTACGAGCGGGCGACGGCGCGCTGGAAGAAGCTGCTGGCGTCCTACCAGGAGCCGAAGCTCGACCCCGCCATCGACGAGGCGCTGCGCGATTTCATGGCCCGCCGCAAGCGCGAGATCGAGGTGGAGGCTTAGTACTCGCTTTCACAAATACGATGACGTATAGATCTAGCCTTTCTCGGTCCGGCCGCGTATCATCCTCCCAGTTCTTCCGGGAGGATCTATGTCGAGAGAAAGTCCATTTCTCATCGTGCTTGGCCCGAACGAGAGA
>JANNTZ010000041.1:0-4182 GCA_031394595.1 Acidobacteriota bacterium
GAATGCCCCCCCGCCGGAGCAGGACCGCGACGCGGGAGGGCCGGCATTCCACGGGGATCGGATGGCGGATCGGCCGGCTTTGCTGGAGGAGAAGGTCATGGAGCGACCGGCGTTGCAGGAGGTGCCGCTGATGAAAGCGCCGCCGGCCCCGCCGCATCGTGTCCCAGGCCACTCCGAGCTCCCCTCCTCGCCGGATTCGCAGGCGTTCCGGTCTGTCGACCAGGCGTCCGGCGCGGAGCGGGACTCCGAAGGTGCGCGGTTTGTCGGGCCGGCGGTCACGATGACAACATCGGCCGCCGCCGGGATACGATCGCTGACGCTGGTCACCGATCGCTACCGCGCCGTGGTGGCGGAGGACGGAGGAGTGATGCTGACGTCCGGGTCGTCGTATGTCTGCGTGATCCCCCCAACCGAGATCCGAAAGGGGGTCGTCGCGGTGCCCCAGGCCGCCAGTCCCACCACGGAACTCCGACTGCTGTTCGAACAGGCCTACGCTGCCCAGCCCGCTGCGGCCGATGCGCAGGGAGTAGTTGCCGGAGCGCGGGATCCAGCCACCGAATCCCGGGAGTCAGCGGCCGCCGCCAGGGATATCGACGATCGGATCGAACGGCTGATCCGGACCCACTACCTGCCACGCGCCGAGAGTCTGTGCGGCCCGCTGCCGGTGCCACCGGCGTCACGGGAGTGAGATGAGCCTGCGCACTCGTATCCTCGCCTGCCCGCCGGAACGACCGGTTCCCCGTCACGTCATCGACTGGCTGGTGCAGCACCAGGACAAGGCCCGGATCCTGGTGCCGCAGGTCCTGATCGATCATCCGAAAGGTCTGGCCCGTCTGCGTCACGCCCCGTTCGAGCCACCGCCGCCTGCGTTGGCGGACCTGGCGCGAACCATTGCCGGCGCCTTGGCCACACCCCGACCAGAACCGGCGCCCGGGCCTGACGTCTTGATGCCGGAACCAGACGCCCCGGTACCCGACACCACCGGGCCGGACGCCGGGATGCCGGCAGTCGGTGCCGCCGGGGCATCCAGGTCCCCGGACTGGGCCGTCGAAGCCACGGTGATGGCGCTCCTCGAGCGCGCCGCGGTCCTCCTTCCTCACCCCGAACTGTTTCCCGACGTGATCCCGCTTTCCTCCTGGTCGATGAATGTCCCGGCCGCGCCGCTCGATGCCGTCCTGGCCCCGCACGCGCAGATCGCCGCCGGCCTGGCGGATGTGTTCAGGGATGACGCCCGTACCGCCGTCGAGGCGATGATCTCGGGCGACCCGGCGCGTCTCGAACGGCTCCGTCGGGAACGACGCCGGCACGCCCGCACCGACGGCCCGCAGCGGTTCGCGGCCCTCGCCCCCAAAAGCGAGGGGCGCCGCCCGGCGGTCGTCTACCTCGATCTGCTGCGGGGCCCGGCGGCCGCCGACGTGCCGTTCCGGGATCTGCTGACGGCGATGGACCGGCCCACCGCGACGCGAATCTGCGCCATGGCCGGCGCCCTGTTCCTTTTCTGATCCCGACACTCATCATGTCTGCCGGAACCGGACGATTGATCTTCCGCTTCGGCACCGGCATCCCTGTCAAACTATCCAAGAGAGTGTCCTTCGGGCGGCTGCAGGCGCTCACCGGCGCGTAGTAGACTCCCCGCGTCGCCGCCCCTGGCGGTTCGAGGCCTGCCATGCGCCCCCTGGCACGCGTCGCTGCAGTCGCGCTGCCCCTGCTGCTCTCCGCGCTCGTCGTCGGGTCGGTCAACGACCGGCGGGCCGAAGCGGACGAGCAGGCGACCGTCGTCCGGGTCGTGGACGGCGATACGATCCAGGTCAGCCTCCCGACCGGCCTCGAGAAAATCCGCCTCATCGGCGTCGATACCCCCGAGAGCGTCCATCCCCGCAAGCCGGTCGAGTACTTCGCGAAGGAGGCGACGGCCTTCACGCGCCGGATGGTCCTCGGGAAACCGGTTCGCCTCGCCGGCGAGCAGGGCCAGCCGAACCGGGATCGTTACGGGCGGCTGCTCCGCTACGTCTTCCTCGAGGACGGCGTCTGCCTGAACGCCGAGATCGTCCGGCAGGGGTACGGGCACGCCTACGTGAAATTCCCGTTCGCGCGGCTGAAGGAGTTCCGCGCCTACGAGCGCGAGGCGCGCGAGGCCGGGCGCGGTCTGTGGGGCGCGACCCGCTGAGGCTTACTTCACCAGCCGCCGTTTCATCAGGAAGATCCCGAGCAGGCTGAGCGGCACCGCGGTCACCGCCAGGTACAGGACGTCCCACCAGAGATCGGCCGGCAGGCGGCCGAGCGCCGCCTCGCGCATGACATCGGCGACATGGGTCAGCGGCAGGACCTCGGCCAGCAGCTGCGCCCAGCGCGGCAGGACGTCGAGCGGGAAGAAGGTCCCCGAAAACAAGAACATCGGCATGATCAGCAGGAAGGTCGGGAAGTTGAAGGCATCGATCTGCGGCACCAGCGCCGTGAAGCAGAGCCCGAGCGCCGCGAAGAACAGTCCCGCCAGGAACGAGAACGGCACGATCACCAGGACGGTGGGATAGCTGAGCAGGCCGAAGAAACTGACCGCCAGCATCATCAGGGTGCAGCCGATCGATCCCTTGGTGGCGCCCCACAGCAGCTCGCCGGTCATGACGTCCTCGATCGACAGCGGCGTCGCCAGGATCGCGTCGAAGGTCTTCTGGTAGTACATCCGGACAAAGGTGTTGTAGGTGGTCTCGAAGAACGCCTGGAACATCACCTGGGTCGCCAGCAGGCCCGGGGCAATGAACGCCGTGTAGCCGATCTCCTGGCCGCGGTACGGGACGGTTTGCACCAGGGCGCCGATGCCGGCGCCGAACGCCAGCAGGTAAAGGACCGGCTCGAGGAGTGGCGGGAACAGGTTGGTCTTCCAGGTGACGAAATAGACATCCCGGTTGCGCTGCCAGATGCGCAGCGACCGGGTGCTGATGTTGGCGGCCAGCGCGGTCATTCCCGCAGCTCCCGGCCGGTCAGCTTCAGGAACAGGTCCTCGAGCCCCGCCGTCCGCACGGTGCAGCGCTCCACCTGGAACCGGCCGGCGATCGATCGGTACACCTCGTCCCCGGCGTCGGTGTAGACGAACAGCCGCGTGGTGTCGGCTTCGAAGTTCCACCGGCTGCGCCGGGCGAGTTCGAGGAGATCGGGCGGGAAACCCCAGACCTCCACGACCTCGCGGCCGACGCGCGTCCGGACCAGGTCGGTCGGCTGCCCTTCGACCAGGACCTTGCCGTGGTCCATGATCAACAGCCGGTCGCAGAGCGACTGCGCTTCGTCCATGTAGTGGGTGGTCAGCAGGATCGTCTTCCCCTGCCGCCGCAGCTCCCGCACCCGGTCCCAGACCTGGTGCCGCGACTGCGGGTCGAGACCGGTGGTCGGCTCGTCGAGGATCAGGAGATCGGGGTTGTTGATCAGCGCCCGGGCGATGACCAGCCGCCGCTTGAGACCTCCGGAGAGCTCGCGGATCCGGGCGGAGCGCCGCTCCCAGAGCCCCATGAACTCGAGCAGTTCACGGGCGCGCGGCTCGGCGATCGCAGGTAGAAGACCGAAATAGCGCCCGAAGACGGTCAGGTTCTTGAGGACCGAGAAGTCGGGGTCGAGGCTGTCGTCCTGCTGGCAGACGCCGATGCGCGCTTTGATCAGCCGCGGCTGCCGCCGGACGTCCATGCCGAAGACCGTCAGGTCGCCAGAAGTCAGCGGCGCGGCGCAGCAGATCATCTTGACGGTCGTGGTCTTGCCGGCGCCGTTCGGTCCCAGGAACCCGAAGCACTCCCCCGCGCGAACGGAGAACTCGATGCCGTTGACGGCGACGAGCGTGCCGTATTTCTTGACCAGGGACCGCGCTTCGATGACCTGCGACACCGGCGCCTCGCGACAAAGGCGCCGATGTTATCAGATGGCGCCGGCGCTCTCCTCGACGACGATCTTCCTTTTTTCCTTCTGGATCGTCCGGATTCCCTTCTCGAGATCGCGGTGCGCGTCCCGGAGCGCCCCCTCCACCCCCTCCTCGACACCGTCCTCGATCGCCTCGTCGCCCAGGGAACCTTCAATCCAATTGAACTGTGCCGCTTCGCCCTCGCCCTCCTTGGGCGCCGCAATCGTCAGGGTCATCTCGCGCTTGTCGCGAACGATCCCGAGTTTAAGCTCTTTGCCACGCCGCTCGCGGAGGGCGTCCCG
>JANNTZ010000064.1:0-6761 GCA_031394595.1 Acidobacteriota bacterium
AGCCGGGCCGTCGGGCGGACCTGATAAGTACGGTGCGCCCCGGGAGAGCCCGCCAGATGAATCTGGGGGCCACGGTGGCATGCGGGGAGGCGTTTCTCTTCCTGCACGCCGACACCATCCTGGATCCCCGGGGACTGGCGGCTGTGATGGGAGCGCTCTTCGATCCGCGGGTCGCCGGCGGTGGATTCCGCCTGGCGTACCGCGAGCCGGATTTCCGGCTGCGGATCATCGCCGCCTGGGCGACGATTCGATCGCGGCTTCTGAGAATCCATTACGGCGACCAGGCGATCTTCGTGCGCCGCCGGGTGTTCGAACGACTCGGCGGCTTCCCCGACATCCCCCTGTTCGAGGACCTGCGATTTTCCCGGGCGCTGCGGCGGGCCGGCCGCGTCCGCACCCTGCCGATCGCGGTCGCGACCTCGGGTCGCCGCCTGCTCCAGGGTGGCGTCGTACGGACTTCCCTCGCCTTTGCCTGGCTCAAAACGCGTCACGCCCTCGGTGCCGACCCGGCGCGTCTGCGCAGTCTGTACCGCGATGTCCGTTGAGTCTGGCCGGTGGCCCCGTCGCACGCGGCACGAGGCCGACGGTCACGATCGTCGGGCGAGGTAGCTGTCGATCGCCTCCCAGAAGGGAGTCGATTTCTGGAAATGCAGGGCGGCCAGCGGCACACCCTTGACGGCAGTGTGGACACGATCGATCAACCAGGGGGCGTGCGGGATCTGATCCACGACGAATGGCAGGTTGCCGATCAGGTCGGCAAAGCAGCTGCCGTCGTCGGATTTCACGAAAGTGAGTTCGCTCTTGCGAAGCCGGAACAGGCCGGCGACCGGGTAGGACCCGACCACCGGTTCGCCGCCCGTCCAGGTTCCCCGGAACGGCCCGCCCGCGGCCACGAGCCTTGACGGTCCGTCGTGAGCGGCGTGTGCGGGCGCACGGCCGGGGAGTGCAGAGTCCGACGCGTCACGCTGGATCACGGTCAGATCATCGCTGATCACCCGGCCGCCGTGAGCCAGGGCGGAGAGGGTCGACTTGCCGGCCCCCGACGGACCATAAAAGAGGTAGGCCCTGCCATCGCGGACAATCGAAGCGCCGTGCAACAGGAAACCACCGCTATCGATCGCCAACCAGGCGAAAGCGCTGCGAAGAAAGTTCTCGAAGGCGCGGGGCGCCGGATCGAGATCGCCGCGGCCCAGGGCAACCTGCCCGTGGCGCGCCGCGGTGTCGGCCCAGGAGGCGAGACGGTAGGACATTGTCCGGAGCACCGTGCCATCCAGCGCAGTTGTCACCCGGTAATTCTCCCGGGCGTTCACGAAGCCGGGTTCGAGGAAATACTCGACCGGGCAGGAGAGCACCGCGATCCTGAGGGGGTCGCCGGTCCCGTCCGGCAGGGCCATGAAGGGGGCCCAGGAGGCCGCCATCCAATCGGCGATGTCGTCAGGCAATCCGGTGCACTCGACCGCCAGCCGGCCAATCTGCAGTCGGGCGGAGCGCCGTCCCGCCGGGACCGTCAGGGCCTGAAACCAAGCGGCATCGGGGGGATGGGTGAACGACGGAGAGGTCATGCATGACTCCAGAAGCGCCACGTATCCTATCATTGGGTGCCTGGAGGGATGGACGTGGCGGGTCTCTTCAAATTGATCACCGGGTTCGAGCCGAAAGGTGACCAGCCGGAGGCGATCCGGCGGCTGGTCGCCGGGCTCCAGGCGGGACGCACGCACCAGGTGCTCCTGGGGGTCACCGGCAGCGGCAAGACCTTCACCATGGCCAAGGTCATCGAGACGGTCGAACGGCCGACCCTGGTGCTGTCGCACAACAAGACCCTGGCGGCCCAGCTCTACCAGGAGTTCAAGCGCTTCTTTCCGGAGAACGCCGTCGAGTTCTTTGTCTCTTATTACGACTATTACCAGCCGGAGGCCTACGTCCCGCAGAGCGACACCTACATCGAGAAGGAATCGACGATCAACGACGAGATCGACCGGATGCGGCACTCGGCGACCCGGTCGTTGTTCGAACGACGGGACGTGGTGATCGTCGCCTCGGTGTCCTGCATCTACGGCCTCGGATCGCCGGAGGCCTACCACGGCATGATGGTGATGCTGGAGCCGGGGCAGGTCCTCGACCGCGATGCGTTGCTGCGCAAGCTGGTGGAGATCCAGTACGAGCGCACGCCATTCGACCTGGAACGCGGCAAGTTCCGGGTGCGCGGCGACGTCATCGAGATCTTTCCATCCTACGACGAGGTCGCCGTCCGCATCGAGCTGTTCGGAGACACGGTGGAGCAGGTCTCGACCATCGACCCGGTGCGCGGTGCGGTGCTGCGTCGCCTGCACCGCGTTCCGATCTACCCGAACTCGCACTACGTGACACCACGCGACCACCTGCTGCGGGCGATTGACTCGATCAAGGAAGAGCTGCGGGTCCGGCTGGGCGAACTCGAGACGGCAGGCAAGCTCCTGGAGGCGCAGCGACTGCACCAGCGGACCATGTTCGACCTGGAGATGATCAAAGAAGTCGGCTATTGCACCGGCATCGAGAACTACTCCCGGCACCTGACGGGGCGGCGGACGGGCGAGCCGCCCCCGACCCTGCTCGACTACCTGCCGAAGGACCACCTGATGATCCTCGACGAGAGCCATGTCAGCGTGCCACAGCTTCGCGGCATGTACTGGGGAGACCGCCGGCGCAAGGAGACGCTGGTGGACTATGGCTTCCGGTTGCCCTCGGCGATCGACAACCGCCCGCTGCGCTTCGAGGAATTCGAGGCGCGGGTCGGACAGCGGGTCTACGTGTCGGCGACCCCCGCCGAGGACGAACTGAAGTGGTCCGGCGGGGAAGTGGTCGAGCAGGTCATCCGGCCGACCGGCCTGATGGATCCGGAGATCGAAGTCCGGCCGGTGCGTCACCAGGTGGACGACCTGCTGCACGAGATCCGTTTGCGCGCGGAAAGGAACGAACGCGTTCTGGTGACCACCCTGACCAAGAGGATGGCCGAAGAACTGACCCGCTACTACCGCGACCTGGGGGTGCGGGTGGAATACCTGCACTCCGATATCGACACCCTGGAACGAGTCCGCATCCTGAGAAACCTCCGGCGGGGCGAGTTCGATGTCCTGGTCGGCATCAACCTGCTGCGCGAGGGTCTCGATCTGCCGGAGGTTTCGCTGGTCGGGATCCTCGACGCCGACAAGGAAGGTTTCTTGAGGTCAGCCGGCTCCCTGATCCAGACCTGCGGCCGGGCGGCACGCAACGTCAACGGCAAGGTCCTGATGTACGCCGACCGGACGACCGGCTCGATGAAGGCGGCGATCGACGAGACCAACCGCCGCCGGATTCTCCAGGGACGCTACAACCAGGACCACGGGATCACGCCGGAAACCATCGTCAAGCAGATCGACGATGTCCTGGGGAGCGTCTACGAGGCCGATTATCTCAAGGTGCCGAAGGAAACGGAGACCGACGCGGATCGGGGCCGACGCCCCGACGAGATCGAGGCCGAGAACGCGACCCTGCAGACACGGATGCACGCCGCCGCCGAAAAGCTCCAGTTCGAGGAGGCCGCCGCGCTGCGCGACCGTATCCGCTATCTCAAGAAAGTGCTGACGTTCGCCACCGCCTGAAGCGGCGCGCCACAATGACTGCCGGAGAACCGATGGATCTCACGCCCGCGCGGGCGAAACTCGACGACCTGCCGGACGGCCCCGGCGTTTATCTGTACCGCAACCGCGACGGGAAGGTGATCTACATCGGCAAGGCGCGGTCGCTGAAGAGCCGCGTCCGGTCGTATTTCCAGGAGGGGGCAGGCGGTCAGGCGCCCAAGACCGACGCGCTGCTGGCGGAAATTCACGACCTTGAGTTCATCGTCACCCGCACCGAGGTCGAGGCGCTGATCCTCGAGAACAACCTGGTCAAAAAAGAGCGGCCGCGTTTCAACATCAAGCTGCGTGACGACAAGAACTTCCCGTACCTCAAGATGACCGTCGGCGAGCGATTCCCCAGGGTGGTGCTGGTTCGGCGGGCCCGTCTCGACGGCAACGCCTACTTCGGGCCGTACCTGCCGGCCTCGACCGCCCGCCGGACGATCCACATGGTGGCGCGGCACTTCAAGGTGGCCACCTGTTACGAGACCCTCGACGGGTCGCGCCCGCGACCCTGCCTGCTGTATCAGCTCAATCAGTGCCTGGGACCGTGCGCCGGCCTGGTGGACGAGCAGGAATATGCCCAGGCGGCGGAGGACGCCCGCCTGTTCCTGGAGGGGCGCAGCCGCGATCTGGTGCGCAAGCTCGAGGAGAAAATGGCCACCGCGGCGGCCGCCGAACATTTCGAGGCGGCGGCCCATTACCGCGATCTGGTCCGCACGCTCCGACGCACCGCCGAACGGCAGAGCATCGCCTCGGTGGGTCTGGAGGACCAGGACTCCCTGGCCTACTTCCGCGAAGGTGAGATCGCCTCGGTCCAGGTGTTCCAGATGCGCGAGGGGCAGGTGCAGGCGCGACGCGAGTTCGCCTTCGAGGGGATCCGCGGGACTGACGCGGAGTTCCTGGACGAATGCCTGACGCGCTATTACGCCGGCAGCGACTCCATCCCGGCTGTCGTGGCCGTGTCAATCGAACCGGCATCGCGGGCGGCAATCGAAGAATGGCTGACCACGCGCCGCGGCAGCCGGGTGACCCTCCGGGTGCCGCGGCGCGGCGCGGCGCGCGATTTCCTGGAGACGGCGAAGGAGAACGCCCGGCTGGCGTTCGAGGCGATGTTCCGGGCGCCGCACACCCACGGGGTCGAAGTCCTCGAGGCCCTGCAGGAGGCCCTCGGTCTGGACGAGCCGCCCCACCGGATCGAATGCTTCGACATCTCGCATATCCAGGGGAGCGACCAGGTCGCCTCGCTGGTCGTCTGGGAGGCGGGTCGGCCCCGGCGCCAGGACTTCCGGACCTTCAAGGTGAAGACGGTGGAAGGATCGGACGATTTTGCCGCCATGGCGGAAGTGGTCGGGCGGCGCTATGCACGGCAGCTTCGCGAGGGACGTGACCTGCCCGACCTGGTGCTGATCGACGGCGGCCGCGGACAACTCTCGTCGGCCGTCCGGGTTCTGGAGTCGCTCGGTCTGGGGCACCTGCAGGTGGCGGCGATCGCCAAGCGGGAGGAGGAGATCTTCCTGGACGGACGAGTGGGGGCGGTGCGGCTGCCGGACGATTCTCATGTCCTGCACCTTCTCCAGAGGATCCGGGACGAGGCCCACCGCTTCGCCATCACCTTCCACCGCAAGCTCCGGACCCGGCGCACCGTCACGACTGCCTTGACCGAGATCGAGGGAATCGGTCCGCGTCGGGCGCGCGCCCTGCTGCGCCGGTTCGGGTCGGTCCAGGGCGTGCGCGAGGCAAGCCCCGAGGCCGTAGCCGAAATTGTCGGTCGCGACCTGGCGGGGCGCATACGGGCGGCTCTTCCGGGCTCCAGCCTCTGAATCGCTGTGCTATATTCCGGCCGCATGGTGCCAAGCGGCGCAAGTTTCTGGTCCAACCCATTCGGCCGGGCTCTCCTCGTCCTGTTCGGCGCCTTCGCGATCGTCGTCGGGGGTGTCTTCCTTCTCCTGTACACCCTCACGCACCCCAAGCGTGACGAGACGACGCTCGATCCTGCCGACCTGCTGCTGCGAGTCGAGGACATCACCTTTGAAGCGGCCGATGGAGTGCCACTGTCGGGTTGGTACATCAAAGGGGCGCCCGGGGCGCCGCTGATCCTCCTGTGCCACGACTTTGGTGGATCGCGGCTCACCCTGGTGAACTCCGCGGCGAGTCTCAACCGGGCCGGCTATCCGCTGCTGGTTTTCGACTTCCGGGGCCACGGCCGAAGCGGCGGGAGCGGCACGACCCTTGGCGTGCAGGAACCGGGTGACGTGCAGGGTGCACTGAACTGGCTCAGGAGTCGCAAGGACGTCGACACGACCCGGGCCGGTCTCTGGGGGATCGGCATGGGGGCGTACGCCGGGGCCATGGCGTCGCTCGACGACCCGACGATTGTGGCGCTGGCCCTCGACACCCCCTACGCGACGATCCCGGCCAGGATCGATCGGCAACTCCGCGCCCTGGTGCCACCTCCTGCCCACGGTCTGATGGCGGCGGTGCGGCCGTTCTATCAGCCGTTCTTCGCCTTCAAGATGGATGAAGCCGGTCTCAGCGGCGGACTGGGGCGGCTGGCGCGGAAGAACACGCTGATCATCGTGGCGCACGACATGCCGGATCGCTTCGCGGAGGGCCGGGCACTTTACGATGCCCTACCGGAAGGGGGCGATGCCGACAAGAACTTCCTGGAACTCAAGGCCTCGCTCGCTTCAGGTCTCTACGCCGAGGACAAGAAAGCCTATGACGAGGCGCTGATCGGGTTCTTCCGGACCTATCTCCCGCTGCGGGGCGGACCGCCGCCGCGGCCCGCGAAGCCGATCCAGATCCTGGAACGATAGCGGCCTCCGCAGGGGTTACGATTCTGTGACTCCGGTGTGCAATCCGGGCAGCGCTTCGAATGCGTGCCGGGATTAGGTTTGGACAGAGCCGCGGGATCACGGTATATTTCGAGCGTCCTATGCAACCCCATCGGCAGCCGCCCCACGAAACTCCCCAGCCTCAGGGCAGTCCGTCCGGCGCCCTCGAGAACTTTGGGATTCGCCTCGAAGCGGGCGACCTTCATCCCGACGACGCGTTCCTGGCGGAGCCGCGCGCGGGTTTCGGAGATCGGACTTTGACGCTTGGTTTCGGGCCGACGCGGATGCG
>JANNTZ010000128.1:0-3985 GCA_031394595.1 Acidobacteriota bacterium
CGCATCATCGCCCAGGTGCGACGGCGGGGCGACGCGGCGATCCGGGATTTCACCCGCCGCTTCGATGGAGCCCGCCGCCGGGCCATCGAAGTCTCCATCGCCCATCGAAGGGAGGGGGAGCGTCTCGTGGACGGGTCCACACGGGCGGCGTTGCGCTTCGCGGCGCGGCGGATCGCCGCCTTCGCGCGCCTCCAGAAAGGATCGATCCGCCCCTTCCGCGTCCGCGCCGGCGGCGTGACGCTGGAACAACGGCTGATCCCGATCGACACCGTCGGCGTCTATGTCCCGGGCGGCCGGTACCCGCTGTGCTCGAGCGTCCTGATGGGAGTCATCCCGTCGCGCATCGCCGGCTGCCGGCGGGTGGTCCTCTGCACGCCGCCACGCCCCGACGGGAGCATCGCTCCGGAGATCCTCGCCGCCGCCCGGATCGCCGGCGTCGATCGCGTCTTCGCCGTCGGCGGGGCGCAGGCGATCGCCGCCATGGCGATCGGCACGCGGACCGTGCCGCGCTGCGACATCGTCGTCGGACCCGGCAACCGCTACGTCGCCGCCGCCAAAGAAATCCTGTCCGGCGAGGTCGGGATCGACTTCATCGCCGGGCCGAGCGAGTTGCTGGTGATTGCCGACCGCGCCGCCGATCCGCGGCAGGTCGCCGCCGACCTGATCGCCCAGGCCGAGCACGATCCCGACGCCCGACTCTGGCTGATTGCCACCGGTGACCAGGCCGCTGCGGGTCGGGGAATGACCGCTGCCGTCCGAAGGGCCGTGACCGCGCAGTTGCCGTCCCTGCCGCCTGCCAACCGCCGGGTTGCCGTGGCGTCGCTGAAACACTGGCGCATCTTGAGGGCCGCCTCCATGCCCGCGGCTGCCGCCATCGCCAACCGGATCGCCCCTGAGCATCTCGCCATCCACACCCGTGCCCCGCGCCGCCTCGTGCCACTCCTCCGGCAGTACGGCTCGCTGTTCGTGGGGGGCGGATCGGCGGTCGCCTTCGGTGACTACGTGACGGGGCCGAATCATGTCCTCCCAACCGGCGGCGCCGCTCGCCACACCGGCGGCTTGTCGGTGCTGCGCTTTCTGAAGGTGGTCACGGTCCAGGAGGTCGATCGCAATGGTGGCCGACGTCTCGGGTCACCGACGGAGCGACTGGCGCGTCTCGAGGGGCTGGAGGCGCACCGGGCCTCGGCGGCACTGCGCCGCGGAGTGGCTTCAGGAGAATCGGGCCCATCCGCGGGCGTCCGCGCCGTCCTGTTCGATTTCGACGGCGTTCTGGCCGACAGCGAGACCGGCCACTGGCGGGCGTTCCGCGCCGTCCTCGCGCCGCTGGGGATCGAACTGTCGCGCGCCGACTACGACGCGCGCTACCTGGTGTTCGACGACCGGCGCGCCCTCGAGGCGATGCTGCGCGCCGCTGGCCGCCGCCCGGGAAGGGGCCACACCCCGGCGCTCGATGTCATGGTCCGGCGAAAGCGGGCCGCCTTCCGCCGCCTGATGCACGGCGCGCCGCCTCTCGAACCGGGGGCGGTCCCGTTGATCCGCGCCCTGGCGCGTCGCGTCCCGCTGGCGGTGGTCTCGGGCGCGGCCGGAAATGAAGTGCGCGGCGCTCTCCGTGCCGCCGGAGTGAGGCGATTATTCCGGACGGTGGTCACCGCGGAAGACGTCCCGCGCAGCAAGCCAGACCCCGCCGGCTACCGGCTCGCGCTGCGACGTCTAGGATTGCCCGATGGTACCGGCGGCCTCGCCCTGGAGGATTCGCCCGGCGGGATCCGCGCGGCGCGCGCCGCCGGTCTGCCGGTGGTGGGGGTCGCCACCACCTACCCGCCGGCTGTCCTGCGTGCCGCCGGCGCCTTCAGAGTCGTGCCGCACATCTCCCGGCTGCGGGCCGACAATCTGCTGCGGGGTCTCGAACCCGAGGGGGGGCGTGAATGAGGCGGCCAATAATAACTCTGGACAATTCCCCCGATTGCACTTATGATTCCCGGGTTATCGAACCGCGAGCCGGCAGTCTTCGCCTTCGGAAGTCGACCCGCTCAGGAGCGGGTTCCAGCCTGAAACGCTAGAACCGCATCGTTCCCTCCAGGTTCACAGTCACAGTCCGTCCACGGCCATGAGGCCGCGGATGCGGACTGTCCACCGAACGGCCGTGCGCCATGGGCGCCGGCGAAAGGAGAGTCACACAAGTGCCATTCACACAATTTGGTCTGGCCGAGGAGATTACGCGCGCTGTGCGCGACGAGGGGTACGAGGTGCCCACGCCCATCCAGTCGGGAGCCATCCCCACCGTCCTTGCCGGGCGCGATCTGATCGGCTGTGCCCAGACCGGCACCGGCAAGACCGCCGCTTTCACGCTGCCGATCCTGCATCGTCTGCGCGAAGGAACGCGCGGCCGGCTGCGGGCCCTCATCCTGACCCCCACGCGCGAGCTGGCGGCGCAGGTGGCGGAGTCGTTCAAGGCCTACGGGCGTCACATGCGGCTTGATGTCGCGGTCATCCACGGCGGCGTCGGCCATGCCCCGCAGGAGGCCAAGCTGCGGCGCGGATCGGACATCGTCGTCGCCACGCCGGGGCGCCTCCTCGATCACATGGCGCGCGGTCTGGTCGATTACCGCAACATCGAGGTGCTGGTCCTGGACGAAGCCGACCGCATGCTCGACATGGGGTTCATCCGTGACGTGCGTCGGATCGTCGGCGCGCTCCCGGCCCGCCGCCAGACACTGATGTTCTCGGCCACCATGCCCGACGAGATCCGCCGCCTTGCGAAGGAAATCCTGCGCGATCCGGCCACCGTCGAGGTGGCGCCGCGCCGATCGGCCCCCGCCGCGGGGGTGCGACACACGCTGCTGCCGGTGGCCAACGGTCGCAAGCGCGACCTGCTGGCGCACCTGCTTCAGACCGAGGCCCGCGGCCAGACACTGGTCTTCACGCGCACCAAGCACGGGGCCAACAAGCTGGCCCGCCACCTGGAAGGGCACGGCCACGCCGTGGCGCTCCTGCACGGCAACCGGAGCCAGTCGCAGCGCACCCGCGCGCTCGACGACTTTCGCGGACGCAAGGCCCGGGTGATGGTCGCCACTGACATCGCCGGCCGTGGCATCGACGTGGACGGTATCGCCCACGTGGTCAACTTCGACCTGCCAAATGTCCCCGAGGACTACGTGCACCGTATCGGGCGCACGGCGCGCGCCGGCGCAACCGGCGACGCCCTGTCCCTCGTCTCCCCGGAAGATCACCCGCACGTGCGGGGGATCGAGGCCCTCGTCGGGCACGCCATCGAACGCCGTGTGGTGGAAGGGTTCGCCGAGACCTACACCGGTCCGGGGCGGCCCGGCGGGCAGCCGAGGCCGGCAGGCCCGGCGCGACCGTCAACCCAGCCGCGACCGTTCCACCAAGCACGGCCGGCAGCCCAACAGCGACCGTACGCCCAGGCCCGGCCGGCGGGTCCGGCGCGACCGACAGCCCAGCCGCGACCCTACGCCCAGGCCCGACCTCCTGTGGCCGAAGGATCCGGGGCTCCGGCACGCCCGGACGTTCCGGCACGTCCGAACGCTCCGGCAAGAGCCGGGCGTCGGTGGAGCCGCGCGTACTGACGGAGTCGGATCACCGGTCAGCGCGCTTCGTACGCGATGCCGCCGCCCACGATGGTGTAAACCACACTGGTGTCAGGGATCGCCGGGGCGGGAATCGCCCGGAGATCCTTCGCCAGCACCGTCAGGTCGGCCCAGTAGCCGGGGGTGAGGCGGCCCTTCACCTTCTCCTCGTAGCCGGCGTAAGCGGCGTTGACGGTGTAGGCGCGCAGCACCTCGTCGAGAGTCATCTTCTGGTCGGGGTGCCAGCCGGCCTCGGGCCAGTGCTTGAGATCCTGCCGGGTCACGGCGGAGTGAATTCCCACCAACGGCCGCTCGGGATCGACGGGGAAGTCGGACCCGGCGGCGATTATCGCCCCTGAATCGATCACCCAGCGCCAGGCGTAGAGCCCCTGGCCGCG
>JANNTZ010000164.1:0-1760 GCA_031394595.1 Acidobacteriota bacterium
AGCATCACGGTCGTGCTCATCGAGTCGGCCCAGACGCCGGTGTAGCGACCCTTGTCGAGGTCGTACCCCGTCATCCCGTGTCCCTGGAACGGTTGTCCCTGGAACTGCCCCTTGAAGTCGGAGATCAACCAGAGACCGCTGCTGTCGAGGGTGTTGACCTCCACCGCCTTCGAGACCTGCGGCGGCGTCCCCGGCGGACCGAAATGCTCGACGGTGGCGTCCCACGTCCCGGCGGTCCTGGCGAAGTGCGCGTGATGCGGCCCCGGCTTCGGAAGCGGCGGCCCTTCCTGCGCGACCCCCGTCCCCGGCAGCGCCGCAAGGGCGACCATCCCGGCAATGCAGACAACGGTGCGGATGCTTCTCATGGGTCCTCCCCTCGTGAATCGAATGTGTGGCGCCTACATGTCGACGACGACTTTGAAGCCGCCGTACAGCATGCGCTTGACGTCGAACGGCATCGCCTTCCCCTCCATCATCTTGGCGAGGCCCGGGTCCTTCATGACCTTCTTGTTGACCCGGTCGCGGTGCGCGCGCGACTTGTAGACGATCCAGGAAAAGACCACCGTCTCGCCGCGCTTCGCCCGAATCCGGCGCGGGAACGAATCTCCCATCTTCACCTTGAGATCGTCACCGGCGCACTCCCGGTACTCCAGGGCACCGTGCTTCTTCCAGATCTTCCCCGCCTTCTCCGAGATGCGGCGATAGGCCCCGAGGTTCTTCCTGGGGACCGGCAGGACGAAGCCGTCGATATAGTTGGCCATCAGCGTCTCCTTCGCATGCGTACTCCCCGCCTGGATCGAACGCGTTGATGGCGGGATTGTAGCCCCCGTTGACGGGAGGCTCAAGGGCCCGTCGGCAATGGCCCGGCGCGGCGGAATTGTCGTATCATCTCCAGCAACCGTCCCGGGAAGGACAGAGACACGAAACTCCTGCGCCGCGAAGCAGCGCCCATCGACGGAGGCCGCCGCCGGAGGCCCCGGCCTTCAGGGCCGCATCGCCTACGAAGTCCTGCCGGAGCCGCGGCCGGCCACGCCGGTGCTGTCGGCGCAGCAGATTTTCATGGCGCCGGATCCGCGGTCCGCAACTGGAAGTACCAGCCGGCGACCATCCGCACCTACGCGGAAGGCGAGGACATCAACGCGGTGCGGACCTACCTCGATTTGTTGTTCACCTTCGAGGTGGTGAAAGGACGCGGGCGGGTCCGGGTCGCGCCGCACGAGTAGCAACGCCGGAGTAGAGGATCGAGATCAGCATCGGATCGGCATCACCCGGCCGGGCAGGCGTGGCCTTCCCTCCCTGCGTCCCCCTACCCCTCCGCCGCCCGCGGCGCGTCGCGCTTCGCCACTGAGCGGAGCGCGGCGATCAGGATCGGCACGACGCCCGCCACCAGGAACACCATGTCGGCTCCGATCCGGACCCACTCCAGCGTGTGGAACGTGCCGGTGGTCAGGAACTCGAGCCGACGCGCGTGCCAGTAGCCGTTCTGCAGCGAGTCCCACAACTGCAGGGCGCCGGCGGGGAACAGGTCGGTCACCACCATCAGCGCCAGGCCGACGTTGAGCCCCCAGAAACCGACGCGCACGTACGGGACGGTGCCGTCCCAGGTGACGTCGGTCTGCATGGCGCGCAGGCAGAAGACCAGGACCGCCAGCGCCAGCATGCCGAAGACCCCGAACATCGCGGTGTGGCCGTGGTTGCTGGTCAGCAGGGTGCCGACCTCGAAGTACGACACGATCGGCAGGTTGATGAGGAAACCGAAC
>JANNTZ010000180.1:0-1794 GCA_031394595.1 Acidobacteriota bacterium
GCTGCGGGCGGCACCGGACCGGCTCTCCTTCCGCCCGCACTTCGGCTGGGCCGGGCAGATCGAGGCGGGCCCCTGATCGACATCGAAACGGTCTACGCCTACTTGCCGGTGGCGGTCCAGAACGCCGCCTGCAGCCTGCAGGGGCTTCGCATCGAACGGGACCGCTTCGGACCGGACTTCCGCCGGCGGCTCCGCGAGGCCGAGACCCGGCAGGCCTGGTCTGCGGAGCAGATGGTGGCGCACCGGGACAGCCGGTTGCACGCGTTCGTGCAGCACGCCGCGGCCACGGTCCCCTATTACCGACGGTTGTTTCGCGACGCCGGAATCGACGCCGGGTCCATCCGGTCGCTCCAGGACCTGGGGCAACTTCCGATCCTCACGAAGCAGATCGTGCAGGATCGCCCGGACGATTTCCTGTCGGAGACGGTTTCCCGCCAGGACCTCGTCCCGGCGCACACGAGTGGCACGACAGGAGGCGGACTGGTCTTCCGCACGACACGGGCCGCCGTGCGTGAACAGTTCGCGGTGTGGTGGCGCTACTTCCGCCGCCACGGGCTCGAGCGCCGGACTTGGTGTGCCTACTTTGGCGGCCGGTCAATCGTGCCTCTCGGCCAGCTCCTCGCCCCGTTCTGGCGCATGAACCGACCGGGTCGGCAAATCCTCTTCAGCGGCTATCATCTTTCTCCCGCGACAGCGGCTCACTACGTTGCCGAGCTCCGCGCACGACAGCCGCCATGGATCCACGGATACCCGAGTCTCATCGCCCTGCTGGCGTCCTATGTCCTGGAGCAGCGGACCGACCTCGGTTACACACCCCGCTGGATTACCACGGGAGCGGAGAATCTCATGCCCCACCAGGCGGACACCATCGCCAAAGCGTTCGGCACGCGCCCCGTCCAGCACTACGGCATGGCCGAGGCCGTGGCCAACATCTCACAGTGCCCTCGAGGCGGCCTGCACCTGGATGAGGACTTCGCCGCCGTCGAGTTCGTGCCCAACCCTGGTGGGCAGGGCCATCGGATCATCGGCACGAATTTCACCAACACGGCGACGCCGCTCCTGCGCTACGAAGTGGGGGACCTGGCGGAGCCGCGGCGGGAGCCCTGTCCCTGCGGCCTTCCGGGCCGCCTGGTCGCGTCCATCGACGGCCGCCTGGAGGACTACGTCGTCCTTCGCAACGGGGCGCGGCTGGGCCGCATGGATCACATCTTCAAGGACGCCGTCAACGTCCGCGAGGCGCAGATCGTTCAGGGTGCCCCAGGGAAGATCACGGTCCGTCTGGTGCGGCGTGAGGGATTTGGTTCCGAGGACGCCGATCGGCTTCAGCGCGAGTTCAGGAAGCGGGTCGGCGAGCTTGCCGAGGTTCGTTTCGACTACGTCGAATCGCTGCCACGTTCCCCGAACGGCAAACTGCGCTTCGTGGTGTCCGAACCCGCCTGAGCCCAACCCCTCAGCCGCGGGAAGAGGCAGGCACCCAGGCGGTGAGCAGATCGTGCAGGCGTGCGCCAATCGCTCGCCGGTCATAGCGATCTCGGGCGACCTTCAGGGAACGGCTCCCGCATTCCTTCCGCAGCGATGCGTCGCCCGCCAGGCGCTCGATCGCCGCTGCCAATCCCGCGCCATCGCCGGCTGCTACCGCCAGCCCCAGCCTTTCGTCGCGGGCCAGATCATTCGATTCCCCGTCGGCGGCCACCACGATCGGCAGACCCGAGGCCATCGCCTCGTACATCTTGGTCGGCAGAGTGGCGTGTGGCACGCCAGGTCGCAGCGTGACCAGGGCAACATCCATCGAAG
>JANNTZ010000261.1:0-23541 GCA_031394595.1 Acidobacteriota bacterium
CGGCGGGGCCGGCGGCGCTTTACGGCTACCGGCATCTGCTGCAGATCGTCGCCATCAAGGCGCTGCAGAGCGAGTTCGTTCCAATCCGCGAGATCAAGAAGGCGATCAGGTCGCTGTCGGTGGATGAGATGGAGGGCCGACTGGAGAAGTGGGCGACCCGTCGGCCGCTGGAGGGGCAGGCGAGATCCTGGGCTCCCGCCTGGCAGATGATGGTGAAGGAACCGTCGACCGCATACGCCGGGATACCCGAGGGGGAATCGGAACAGCCTGCTGGGGCCGCCCGGCGCTTCCTGCTCGGACTGCGCCGCGGCGGATCGGACCCAAGCGCCGACCAGCAGACGGCGGGTCCACAGTCCCGTCAGGCACCCTCCTCGCGGGCGCAGTCACAGGCCCCCCCTCCCCCCGCTGCAATTGCGACCCCGGCGGAGAAGGGTGCGGGGACTGAACTCGGGATGGGTGAGGACGCCGGCTCCTCCGACCCCACCCCCACGGGGTGGCACCGCTTCGAACTATTTCCGGGCATCGAGCTTCATGTCAGGGAGGGCACCGAAGTCCCCGACAGCCCGTCATTCTTTTCCGTTCTTGCCTCCCGCTTGAGGGTGATCCTGGAGCGCCTCAGGAAAGCGAGTTCCAGGTGAAAGGAACACCCCCATGAATCCTGGACAACCGATTGTCACCGTCATCCCCTCCCGCCCGATCCTGGCCGCCGGGCAGGAGAGCACCGTCGACTTCCTCATCCGCATCGACGCTCCCCAGCTCGGGCAGCGCCGGGAGCGCCGGCCGCTGAACCTCGGCATCGTGCTCGACCGCAGCGGCAGCATGCGAGGGGGGAAACTGCACCACGCCAAGGATGCGGTCGCCTTCGCGGTCCGCAACATGCGACCCGACGACCGGGTCAGCCTGACGATCTACGACGACCAGGTTCAAACTCTGGTGCCGTCGGGGCCGGTGTCGCACGCCGGCCCGCAGATTCTGGCGTTGCTGCCAAAGGTCCACGACGGTGGGTCGACTGCGTTGCACGACGCCTGGGTCCAGGGGGGCCTGCAGGTGAGCGAGCACCAGGAGCCCGGGCGGCTGAACCGGGTGCTGCTGGTCAGCGACGGGCTCGCCAATGTCGGCGAAACCAGCACCGAGGTCCTGGTCAGCCGGGCCCGCGAATTGTTCGCCAGGGGGATCAGCACCTCGACCGTCGGGGTCGGCGGGGATTTCAACGAAGACTTGATGATCCCGATGGCGCGCGACGGCGGAGGCAGCGGCTGGTTCGTCGAGTCCCCCGCTGACTTCACCCGCATCTTCGGCGGCGAGCTGGCGGATCTGGCGGCGGTATTCGGCGAAAAGGCCCGGCTGCGTCTGGAGCCCCGTGGCGGCCGCGTGGAGATCCTCGAGGTCCTGAACGATTTCTCGATCGAGAGGCCGCCGACGGACCCCGGCGGTTCCCCGCGACCCGGCGGCTCGCCGGCTGCCGCGCGGCCGGCCGGGCCCGGCGCCTACGTTCTCGGCACGCTCCTCGCCGGGTCGCCGCTGGAGATCGTCGCCCGGGTCAAGGTGCAGGGGGGTGAGCTGCGCCAGCCGATCGATCTGTTCGACGTCCGGCTGTCGTGGGAGGTGCCGGGTGACGGACAGGCCGAGTTGCAGACGCTCGTCCGCTTGATGGACGCCGGGCAGATCGGGGCCATGCAGGCCCTCCTCAAAGAACAGGTGGCCCACTGGGGAGAGGTCTACGCGGCGACCGGTGACACAGAGGCAGCCCTCGAGCGCGACGAACTGTCAGCTCTCGCCAGCGTGGCGGAACGCGCGGACAAAGATGCCTCGTCCTTCAGGCTGGCTCGCAAACAGTCCTCGTACCAGGCGTACTCGCGGTCCCTTCGTTCCCGGCGGCAGGAACCGAAGCCGTAGGGCGGCTGGCGGGGGCGGCAGGGCGCTTGCCGTCCAGCCCGGATGTTTTCCACTCACGTGAGGCCGGCACCAGTGGCCCGGACGTTTTCCAGGTGCCGGGCCGCCGCTGTTTTCGACGCCGCCTCAAGTTCGGCGCGTTCCGCAGGGGCGAGGCATGCCACAATGCGTTCTCGCATGCGACTTCTCTGCCTCCAGCACGTCCCCCACGAGGGTCCCGGGAGCATCGACGGATGGGCCCGGCGGCGTGGCCACACGCTCGCGCGCGTGCTGGTGCCTGAGGGGGGCCCGATCCCGACGCCCGAGGCGTTCGATTGGCTGATCGTCATGGGAGGGCCGATGGGGGTGCACGACGTCGCCCGGTATCCGTGGCTGCGCGATGAGAAGCGGGCCCTGCGGGCGGCCCTCGATGCCGGCCGGCGGGTCCTCGGAGTCTGCTTGGGGGCGCAACTGATCGCCGACGTCCTGGGTGCCGGCGTGCGGCCCAACGCGGAACGGGAGATCGGCTGGTTCCCGGTCCGGCGCACGGCGGAGGCGGCGGGCACGGAATTGGGGCGGGCGCTTCCCGAGGTGTTCCCCGCCTTCCACTGGCACGGCGATACCTTCGATCTCCCGCCCGGGGCCGTTCACCTGGCGCAGAGCGCCGCCTGCGCTCAGCAGGCGTTCGCGCTGGGCGACCGGGTCGCCGGCCTCCAGTTCCATCTTGAGATCTCGGCTGACGGAGCGCAGGAGCTGCTGCGTCACGACGCCGCGGACCTCGTCGAGGGGCCGTTCGTGCAGCGCCCCGAAGCCATGCTGCGCGAACCGGATCGGTTCGATCGCGCCAACCTCCTGCTCGACGACCTCCTCGACCGGATGGCGGCGGCCCCCGGGCCCGGACGCTGACCGATGCCCCCTTCGGTGCTGCTCGGCTGCGACAGCATCTCCAAGGCGTTCGGCGCGGCGCCTCTGTTCGAGGATCTGACCTTTGTTCTCCACGAGGGGGACCACGTCGGGCTGGTCGGCCCCAATGGCGCGGGCAAGTCGACCTTCTTGAAGATCCTTGCCGGCGTCGAGACGCCGGACTCGGGCACCTGCTCGCGTCGGAAGAATCTCCGGGTCGGCTACGTCCCGCAGACCCCGGAGTTCGCACCGGGGAGTACGGCGGAGGAGGTGGTCGCGCAGGCGGCCGCGGCGGACGGGCGGATCGATGACGACGAGCGCGACCATCGGGTCCGCCTGGCGCTCGGCAAGGTCGGGTTCGACGACCCCGGGGTGTCGACCGACATTCTCTCCGGTGGCTGGCGGGCGCGTCTCGCCATCGCGCGCGCTATCGCCCGCCAGCCCGACGTCCTGCTGCTCGACGAGCCGACCAACCATCTCGACATCGAATCGATTGTCTGGCTGGAAGCGCTGCTGCGCAACGAGCCGGAGGCGTTCGTCGTGGTCAGCCACGACCGCTACTTCCTCGAGAGCGTCGCCGGGCGGATGCTGGAGATCAATCGGATGCATGCCGCGGGGCTGTTCCATGTGAAGGGGTCGTACGCCGACTTCCTGGAGGCGCGCGATGTGAAGCTGCAGAACCAGGCCGCCTACCAGGAGACGCTCGCCAACCTGGTGCATCGCGAGGTCGAGTGGCTGCGCCGCGGGCCCCGGGCGCGGCGGACGAAATCCAAGGCGCGCATCGATTCGGCCGGCCGCATCATCGCGGAGCTCGCCGACAGCCGGGCGCGCAGCGCGGTCTCGACCGTCGGCATCGATTTCTCCGCTTCGGGCCGGAGGACAAAGCGGCTGTGGGCTGCGAAGGGACTGCGGAAGACGTTCGGCGACACGCCGGTCGTCGACGATCTCGACCTGCTGCTGATGCCGGGGCAGCGGCTCGGCGTCATCGGCCCGAACGGTTCCGGCAAGACGACGCTGCTGCGGATGATCGTCGGCGAGGTCGCGCCGACGGCGGGGACGATCGAGCGGGCCGAACAACTGCGGGCCGTCTATTTCGCGCAGAACCGGGAGGTGCTCGACCCGGGGCTGTCGCTGAAGCGCGCCCTGGCGCCCACCGGCGACAGCGTCATCTACCGCGATCGGGCGCTGCACGTGGCGGCGTGGGCGAAGCGCTTCCTGTTCCGCCCGCAGCAGCTCGAAACGCCGGTCTCCCAACTGTCGGGAGGCGAGCGCGCCCGGATCGTCCTGGCCCGCATGATGCTGCAGCCGGCCGACCTGCTGGTCCTCGACGAGCCGACCAACGACCTCGACATCCCGGCGCTCGAGGTGCTGGAGGAGTCGCTGCTCGAATTCCCCGGGGCGCTGGTCCTGGTGACCCACGATCGGTTCCTGCTCGACCGGGTGTCGACGCAGATCCTGGCGCTCGACGGTCGCGGCGGCGCGCAGTTCTACGCCGACTATGACCAGTGGCAGGCGCACGCGCGGCGGCTGATGTCGCCGGGGAAGCAGCCGGGCAAAGGGTCGGGCGGGGCGGTGGACCGGGCGGCGGCGTCCCACGCCGTTGGCCCCAGCGGCGTCAAGCGGCTCTCGTACCTCGAAGCACGCGAATGGAAGGGCCTCGAAGCGGCGGTCCTCGCTGCCGAGTCGCAGGTCGCCCGGGCGAGGCGGCTGGCGGAGGACCCGTCGATCGCGACGGATGCCGGCACCCTGCAGCAGCGGCACGCGGAGCTCGATGGTCTGCAGCGCGAAGTCGATCGCCTCTACGCCCGCTGGGCGGAGCTCGAAGCCAAGATGAAGTAGGCCCGAGGTCCGATGCCGCGCGCCCGGGCGGCCGGCGCCGATCGCGAGCGCGATGGCGGATCCGGGCAGGCGTGGATCGGCTTCTGTGATATACGGCTGCCGTGCATCCGATCGGCCCCTACCTCGACCGCATCGACAGTCCCGACGCGTGGCTGCATTTTCGCCACCGGGGCAGCGCGGGGGCGGTGGTGCAGGCGGGACTCTTCTTCCTGCTGGGCGTCGTGTTCCTCGCGATGGGGGTGGCCTGGATCGGCTGGATCAATGTCGGGCTCGCCGTGGTGCTGGTGGTGGGCGCGGTCGCCACCTGGCTCGGCGCCTGGGATCTGCGGATCGATCCCGACCGCCGGGTCTACGAGGTGCTGCGCGGACCGCGGTTCATGCGCCGCCGGATCATGGGGAGTCTCGACGACTTCGCCCGCGTGCGGGCCGAGCCGGCGTCGGAGCGAGGGGTGCACGTCTACCTGGTGCCGCAAGGGAGCCGGCGCGGCTACGACCTGTTCCGCGGCTTCGACCGCGCCGGCGCCCGCGAGGCGGGGCGCTCCCTGGCGACGCACGTCGGCCTGCCGTTCGAGGAGGATGTCTTCGTCCCGCCGTCGGTGGAGAACGTCGATTTGCGCCGGCCGCCGCCCGGGCTGCCGGTGACGGTAACCCCGGTGGACGGCGGGCTGGAGATCGACCTGACGCCCGGTGCCTGGATGTGGCGCGAGTGGGTGCGGGTGACCGGCTCCGGCCTCGACATCGGCACCGATTTCATCGCGCCGTGGGGCCGGCGTTTCCCGTCGGCGACGCAGGTCGCCTGGAACGCTGTCACGCAGATCATCATCGCCCCGGCCGTGCGTGCCGGTGGCGGTTCACGCCCACGCGACTGGCGGCGCCTGAAGCGCGACTGGCGTGCGGAGATGCACGATCTGTGGTTGCAACGCTGCGCCGAGATCAAGACGCCCGCCTCTCCCGTCCCGTGGTGGCGGCCATTCTGGTATTTGTTCGAAGGCCATCCGATGGAATCGGAGAGGACGGTCTGCATCTTCCGCAACCAGGGCACGTACCTGAGCGCCGGGAGCAACTGGAAGCTCGGCCGCGACGGGATCGAATGGCTGTTCGCCGGGATCGTCACCTGGGGCCGGGCGCGTGGCGCCCGGTTCGGCACCATGGAGTGAGGATGGAGGCTGGAGTGGGCAGGCAGGCCGGGATGAGGAGGAAGGGTCGATGAACACGACCGGACGCTGGATGATCTTCGCCGTCGGCGCCGTGCTGCTGCTGTCGTCCGGCGCGCACGCCTTTCTCGGCTGGCCCCAGATCCGTCTGGCGCTGACCGGCAGCATGGTCGACCCGCAGCTCATCGCCGCCCTCTCCGTGGGCTGGCACTACGGCAGCGTCGCGATGGCGGCCTTCGGGTTGATCGTCTTGATCCTCTGGTGGCGTCTCGGGACCCGGGGCGGCGGGGGTGAAGCGCGGGGTGGCGCGAGTGGAGCCGCAGACGCGGGGGGCGGGCGCGCCGGTGCAGCGGGAAGTCGCGCCGTCCTGCTGGTCATCGCCGCCGCCTATGTCGCCTTCGGCACCGCGGCGTTACTCTACCGCGACCTGCAGCCGCACTTTCTGCTGTTCATCATCCCCGGCCTCGTCCTGGGTGTCGGGGCGTTCATGGCCGGCAGGCGTTGAACGGCCTGACCGTCGACGCACCCCCGGCTGTCGGCCGGCTTCCGGCTGGCCACCCGCCCGAGTCCGTCACATGATTTCCGCTTCTGAGAAGGAGACTGTCCGATGCCTCGAGCCCGTGCCCGTCACATCCTGGTGCCCACCCAGCAGGCCTGCGAAGATCTCAAGAAGCAGATCGACGGCGGCGCCGATTTCGGCGCGCTGGCGCGGCAGCACTCGCAATGCCCTTCCGGGAAGAGCGGCGGTGACCTGGGGGAATTCAGCCCCGGTCAGATGGTCCGCGAGTTCGACCAGGTCGTGTTCAGCGCCGAGGTCGGCAAGACGCAGGGCCCGGTGAAGACCCAGTTCGGCTACCACCTGATCGAGGTCACCAACCGGACGAACTAGGAGGGCGCTCCGACCCGGTTCCAATCGACCTTCCGGGTCAGGTACATCACCAGCGCAAGCACGATGAACAGCGCGACGGAGCCGACGAGCAGCGCGTAGTCCTGGTTCCGCAGAAGAACGTACAAAAAGCCGTAAAGTCCGGCGACGACCCCTCCGACGATCGCCGCACGCCGCGCTCCCTGCAGCGCCGCGCTGGCATAGGCGGTGATCAGGCCGACGATGGAGGCGCTCGCCAGGGTGTACGCGAGACCGAAGCCGAGGTGTTCCGCGAGGGACAGTTCGAGCAGATAGAACAGGCACATCGCTGCACCGATGAGCAGGTATTGCAGCGAATGCAGCCGCCGGCCCGCCAGAACTTCGAACAGCCACATCGTCAGGAAGGTGAACAGCAGGAACAGGCTCTCGTATTTGACGCTGCGCTCGGCCATCCGATAGGGATCGATGAGCGTGAGGAGCGCGAAGCCAAAGGTCGAGGCTTCCAGCGTCTTGTCCGTGACCGGCCCCTCGGATGTCCAGCTCTGCGGGTAGTTCCGACCGAGCGACGGGACAGTCCACTCCGCCTCGAACCCCGTCGCGCCGATCTGTCGGCGGTCCGGGAGCCAGTTCCCCTGGAACCGTGGATCGGGCCAGTCCGAGTTCATCCGGACGGTCGTCTCCCGGCCGAACGGCGCCAGCGCGATGCTGCTGCTGCCATTGAGAACGACCGGAATCGAAAACGCGCCGCCCGACCTGGCGACGGCGCCGATCGGTGCGCGGATCCCGGCACGTCCGCCTCCGGAATGCCCCGTACCGGGGACGAAGGCGATCTCCTTTCCGTCCAGCGCGAGCACGGCCTGATTCTGGATGGCGCGGGCGTCGGCGATCCCCAGCCAAATCTGCGCTTTTTCCCAGCGAATATCCTCCGGGGCGACCCCCTGATCGGCCAGCGAGGGCGCCTCGAACCGGCCGGTGAGAGTGGCCTCCAGACGATAGACCGGCACCTCGAAGATGCCGCGGTAGCGGACCTCCGATGCGATCTTGGCCTCGATGCGGAGCGCGTCCGGCAGGAAGACGGCATGATGCTCGGTGCTCCGCGCCTTGCCTTGGCCCGTCTCCGCCCCTTCGACCCAGTGCCTCACGTAGGGCACCGCGAGGGCCGGACCGAGGATCGTCTGTTCCTTGCCCCACGTCCCGGTGACTTCCTGCAACGCCTCGTCATGCGTCGATCGCGGCGGACTGGATCTCGGGCATGTTCGATCCTCCTAGTGCAGTCCTTCGGCCAGGTAGAGTGTGGAGAGGACCCGGCGGTACGAGTAGACGTAGGCCCGCGCGTCGGTGGAGAGCTGGACAAAGCCAAGGTCGAGAAGGCCGGCCCGGTCGGAGGGCATGAGGGTCTTCCAGGGTGTCCGGCGCCCGGTGGCGAGGTCGATGCGGTCGATTTGCGCGCGGCCCGCAGCGCGGGTGGTGACGAACAGGGTCCCGCCGTCGGCACTCCACTCAGTCGGGACGTCTGCCGGCGTCGTCGCCGGGACCGGACGGGGTTCACCGCCGTCGATCGGGAAGATCGTCGGGAGCCCGCCGGCGGTCGATGCCGCGACCCGGCGGCCGTCCGGCGATAGCGCCACCTGGAACCCGATTCCCTCCGGCGAGATCGGCCGGGGTGTCCCGCCTTCGATGTTCACCAGGTACAGACGCGCCTGACTCTCCTTCTCGCTGCCGAGCACCAGCAGCCGCTGAAGGTCGGGGAGCCACCCGACCCACTGGAGCCGGAAGCCCGGCAGAGTCAGGGTGCGGGTCTCGCCGGCGCCGCGGGGAACGAGGGCGATCTTTCCGGGCTCGAGGACCGACAGGGTCGCCGCCCACTGGCCGTCCGGGGAAAGCGACGACGCGCTGCCGGCCGCCAGGCGGACGGCAGGCGACCCGTCGGTGTTCCGGAGGTAGACCGAGTAGCCGGGGCCGCCGCCCTGTCCCTGCTCCTCGAACAGGACCCACCGGCCGTCGGCGGAGAGATCCCCGGGCCGCGACCAGTCGAGCCAGGAGAGATCGCGCTCGACCTCTTCTCCCGGGGCCTTGCCGATGATGCCACGGCGCGCGGTGTTGCGGGCGACCAGCACCTTGCCGTCGGCGGAGACATCCGTGATCGCAAGGTCGGCGGGCGCCCCATTGACGAGCCGCTGGTGGCCTTCGAGGTCCACCGCGTAGATGGCCCGAATGTTGCCGGTGCGGCCGGCGCTGAACCAGATCTCCCGGTCGCCGGGTGCCCAGGCGACGCTGGCCGTGGAGGAGAAATCGTCGGTCAGGATCCTCATTTTGCCGGCGAGATCGGTGACCGCGATGCGGCCGCGATCGTCGCCCGGGGACGGATGGTCGACGAAGGCGATGTGCCGGCCGTCCCGCGAGAAGCGGGGGTCGCTCACCCAGGAGGTGGTCTCGTAGAGCACCTTGCCGGTCGGGTATTCCAGCCGGTACTTCCCGTCGACGGATCGCGCCACCACGAGACCCTGTCCGTCGGGAGTCCAATCGGCGTCGTGAACATTCTGCAGGATCGGGCGCGGCACCCCGCCGGACAGCGGCGCGCGCGCCAGCAGCCCGGAACGCATCCATCCGAGCGTGTAGCGGGCATCGATCAGGAGCGCCAGCTCGCCGGACCCGGACACCGAGAGGATTTCCGCCGATGTCAGACCGAGAGACCGTGATTCCGGGCTGCCGGGCTGGGTGGTGAACAGCTCCGGCCGATTGCCGTCCCAGGCGGCGGAGTAGACGATGCTGCCGCCGTCCGGTGTGAATCGCGCCGAGAAGATGCTCCCCTGCCGGAAGGTGAGCTGGCGGTAGATCGCCTCGGGCGTGAGCTGTCGGGTCTGCCGGCCCGCGTACCACGCCCCGGCCACGGCCGTCGCCACGACGGCGATCGCGGCCGCCATACCGACGCGCCGCGCCCGCGCGATCGTCGCCGCGGCCCGCGCGTCGGCGCCGGCGATTCCGATGCCGGCGGACGCGGACGAGCCGCCGTGCGCCGCGCCGACCGGCGCCGAGGTCGCGGACAGCGCTTCGATCTGGAATGCCAGATCGCGGGCCGACTGGAAGCGCTCGTCAGGGCTCTTCTCGAGACAGTGCTGGACGATGCGCTCGAGTCCGGGAGGGATGTCGGCGCTGACGCGCGATAGTTCCGGCGGTTCTTCCTTGAGGATGGCGCTCATCGTCTCGACCGACGACGGCCCGGAGAACGCCCGGCGGCCGGTCAACATCTCGTACAGGATGCTGCCGAACGAGAAGATGTCCGATCGGTGGTCGACCGGCTGGCCGCGCACCTGCTCGGGCGACATGTAGCCGACCGTGCCGAGGACGACGCCGGCGCCGGTCTCGGCCTGGGTCGGCACGGCGGTCAGCGCTCCCGTCGACGCCGGGCGATCGGGGTGCGTCAGTTTCGCCAGGCCGAAGTCGAGGATCTTGAGCCGGCCGTCGTGGGTGACGAACAGGTTTTCCGGTTTCAGGTCGCGGTGGATGACCCCCTTTTGGTGCGCCGCCGCCAGCCCCTGGGCGATCTGGCGCGCATAGTCGATCGCTTTGCGCGCGGGAACCGGGCTGCCGGCCATCCGGTCGCGCAGGGTCGCTCCCTCGAGCAACTCGGCGACCACGTACGGCGTCCCCTGGTACGTCCCGGTGTCGTAGACGGCGAGGATGTTCGGATGGTTGAGCTGCCCCGTGGCGCGCGCTTCCTGCTCGAAGCGGCGCAGCCGGTCCGGGTCGCCGGCGAACGAGGCCGGCAGGATCTTGACCGCTACTTCGCGCGCCAGCCGGGCGTCGCGGGCGCGGTAGACCTCACCCATTCCGCCGGCGCCGATCGGGCCGAGGATTTCGTAGGGACCGAGTTTCGTTCCAGGTGCGAGCGGCATGGCCAAAGAGGATACCGCAATCCTTGCCTTGCCCGGTTCCGGAACCTAAGTTCCCCCGTAATTTTAAGGGGGTGGCGCGATGGTGCAGACGACGGTGCGGCCGGTGGGCGAGTGGCTTGGTGACAGCTTCGGCCGGCTCAAGGAGAACTGGCTGACGCTGTGCGGCCTGTTCGTGTTCGGCTTCTGTCTCATCGCCTTCAGCGTCGTGGCGGTTTACGGACTCGGCCTCACCTTCCTCGGTGTCCTGCAGGGCTGGGACAACCTGAAGCGCGTCGCCCTCGATCCGACACGGCTCGGCTACCTGATCGAAGAATCGCGCGGTGCCTTTGCCCTCTTCAACCTGGTGGCCGTCCTGGTCGGATTGCGGCTCTACTGCTGGATTCTCAAGGCGGTCATCCACGCCTCCCTCGATCCGTCGACGGGGTTCGGCGCCGCCCTCGGCAAAGGGGGCGAGCGGAGCTATGCCTTCCTCGCCCTGTTCGTCGTGCAGCAGATCATCCTGAACGTCGGAATGATGCTGCTGATCCTGCCGGGGCTCATCATGGCGATCTGGTTCGGCTTCGCGCTGTGGGCCTGCGCCCGCGACGAGTCCGGTGTTTTCAGTTCGCTCGGCGACAGCGCCCGCGCCGTCAAGGGACATTTCTTCGGGGTCTTCGGCCGGATGCTGCTCCTCGGGCTGATTGGCGGCGCGATGATGATCGTGCCGGTCGTCGGCTGGCTGGTCGGCGCCGCCTGGATGCTGGTCGCCTGGGGCTGCATCTACGAAGATCTCACCGCCCCCCTGCCGACCCCCGTCGCCGCCCGGCCGCCCCGCATCCCGGGCCGGGTTGCTGCCTGATCCGACTGCACCGGGCCATCTGAAAGAGATCCAGCCCGGGTCGTCGTCGGGATTCTTCGCAGCAGGGTTAATCCGCGCCGTGGCATAGGGTTTTCCCCGCCCAACCCCTCCCCGACGGGTGTTTGACCACGCCCGACACTCACCGGGGCGATTCGCTGCTTGACTGACATGACCGGTGCGCCAGCCCACGCCGGGACCTTCGACCTCCACGTCTATTCCTACTATCCGCCGTCGCCGACGTCGCCCTGGTGGAGGGGTGCGCCGGGGCCGACCTCGGGCTGCGGTTCCCGATCGCCGAGCCGGGCTACCTGCAGGGGATGGACGCGATGCACCCGCCCGACCCGGGCTCCGTCGCCCGGGTCGGAAAGGCTCCGGGGCCGTCCGCCTTCGAGACGACCGGGACCCTCTGTGCGGCGCCCCCGATCAGTGTGACGACCTCAATCCCTGTACCGAGGACAGTTGCATCCCGGCGACCGGGGCCTGCGTTCACCGCCCCGCCTGCTGGGACGGCAATTACTGCACCGCTGACCTTTGCGATCCCGGCACCGGGGCCTGCACGCACACCGCGGTCAGTTGCAACGACGGCAACGTCTGCACGGCGGACTCCTGCCGGCCGTCGGACGGGACCTGGCTATCCTCCCAACCCCTGCGTGACGCCGCCGTAGGAGCCTGTGGCTCCCAGGTGAGGCATAATGCTCCGCCATGGAGCGCTTGCCATCGATCCTGACCGGCCCGACAGCCGATCCCCGATCGGCCGAGGGGACGCACAGCCCCGACGGTGTCGATCTCACACTCATCCGCTGGATGCTGTCCCTGACCCCCGTCGAACGCCTCGAAGTTCTGCAGGCGAATGTCCGATCGATCCTGATCCTGCGTGATGCCATCCCCCGCCCCTGACTTCCTGACGATCCTCCGCGTCCTGACCGCGCACGGGGTCGAGTTCGTCATCGTCGGCGGTGTCTGCGGCGTCCTGCACGGCGCCCCGATCGCGACCTTCGATCTGGACGTGGTGCACTCGCGCGCGCCCGAGAACATCGACCGGCTGCTGGCGGCGTTGAGCGCGTTGGGGGCCCATGCCCGTGGCCAGGCGGACCGTCGGGTGGTCCCTGACCGATCCCACCTCGAGTCACCGGGGCACCAGCTCCTGATGACCTCGGCGGGACCTCTGGACCTCCTCGGGGTCATTGCTCATGACCGTGGCTATGAGGATTTGGTGTGTCATTCCACGGAGGTCACCGTGTCCGGAATGCACCTGCGGTTGCTTGACCTGGAGACGCTCATCGAAACCAAGGAGACGATCGCCCGGGACAAGGATCTGGCCGTCCTCGCCATATTGCGCCGGACGCTCGAAGAAAAGCGCAAGTAGAGACCTTCCCGGCATCCCCATCGAGGTGACCCATGTGTCTGCGAAGATTGTGTCCTGCCGCCGCGGCCTGTCTGATTGCCGCCGGCGTGATGCTCGCCGCCCTGTCGTGCGCCGGTGCCGGCCCCGGGCCGGATCCGGCCGACCTGATGATCCTCAACGCCCGCGTCCAGACACAGGACGAGGCGCGGCCGCGGGCCGAGGCGGTCGCCATCCTCGGCGACCGGATCGCCTGGGTTGGCGACGCGGTGGACGCCTACCGATGGCGCGGGCCGGCAACCCGGGTGATCGACGCCGGCGGGCGGCCGCTCCTTCCCGGCTTCATCGACAGCCACAATCACATCATGATGGGAGGCGACCCCGACGTGGCGAGGCTCGGCGATGCCGCGTCGTTCGACGACCTGAAAAAGGCGGTGCGGGATTTCGCCATCGCCCACCCGGATCTCGAATGGATCGAGGGTGAGGGCTGGAACTACGGCGCCCTGCCGGGCGGCCGGCGACCGGTGGCGGCCGATCTCGATGGTCTGACCAGCGGCCGGCCGGCGTTCCTGGTCTCCTACGACGCGCACACCGTCTGGCTCAACCGCGAGGCGCTGCGGCGGCTCCGGATCGGCCGGGCCACCACCCGCCTCCCCTACGGGGAGGTGGAGCACGACCCGCGCACCGGCGAGCCGACCGGGTTCCTGACCGGGTTCGCGACCCTCGGCCTGTCGAGCGCGGGGCGGCAGGCGCTGGCCGGGACGCTGCCGTCGTATTCCGAAGCCCGGCGCGCCGAACGGCTGCGACGCAATCTCGAGACCGCGGCCCGCTTCGGGATCACCACGATCGTCGAGCCGCAGGCGTTCCCCGAGGACCTGCCGCTGTTCCGGTGGGCGCGCGAGGCCGGTCACCTGAAACAGCGTCTGCAGATCGCGCTGTTCCACCCGCGCGGGACCGGGGCCGGCGACCTGGAGCGGTTCGAGGCGGCCCGGCGCGAGTTTGCCGACGACCGCATCCGGGTGGCGGCGATCAAGCTGTACATCGACGATGTCATCGAGCCGCACACCGCGGCGATGCTCGAACCGTACGCCGACGCCCCCGGGACGCGCGGCGACACGATTTACCCGCCCGCCGAGTTCAACGAGGTCGTCGCGCGGCTCGACGCGCTCAAGTTCCAGCTCTTCATCCACGCCATCGGCGATCGGGGGATCCGCACGGCGCTCGACGCCCTCGAACAGGCGCGCGGCGTCAACGGGCCGCGCGACTCCCGCCACCAGCTCGTGCACATCGAGTGCCTGTCCCCCCAGGATGCGCCCCGCTTCCGGGCGCTCGGCGTCACCGCCTGCATGCAGCCGCGCCACTGCGGGCCGGAGATCGCCGCCCGCTGGGGCGAGGCGGTCGGCGCGCCACGCTGGGACCATGCGTGGGCCTTCCGGACGCTCGCGGAGGCCGGCGCGACGCTGGCGTTCGCCTCCGACTGGAACGTCGCCGAGATGGAACCGGTGATCGGCATCTACAGCGCGGTGACGCGTGCCGGGATCGACGGCCGGCCGGCCGGGGCCTGGGGGGCCGCACAGACAATCGACGTCGGTACGGCGATCCGCGCCTACACCCTCAATGGCGCCTGGGCGAACTTCCTCGACGCCAACCGCGGGTCGATCACGGTGGGCAAGTACGCCGACCTGATCCTTCTGTCGGACGACCTGACGGAGATCCCGCACGCCGCCATCCCGAAAGCAAGCGTCCTGCTGACGCTGGTCGGCGGGCAGGAAGTCCATCGCGATCCGGCTTTCGGGATCTGAGAAGTGGACGACGAAGGGCGCCCGGAAACCGGACGACCAGGCGGATCAGGTTCGCGCGGTCCGGCGGATCAGGTTCGCGCGGTGGTGCCGGGGATCGGGTCGGGACCCCAGATGACGCTGCTGTCGCTCGGGAACAGCTCCGTCAGCCGCTCGTGGATCGGGTCCGACATTCCCTTGAACTCGACGCCGATGGCGTAACCGACGCCGGATTCGACGTTGGCGCGTACGGCGACCACCCGCCCGTCCACCTTGATCGGCTTTTCCTCGCTGTTGCGGTAGATGCGGAGATGGACGGCGGTCTCCTGTTTCAGGCGGGTCAGCGTGTCGAACCCAATCCCTCCCTCGCTGAGATTGGTCGAATACCCGAGAAAGTCGCTGAAGAAACGCCCGCGCGCAACCGGCAGGACGAGCTGGTAACGGACATGACGCCGGATCCGCATTCCCGCGGCGCCGGCGACCTTGGCCTGGAGATCCTCGGCCGGGATGCCGGCGTCGAGGATCTCGACGCAGGATGCCTGGCGCAGGAGCGCCGCGTCCGCGGAGTTACGGCTCAAGGCGACGATCGGGATGCCACGGGTGCGATCGTCCGCGCGCAGTGTCTTGAAAACCGCGGCCGCCGGCTGGTCGAGCCCTTCGGATGGCAGGACGATGAGGTCGGGGTGTTCGGCCAGCGCCAAGGCAAGGAAATCGGCGGCCCGGGCAGCCACCACCGGCCGCAGACTGGCGCGCTTCAGGAAGTGCGGCTGGCCCTGGTCGATCCGCTGACGGACCGACTCGCTCCAGAGAACCTTCTTGACGGTCACACGTGACCTCGCCCTCTCCCAGGGCCGGCGGGAAGACTAGCACAACCGGACCGCATGATCCCCACCAAGATCCTTGCGGGTACAGCATTCCCTGCCGATGTACGCTACGGCGTCGCGCCGCAGGTGCCGCCGGTCATCGGACGCCGCCGGCCCGTGCTGTCGCGTCCCGGTGTCCCTTCGCCGCAGGCGTCGCTGGCGGTGACCAGGTAGTAATGAGCCCCGGTTCCCGACGGGATGATCTCGAGGGCCCGGCCCCCCGCCCCGTCCGGCGTCCCGGTGACGTGACACAGGATCGGCGCATGCGAATAGAACGGCGCGCCGAGTGTCCCCTCGTAGATGTTGTAACCCGGCACCGTCGGTCCCTGGTCCTCCCATGTGAGCCGCAGCATCCCGGATGAAGCCGGCGTCACACCGACCGGCCGCACCGCCGCGGGACCCGAAACTTCTTCCGGGGGCCCCTGGCCGAACGCCAGGGCTGCCATCCCGTCGTTGAGGGCCGAGAACTGCACCTGCCGATCGGCCACGCCGTCTCCGTTGTCGTCGGGCAGGGCGATCACCCGGTTCCCGCCGTCCACGATGTAAAGGACATCGTCGGCGTCGAAAGCGATCCCGTCGCCGTTGAACAGGAAGCCGGTGGCGTACGGGGTCACCTGGTCGGCGACACCGTCGCGATCGACATCCAGGATCCGGTCCACTTTCCCTTCGTAGGTGTCGAGGGCGAACAACTCTCCGGGCCGGCGCCCCGCCAGACCGTAGTACTGCGGCGCCAGATCGAGAAAGACGCTGGAGAACTCCGCCACGCCGTCGCCATCGCGGTCCCGATAGGCCCGCAGCCCGCCGAACTCGTTGAGCGCGCCGTCGAGGACGTACAACGTCCCTCCTTCGTCCATCGCCAGGGAGAGGACGAACCCGGGCTCGGCGGTGAACAGCGTGGTGCGCTCCGGCATCGCATCGCCGCTGCTGTCAACCAGCTCGACGATGCCGCCCCCGCCGAAACGATTGCCGACGTAGAGATGCTCGGCGCCGCCGCGCCGCACCCCGACGATCGGTTGCGAATCGCTCAGCCCGGTCGGCAGGGACTGGACCAGATCGGCGGTGAAGTTGCCATCGTTGTCCTGGTGGACCTCCACCATCCCGCCGGAAGTTCCGAGGCAGACCGCTCCATCGCGGCGTGTCGCCACCATCCCCGGCTGGGCGACGCCGGGTGCCCGATAGTTTGTCTGTCCATCGAAGACCAGGTTGCTGTCGGTGTCGGCGATCGCCAGGATCCCGGAAGCCCCCTGCACCGCATACAGCACGCGCCCCGGACAGGTCCCCTGCTTCACCGCCGGCACCACGCAACGAATCGCCAGGGTGTAGGACCCGACCGTCGTGCCGCCGGTGCCGTTGAAATCCTCGTCCCCCTTGGAAGCAACCGCGACGTAATAGAGACCCGGGTTGAACAGTTCGACGTAGAGGATCGGGTCAACCCCGAGACTGTCGTCGGCGAACCCGAGACGCGTCCCGGTGGCGTCGAACAGTCCCAGCACGGCGTCGAGCGACGATCCGATCCGACCGGCACTGACATCCATCTGCAGCAGGGTGGCACCGTCGATGGTGACCCGGTAGTAGTCGACGTCGGCGCGCGGAACGATCGAGGCGGCGACCGACTGCTCGCACGCCATCGCCGTCGCCGCGCCGGTGGTGTTGTTCGGCTCGTTGGGGTCGGGGGCGCCGACGTTGGTCAGGATGTCGATGTTGGCGACCGTCTGTCCCGCTGCGACGGTGACGACGCTGGCGGCGCTGCCGGTGTCAAAGCCGGTCTCCGCGGCGCCGTTGTAGAACTCCCATGGGAAGTTGGTCTGAAAGCCGAGGAAGTGGGTGTTGTCCTGGGCAAACGGGTTGGTGGTGTCGACCAGCGGCTCGAGCCGGACATGGTAGTCGCCGGGAGCCAGGCTCAGGAGCGTGTATTCGCCGCCGACGCTGCCCGCCTGCACGTCCGAGAGGGCTCCCACCATCGGGGTGTTCGGGGCCGCCGCCGCCACCGCCACGACGTGCGCGCCGCGTACCGGCGTGAAATCGGCGCCGCTCAGCACCCGGCCGGTGATCCGACCGGTGGTCGTATTCAGGGTGCTGTTCGGGTAGATGAAGGAGGCGCCGGCGACGTCGTCTTGCGCCAGCGATCGCCCCTGGATGGTGCGCGTCCCATAGGGGTAGAGCGTCGCCTGCAGGCTGTAGTCGCCGCTCGAAAAACCGGAGACCTGCAGCCCGGTGACGGCGCTGAACGCACCCGCCACGGCACTGTGATCCAGCCCGAGGCAATGCCCCATCTCGTGCGTGGCGATCTCGCCGAGGTCGTAGGTGCTCGAACCGAGACTCTGGTTCGGATTGGCAGGGGTCGTGGTGCTGAAGGTGTACAGCCGTTCGTTGAGGACGATGTCGCAGTCGACGATAACGCCGCCACCGCCGACCCAGAAGAACGACACCGCGATGGCGTTACCCAGCCTGGCGGTCGTGTCGGTCTCGGCAAAGTAGACCCGGTTGATCCCGTCGTTCGCGAGGCCGGCGCCGGCATCGATCGGGCTGGCAAAGTTGAACCGCGCCCCCTCGGACACCTGGGCGTTGGAGGTGGTCACGTTCGTCCAGCGCGTCATGCTGTCGGTCAGGGCGGTGAGGTCGGTGCCGTTGGTGATTCGGAAGGAGGCGTCCAGCTCGAGACGCAGGACGAGATTGCCGCCCGGGTAGTACAGACCGTAGTCGCCATACCCCAAGTCCACCAGGTTCGACTGGACGTACGCAAGAACAACCCCGGCGGCACCGATCGCGGCCATCGTCGTCGCGACGGCCAGCCGGACCGGACGGGCAATGCCGGGCCGGGCGGCGCGGGATCCGGCGGAGGTCATGGCGCGGTCCTTCCCGGACCCTGGCCGGCGGGGCGGTCCCCGAGGAGCTTCACGACCTCGTCGAGGAAGCGATCGAGTGGCCAGGGACCGGCCGCGGCGCCGGTCTCCTTGACCGGCTTTCCCTCACGGTCGAGGGCGACCGTGCCGGCGACCTGCGGGCGGACGATGTCGCGCCACGTCGCCGCGTCGCGGTGCACCTGGATCGCCCCCTGGTTCCAGCCGGCGATCGCCAGGCGACCGGGCGCACCGGCTACCCCGGAGGCGCCGACCCTCGCGGGGGCGTCAATCGGAACGAGAAACAGGACGACGCGATCCCCCTGCCGGAACACCGGCGCGCCGGATGCGACCAGGATCTGGTCGCCGATCCGTCCGCCCGGGACCTCGAAGGCGACCCGGGCGCGCGGCCCCCCCTTGATGGCGCGTTCAACCGCCACCTCGACGCGGGTGACGATGATTCGGCCGTCGTCACTCCATGCAGGTTCGGCTCGATCGACCCGCCCTTGGACGATGACCTCGGCGCCGGCGGCCATCTCCTCGAGGGTGATCCGGGGGACGATCGCGGCCCCCGCCGGCGTTGTGACGAGGGTCGAGACCGTGATGGCGGCGAGGGCCGAGGCGGCGATGCCTCCAAGGACCGACCGGAGAGCCGCGCCCGGCCGCTGGAAGGACCGCGGACGATACAACAAATGTACAATCAACAACTTACCCCATGGAGTCTGCGCGAAATATACGCCGAGTAACGGGTCCCGGCAACGCGTTCCAGGCCCCCGCTGCGGATCAGCAGCCGCGGTGGGACCGAACCGGTAGCCGGGTCAGACACCGGCCTTGTGGGTAGCGGTGACGACGGTGTGGATGCCGCCACGGACGTTGAAGTCTCCGACCGCTGTCATCTCCCGGGGGTGCAGGAGGGCGACCAGGTCGTCGAGAATCATGTTGGTCACCGCCTCGTGGAAATGCCCCTCGTCCCGGAACGACCATAGGTAGAGCTTGAGCGATTTGAGCTCCACGCACAGGGCGTCGGGAACGTAGCGGATGCGGATGGTCGCGAAGTCGGGCTGGCCGGTGCGCGGGCAGACGCAGGTGAATTCCGGGCATTCGAAGGCGATCTCGTAGTTCCGCCCCGGTTGCGGGTTGGGAAAGGTCTCGAGACTGCGGGACGGCCTGCTCGGCATCGCGCTACCGGGAGGGCGACGCCGCCGGCGGCTTCTGACCGGTCCCCGGCGGTTTCGGGTCGGACCCCGGCGGCAGGTCGGGCACACCGGGCGCGCGCCTCGGCGTCGCGACGAACGCTCCGGACCCGATGTTCTCCTGCAGGAACTCCTGCAGCCGGTGCCAGGCGTCCTCAGCGGTGATCCGGTCGTAGGAGGAGCGCTCTTCATTGAAGAAGGCATGCCCGACCGACGGGTAAACGATGATGGTCGCCTTCTTCTGTTCCGCTTTCAGCGCCGCCTCGAATTTCTTGACGTCTTCGACCGCAATGCCGTGGTCGTCGGCGCCGAAGATCCCGAGCAGGGGCGACTTGAGGGTCGCAACCGCGTCCTCGGTGGTCTCGACGCTGCCATAGAACATCACGGTCGCCTGCACCGGCGCCCCGCGCAGCCCCGCGGCCAGCGCCAGGCGTCCGCCCATGCAAAAGCCGACGGTGCCAACGGGGCGCGTCCCCGCCTTGTCGACCGTCCGGAGGTGCGCCACCGCTCCCTTGATGATGTCGACCGCCCGGGTCTCGCTCAGGCCGCGCATCATCTCGTGGGCCAGGCCGGCGTCGGCCGGCACCTTGCCACGATAGAAGTCCGGCGCGATCGCCAGGTAGCCGCTGGCCGCCAGCCGCTCCGCGAATCCCTTGATTTGCTTGTTCAGGCCCCACCACTCGTGGATGACGACCATGCCCGGCGTCGCCGGACCGCTGCCCTCCGGCGTTGCCACCCATGCCTGGACGGTCTCGTCACCGACCTTGAACGACGTGGTGGATCCGGCCTGCAGCAGGCCGGCGGGTAGAAGTGCGATCCAGGCGGCGATCGCGGCCGTCCGGCCAGCTGTCGGGTACTGCGCCATCGGCTTCCTCCTGTTGATGAAGACCGACATTCTACGTCGGCCGGGGCCGTTGGGAAAGCGCGCGCGGCCGGGGCGCCCCCACCGGAACAATCAGAGGCGGTCGCGCAGCCGCGCGTGCCCCGCACGGCTCAGCGGCAGGCGGGTGCCGTCCTGCAGAATCGCCATCCGGCTGTCCTTGGCGTAGAGCTCGATGCGGGCCAGCCGGTCCAGATTGAGGATGTACGAACGATGGATGCGCGCGAAACACGACGGATCGAGGAGCTGCTCCAGGTCGGCGATCGCCTGCTGCTTGAGATGGGTCCGGCCGGCGGCGTGCACCGCCACGTAGTCGTCCTGCGCCTCGACATAGTCGATGGCATCGAGCGGGATGACATGGACCTGCACGCCATCGCGCACCAGGATCCGGGTGATCGGCGTCCCCGGCGGACGGGCCGCCGCGGCCAGCGCCGCCGCCGGCAGCGGCTCACGGCGCCGCAGCCGTTCACGGGCGCGCCCGATGGCGACCCGCAGGCGGTCCGGATCGACCGGCTTCAGGACGTAGTCGACCGCGTTCACTTCGAAGGCACGCACCGCGTGGTCGTCGTGGGCGGTCACGAACACCACGGCGATGCCGGGGTCGATCAACTCGAGGACCTCGAAACCGTCGAGACGCGGCATCTGGATGTCGAGCAGCACCAGGTCGGGCTTCAGTTCGGTCGCGGCGCGCACCGCCTCGAAGCCGTCGGCACACTCCCCCACCACCTCGATGGCGGGATCGCCGGCAAGGTCCCGCCGCAGCCCGCGCCGGGCGAGGTCCTCGTCGTCCACGATCAACGTCCGCAGCGGGACGGCGTCAGGAGGCACGGGAGACCTCGGGCGTGGGGGGCGGCTCCGCGCCAGCCGCCCCCGTCAGGGGGCCGCCCGGAACGAACGGCAGCGCCAGGCTGACCCGGAACCGGTCGGAGGTGGTCGCGACCTCGAGATGCGCCGCCGCGCCATGGAGCCGCTGGATCCGGCCCCTGACGTTCTCGATCCCGAGGCCGGCTCCACGCCCGCCGGCGCGTTCCGGGTCGCGCGGGTTGTCGATCGCGATGCGGATCTCGTCGCCCGCGCGACGTGCCTCGATCCCCAGGGTGCCCCCCTCGAGGATCTGGGCGATCCCGTGCCGCACGGCATTCTCGACCAGCGGTTGCAGGAGGAACGGCGGGACCAGGGCCGGCAGACAGGCGTCTTCAATCTGCCGATCGACCGTCAGCCGCGGACCGAAGCGGACCTTCTCGATCTCCAGGTACTCGGCGACCAGGTCGAGCTCCTCGCCCAGCGGGATCAGGGTCCGCCCGCCGATCGCCAGGCTGCGGCGCAGGAAGCCGGCCAAAAGCAGGCACATGCGTCGGGCGGCCGCCGGATCCTCCGCGGTCAGCGTGGCGATCGAGTTGAGACTGTTGAAGAGGAAGTGCGGGTCGACCTGGGCGCGCAGCGCCCGCAATTCCGCTTCGCGCGCCAGGACCTGCCGCTCAACACCACGGACTTCGGCGTCGCGTGTCGCTTCCAGGGCGATGACCAGGTAGTGGATCGCGACCGCGAGGAGGAAGACCAGGGTCCCGAGTGCCACCAGCCCCGGGGCCTCGACCAGGAAACGGCGCGCCGCACCGTCGTAGCGGTGAAACCGGTCGAGCAGGCCGCTGAGCACACCCCCGACGAATACCCAGGCGCCGGCCGAGACCACCGCCGCTGTGAGATGCGTGCCGACGACCCGTGGCCAGCCGCTGGTCGCGAGCGGCACCGTGCGGCAAGGGAAGCGGGCCGCGAACAGCACCACCGCCAGCGCCAGGCCGAGCGGCATGCCGATCAGGTGCGCCTCGTCCCACGCCGACCCTCCCCGGAGCATCAGGAGGAACACTACCAGCGCTCCGAGGAGGATCCCGATCGTCAGGAAGTGGCCGGACCTCAATGGGTGACCTCGATCTCGCCCATGACCACCACGGCCTCCAGCCGGACCTTCTTGGCGGGATCGGCCCGGTCAGTCTCCAGAGAGTGCACGAATTTCCCGAAGACGACGTGGCCGTCGCGGACTACGGTCCAGTCGCGCGGCACCCGGATGTGCATTTTCCCGAAGAGGACAAAGGCTTCAATCCGTCCGCCGGTGGCCGCCAGATCGGCCCCGGTAAGGTCGAGCTCGGATTCGCCCAGGATCGCCACCATATCGGCCCCCTGAAACTCCTGTGACCGGACGACATGGTGCGATCCGCCGAGGAAAGCGATCCCTTCCACGCGCGGCTGTTCGTCCACCGACGCTTCGGGCATGGCATCCCCCGCCCGGTGGTCGTCCCGCCCGCCGCCGGCATGACCCTCGCCGGCGGCGCCGCTTTCGAGGCCGCCCCGGCGCTGCGCGACCATGTAGCTGCCGGCGGCGATCGCCACGAACAGGGCGAAGGCCAGCAGCGCCGCGCCGACGCCGGGACCGCGGCGCGCCTGGCCGTGCGGGTCGTGGGGTCGATCGTGACCGGCTGTCCTATCGTCTGGGTTCGACATGGCGGCCACCTAGTTCTTGACCTCGACGCCGCCCATGATCGCCACGCCGCGGACCACCAGACGGTTCGCGGACCCTTCGCGTGCCGGTTCCGTCTTATTCTCGAAGCCGCCCAGGATCGGCGTCCCCTGCAGGACGACGCCCCAGTCGCGCGGCACGATGATCTCCACCCCACCCCACATCGCGAAGACATCGATCACCGCCTCGCCACTCTTGACCATTGCCCCGCGCAAGTCGATCTTGCAGCCACCGAGCACCGCCGTGGCGTCACCCCCGCGGAAATCTGGCGACGTGACCCGGTGCTCGGAACCGCCGAGCATCGCGAAGGCGCTCACCCGCGAGGCGCTGTCGGGGGCCGGCCCGCGCAGCGCGCCGCGCGTCATCGCTCCCCACACCAGCCGGGCGCCGATGAGCAGCAGGATGACCGGCCAGAGGTCGCGCAGTCGCCACGGCATCAGGTCGAGCTTGGCGAGGAGCAGCCAAACCCCGATCAGCAGGAAGACGAACCCGGCCCCGCGGCCCGGCTGGCCGGCCGGTCGCAGCAGGCGGGTAAGACCGATGGCGACGAAGACCAGCGGCCAGAACCGCCAGACACTGTCGATCTCGATGATCCCCAGGTTGTCGAGCAGGGCGGCGAGCCCGAGCGCGATCACCACGAGACCGAGAAACAGCCTCGAGGCGTTGCGGGTGATGTGTCCGTTTTCCATTGGTTCTCCTCCCGGACGCACGATGGCGGCGTCCATGTGCGGGAGAATACGGAGACCGGCCGGCGCTGTCTCCGGTT
>JANNTZ010000217.1:0-2052 GCA_031394595.1 Acidobacteriota bacterium
ACACGATCGCACCAGGAAGGACGTAGCCGAAAAGATTCCAGACCCAAGCCCGTGGAGCGTCTACGGAGCCAAGCTCACTGATCGCCTTCGTGAGATGACTGTATTCTGGCCGAAGATCGGCCAACATCAAGTACAGGGCCGTAAACCAGACAGGGACCACCATGGCGAGAATACCGATTTGTCGATTCGGAGGAACGACCATCTTCACGCAGCACTCCAAATCACTTTGACGGCCTTACACCGAATTCATAGGTAAGATCTTATAAGTCGTTGATTCCAGATCACTTGCGTGTATAAGGGGTTTTTGTGCTTGCAAGGCTCAACGGTGACCTGCCATTCTTTCGGTTGGATAAACGCAGTCCGATCGAAAGGAGGCCACCGTTGAACCGAAGCCATGTTACCAGATACGCGGATGCACTGAGGGCGACTCTGGGTTGGCAGAACCTGACGGCTCGGGGCCGTGAGACGCGGCACTGTCGCCGACTGCGCGACGTCACGCCGCAGCGTTTGGTCTGTGCTCTGGTGGAAGCGCTGGGCGGGCTGCGCGTGGAGACCGTCGCCGACATCCTGCGCACCTTCAACGCCCAGACCGGGCTGAACACCCAGTACAAGGCGTTCTACAACCGGCTGGCGCAGCCGGAGTTCCCGCGCTTCATGCGCCAGGTGTTCCGCGACATCCTCCAGAACCTCTCGGCCAACGTCCTGCGCCCGGCGGCGGGTGGCCAGCTGGCCTACTTCGACGACTTGGTCGTGCAGGACGGCAGCTCGTTCGCGGTGCACGACGCCTTGGCCCGGACGTTCGGGGGGCGGTTCACCACCCTCTGTCCGGCCGCGGTCGAGATCCACACGTTCATGAGCGTGTTTCACGACCAGGTGATCGAGGCGGAGGTGGCCCCCGACAAAGATCCCGAGAGGAAGTTCCTGCCGCCGCCGCAGAGCTTGACCAACAAGCTCCTGCTGGCCGACCGGGGCTACCAGAGCCTCGACTATTGGGAGAAGGTCGACGCGGCCGGCGGCTTCTTCCTGATGCGCGGCAAGGGCGACCTCAACCCCTGGGTGCGGATGGTGCGCGGCCCTGGGAGTTGTCTGCGGCGGTTCGAGGGGCGGCGTCTGCAGGATGTTCTGCGTTACCTGCCCCGGCGCCGCCTCGAACTGGACGTGGAGTGGGACCGGCCCGGCGGCAAGACGCTGCGCCTGAGAATGATTCTGATCTGGCTCCGGCACAAGCAGGAGTACACGGTCCTGGTCACCAACGTGCCGCGGCGCGTGCTGATAGCCCGCCAAGTCGCCGAGGTGTATCGGTTGCGCTGGCAGAACGAGCTGATGTTCAAGGAGTGGAAGTCTTATGCCAATCTGAAGGCGCTCACCAGCGCCAAAGCGCCGCTGGTGGAAGGTCTCATCTGGGCGAGCCTGTGCGCCGCGGCCCTGAAGAGGACCCTGGCCCACGCCAGTCAACGCGCCGGACAGGGGATCGCGGTCTCCACCCGCATCGTCGCCATGTGCGGGGCGCACATCCTGCACGATCTCCTCCGCTCGGTGCTGCAAGGCTTCCGCCAACTCGAAGTGATTCTGCACCGCATCGTCCGCTACCTGAGAGACAACGCGGCCCGCGCTCACCCGCAACGCGACCGGCGAACCGGTCGCATGCGCTTCGGCCTGGAGTACGTCGGTGTCAAGGCTTAAGTACCAAGCTATGAGAGGCGCCTAGGGACAGAGCGCAGCCGGCTCGACCTGGCGCACGACCTTGCGGGGATCGCTGCCCGGCAGGCAGAGACCTGAGGCGCCGGCGGCGTCGACATCGAGACAGATGCCGCCGCCCGGGCAGCCCGATTGCCCGCCTGCCGCCTGCGCCGCCGTGTTGCAGGCAACGCGCACGCACTCGCCGCACGCGCCACCCGACTCCTGGCATGGCCCGCCGCCGAACTGGCAGGTCCCGACACTGCACAACCCCGGGGCGGCGCAGCCGAGGGCGTTGACGTTTACGCCCGAGGCGGTCTGCGGAGAGACCAGGTAGATCGAGGCGGACCCGGCGGCAGGGTCGGGATCGATCCC
>JANNTZ010000295.1:0-11272 GCA_031394595.1 Acidobacteriota bacterium
GGAAACGGTGGCGGGGTTCCTGTTCACCGGTCTCAATCCCGGCTCGACGACCATCCGGTTCGAAAACGGCGAAGCGATCGATTCCAGTCTCCAGCAGATCGCCGGTATCTCCTTCGTCTCCACGCTCCAGGTCGACGTCGACTGAGCCGCGATTCCCCGGCGCATCTTTCCCGACAACCACCTCATCGATCGCTTGACGCGGTTGAATCGCGGTGCTAGCCTGCGGCCACCCCGGATCGGGCCTGCAATCTGAAAATAGCTGGAAGGACGGGCATGATCGGCCCCGGATCGGAGCGGACCCCTGATGGCGGCGGCGCTCCGGCGCGCCGGGCGGCGATCCTGGTCCTCGGCGTGTGGCTCACGAGCGCCGCGGGCGGCGCTCTCGCCGCGATCGGCGGCGTGGCCTCCGATGACGCCCCGGTGGATCCCGACCTCGATACGGAGAAGATGCGCCGGGCCGGGCCGTTCTGGCTCCGGCCTTTCCTGCTGCTGAAGGACGTCGGGTACGACGACAACATCCGGCTGGAAGCGCAGGATCCGGAGGGGGACGCGACGGCCACCGGCGGCGGGGGCCTGGACGCCCTCCTCCTGACGGGGGACCGCGGTGGCCTGCGGCTGTTCCAGCAGTTCGACTATGTCGCCTTCGGGGAAAACACCGACCTCAACCACTGGAACAGCGCCTCGCGGGCGCGCGGGGTCCTGCGGCTCAAGGGGTCGGTCCTGTCGGCCGAGGACCGCTACACCTCGATCCAGGAGAGGCACAACGCCGAGATCGATCAGCGGGTGCGCCGCAAGACCAACCGGCTGACTCTGGCGGGGCGGTCGGTCACCACCGGACGACTGGGAGTCCGGGCCTACGCGCGCCACGAGCGGATCGACTACACCGGCGACGATGTCTTCTCGTCCGACGTGGCCCGGCGGCTCGATCGCGACGAGAACAGTCTGTCGCTGGAGGGCGAGTTCCGCGTCCTCCCGAAGACGACCTTCACGGTCGAAGGAGTCGTCGAACGGGTCGACTTCGAGGACGACAGCGAGGGGCGGGACAGTCGCAGCCAATCGGCGGTCGCCGGGTTCCGGTTCGATCCCTCCGCCGTGGTGGAGGGGGGATTCAACATCGGCGTCGTGAATCTCGAGGCCGCCGACCGGCCCGCCAGCGATTACGACGGGACGATCGGCGAGGGGCTGCTGGCCGCGAGGCTGGGCCGCCGGGCCCGGCTGAAGGCGACCTTCGTCCGCGATCTGATATTCTCGACCACCGTCGAGAACCTCTTTTACATCGGGACGACTTGGACCGCCGCCTGGGAGCAGTTTTTCTCGCGCCGGGTGAGCGGTGAACTGTTGTATGGCCGCGGGTTGAACCACTACCCGATCCCGGTGTCGGGGCCGGGCGGGGCGCCTCTCATCCGCGACGACGACATCATCATCAGCCAGGTGGCGCTGCGATTCAGGGTCGATGAGCGGCTGTCGTTGCAGATCTCCGGCCAGCGCCAGGAGCGCGATTCGACCGACGACCGCCTCGACCGGGAGCGCAACCTCGTCGGTTTCGGGATGAACTGGAGCTTCTGACGTTCAGGGGGTCGTCCCGTCGGAACGCACCGGCAGGGGATCGATCTCGCGGTACTCGATGTCGAAGGTCGTCTCGTCGCCATCCAGGTTGTTGTCGATCAGGTAGCCGAGCACCAGGTGCCCGGCGTGCTCGGCGGTGTGCCGGTAGACATTTGCGCCATGGATCCAGTCGGCCCGCGTCGCGCCTTCCACCGCGACCGGGGCGGACCACGGCCCGCCGCCGGTGCTGTGGCTGGCGAACAGGTTCCGCGTCAGGGAGTCGGCCCACAGGACGTGGAGGGTCCTGGTTGACGGATCGACCGCGAGCGCCGCGACCAGCGCCACGTTCCCGCCCCCGGGGTTCGTGAGCGCCACCCCCGAGGGAATGATCTCCTCGGCGGCCGGCCCGCCGTCGCCGACGACGCGTGCGGCGCGCAGGTACCCCGCGGGGTCGGCCCAGACGATGGCGACGACTGCCTCGCCCGCCTCATCGTAATGGACCGGGTTGGTCATGCTCTTGAAGACCGGGTGGCCTCCACGATCGTCAAGACGCGCGGGCTCCGACAGCAACCCATCGGGCGCGAGGGTCCGGTGCTGGATCCGGTGGCCCGGGTCCTTGTAGAAGATGTGGACCCGATCATTGGCGCCGCGCACCGCGCTCAGCCCGGCCGTCGCGCCGGAGATTCCAGCCACCGGGCCCCACTGCCCGCCTGCCCGCTTCGCGTATCCGGCGCCTCCCCTGTCGTGCCAGATCGCCCACACCTCCCCGGTGGACAGGGGGACGACGACACAGCCCTGGACCGTCACGGCGGCCCGGACGATGTCGGTCTCGCGGATCGCCCACCGGTCTGGGTCCAGAGTGGCGTCGGACGTGGCGAACGTCGCGTACTTCACGTCCCCGGCGGAGTCCTGGTAGACCAGGTGCAGGGTCGTCCCCTCCTGCGCCATCCAGGCGCCCTCCAGATCGCCAACCCCCGCGGGTCGGCCGGCCGCGTCAACTTCGGCCCAGGTCGAACCGCCGTCGGCCGACTTGAACAACGCCGGCTGATTCCTGGACGCGAGGTCGGACTCCACGACGGTGTAGAGATTGCCGTTGCCGTCCACGAACGGCCCCAGGTAGCCCTGCGTCTCGGGGGAGATCCCTGCATCTTCGTCGCGAACCAGCCCCGGCAGCGGACGCGCGATCGCGGCGACGGTGACGTCGTCGTAGGGCTGGGCGCTGGAGTCATCGGCGGTGAGGCGGAGAAGGTAGACACCGGCCGCGGAGAAGGAGGCGGTCGTGGCGGACTGCCTCGGATCGGCGAACGACACCTCGCCGGGGCCGTCCAGGAGGGTCCACCGCGTCGTCAGAGTGCCGGGGATACCGGGGAGACCGTCGTCGTTGGCGGCGCCCGTCAGGACCGCCGGGTCGGGGAACTGCACCACCTGGTCGGGACCCGCGTCGACATGCGGGGGCACATTGACCGGCTCCACCCTCCGATACTCGATGTGCAGGATCGGCCCGAAGCCGCCATCAAAGGAGTCGGCGGTCCGCCTGCCGGCGCCGGTGATGATCAGGGCCAGCGCCTGGCCGGGGGCCCAGCCAGGCCGGTCAACGATCTCCTGGATCACCGCCGCGAGGTCGGGGGTGCGCTGATTGGGGCCGGCCTCGTTCACCACGGTCCACGGCGCCGGGGACCAGGCGACCGCGGCGGCGGTCCGCGGTCTGGTGGAGATGTTGTAGGCGGTCGTGTTGAAGGAACGGGCGTCGTCGCCCGTCTCGCCGCGGATCAAGAGATCGACGGCCCCCGACCAGACCTCGTCGGTCCGGAACTGTACCCAGGCGGAGAGAATCCGCGCCGCGGCGAGGACCGGCATGTTGGCGAAGCGCATCCCGACCGTCTGGTTGCTGCCGCTGTCGTACACCAGCTCCAGATCGGTGCTCGCCAGATTCACCGCCCCGGCCGCCGACTCCTCGGCGTCATCCGTCCCCGTCGAGACCGACGTCTCGATGATGGTCGAGCCGTTCTCGAACTCGACGACATGCGGCGCGGACCAATCCTCGAATGGAAGGTTGCTGGTTCCGGCCCTGCCCGCGCGCGCCACGAGCAGGATCGCCATCGAGGCAGCGACGACCAACAGTCGGATCTCTTTTCGCATGCGGTTTTGCTCCGGCGTGCCGGCTCACCGCACGCCACCATCCCGCGAGCCCCGCGCCGCTCGTCAGCGCGGGCAGGCGGGGCCAACGTGACCGCGCGCGGTGGCCGGCTGGGTTCAGTTCGCCGTGAGGTATTCCACGTGCAGCAGCGGCGCCAGGGTGGCCCCCCCTTCGAACGCCTCAGCCACCCGCTGGCCGGACCCTGTGATGACAAAGACCATCGCGCTGCCCCCCGCCCATCCCGGCCGGCTGACGATCTGCTGGATGACGGCGCCCAGATCCGGCGTCCGCTGATCGGGCCCCGCCAGACCCACGGCGGTCCAAGCCGGCGGCGACCAGGCGACCGATGCGGCAGTTCTTGGTCTGGAGGAGATGTTGCCGGCGAGCGCCGCGAACGACACGGGGTTGTCGTCGTCCTGACCGAAGATGGTGAGCGTCGTGGGGTCGGCCCAGACTTCGTCGGCGGTGAGCTGGATCCAGGCGCTGACGATCGTCGATCCCGGCGGGATGGCAATGCCGGTGAAGCGCAACCCCACCCACGCCTGCACCGCCGTACCGTCCAGCATGAAGTCGAGATCGCCCGAGTCGACGTATACGGTGCCGCTCTGGCGCTCCTCGGCGTCGTCGAGCGCGGCCGTCACCCGCACATCCAGGAAGCCCGGTGTGCCCGGTCCGATGACGGTGACGATGACGTCGTCGCTGGCGGTCAGCGCACCGTCATCGGCCGTCAGCCTGATTGTGTAGGTCCCTGCCGCCGGGAAGGTCACCGCCGTGTCGACCGTCAGCGGGCTCGAGAAGGTGGCCATGCCGGGACCGGACACCTGCGTCCAACCGACCGAAACTGTCGCCGGCGGGTCCGGCAGGCCGTCGTCGGAGACGCTGCCGTTCAGCAAGGCGCCGGCAGCCAGGGTGATCACCTGATCGACCCCGGCGTTGGCCGACGGCGGCCGGTTGCCGCCCGCTGCCTGGTACAGGACATGCAGGAGCGGGGCCCCCGCCGGAAACCCCTCGTACGATTCGGCGACTCTCTTCCCCGACCCGGTGATGATGATCGACAGGGCGTTCCCCTCCACCCAGCCTGGCCGGCCGACGATCTGCTGGATGACGGCGGCCAGGCCCGGGGTCTGCTCGGCGGATCCTGCCTGCCCGACGGTGGTCCAGTCCGGCGGCGACCAGAAGCTCGACGCGGTGGTCAACGGCCTTGATGAAATGTTGTTGGCGAGGGCGGCGAACGGTGCCGCGTTGTCGGCGTCCTCTCCACGGATCGTCAGGGTCGTGGCGTCGGCCGAGATCTCGTCGGCCGTGAACTGGATCGAGGCGTCGACGATCGTCGCGCCCTGGGGAATGGTCACGTTCGCAAAGCGCAGGCCCACCGCCGACTGGGCCGCGGTGCCGTCCAGCATCATGTCGAGATCGCCGGTGTCGAGGTAGACCGTCCCGCTCAGGCGTTGCTCGGCGTCGTCGGACCCGGCCGCCACGCGGCGATCGAGGCTGAAGACGGTCGTCGGCCCGACGACGGTGATGATCACGTCGTCGCCGCCGGAGAGAAGGCTGTCGCTCGCCATCAGTCGCAGGGTGTAGATTCCTTCGATCGTGAATGTCACGGCGGTGGCGAGTGCCAGCGGGTCGGCCAGTGTCGCGGTGCCGGGACCGGCGATCTGGGACCATTCGACCGTGACCAGGCCCAGCGGATTCGGCAGGCCGTCGTCCGAGACGCTCCCACTGAGCAGGGCGCCGCTCGCGAGGTTGACCGTCTGGTCGGCCCCGGCGGCGGCGATCGGCGGCACGTTGCCGCCGGCTGGCGGTTCGAAGACCATACGCAGCAAGGGCGCCGCCGTGGCGCCTCCCTCGAAAGCGTCGGCCACGCGCCTCCCGGAACCGGTAATGATCATCGCCATGGAATTCCCCGCCACCCAGCCCGGCCGGTCGACGACCTGCTGGATGATGGCGCTCAGGTCGGGCGTTCGCTGATCGGGGCCCGCCTGGCCCACCGTCGTCCAGGGGAGCGGCGACCAGGAGACCGCGGCAGCGGACCTGGGACGGGAGGAGATGTTGGCCGTTGCCGTCGTGAAGGCGGGGGCGTTGTCGGCGTTCTGCCCCTGGATCGTCAGGGAGGTGACGTCCCCGGTCGCCTCGTCGGCCTTGAACTGGAGATAGGCGCTGACGATCCGCGACCCGCGAGGGACCGAAACCCCGTTGAACCGCAGGCCGACCGCCCGCATGACGACCGTCCCGTCGAGCAGGATGTCCAGGTCGTTGCTCGTGAGAGCGATCTTCCCGCTGGGTCTCTCCTCCCCGTCGTCGTTGCCGGAGGCCACCCGGACGTCCAGGGCGGTCTGGCCCGGAGGCGGCGGTAGCCCCGGCAGGCTCATCTCGTACAGCCGGCCGTCGTTTTCGGTCGGATGGCTGTCATTGTCCAGACCGCGATCGACGATGTAGAGGCTTCGCTGGGTCGGGTCGAAACTGGAAGGCCCGGTGGCGAGACCGGCGGGGGTGATCGCGCCGGCCGCCGAGATATCGATCGTGCGCGTCAGCGTCCCCGCGGTGGTCAGCTCCACGACGCTGTTGGTCCCGCGATCCAGGACGTACAACCGGTCGATCTCCGGGTTGTGCTCGATCCCTTCGGTGTCCAGCAGGCCGAGGACGAACAGGTCGAAGTGCGACATCTCGTCGTCGCCTTCCGGCGGGACGCCGCTGAAGAGGCCGTCGGGGCCGGGGCGGATCTCGTAGACCTCGCGGCCCTCGCCGTCGGAGATGTAGAGATAGCCGCGCAGAGTGTCATAAGCCAGCCCCTCGGGGTCGAAGCACCCGAAGGCGGTCGTGGAGAACCAGGTCACCGTGTCGTCCCCGGTGAGAAACAGCCCGTCCGGCCCCGGATCGATCTCGAAGACCCGCTTCGCATCGTCGTCGGAGATGAACAGGTGCCAGTTGGCCGGATTGAACGCGGCGCCGACCGGCTCGAACGTGAACGAGGTCGCATCGGCCGTGTCCCGCAGGGCGCCCGTCAGCGTCACTTCGAAAAGATTGGCGCCGGCCCAGTGGGGCGTTTCCTCGACCTCCCCGTCGGCGATCAACAGCCTGCCGAACGGGCCCATGTAGGCGACACCCGACGGGTCGGGGCTTGGGGGCTGGAACAGCGACGTATCGGTGTCCCTGAGCAGCGACGACTGGAACGAATCAACCGTCGCCTGGATGGCCGTCGCCTGGGCCTGTTGCTCGGCGCTGATCGGCTCCAACTCGACCAGCCGGCCCGCGGTGCCCTCCGGCTGATCGAGGACGTAGAGGCTCCGTCGATCCGGATCGTCGGTCGGATCGCCGGTGGGGGCGAGGGCCAGCGCCCGCGCGTCCGCCAGTCCGAGCCCGCGAAGGTCGTGGACCGCGATCACCGTGCCATCGGGCGTGGCTTCGCTGATCGTGCGGCCAGCCGGCCCGAGGATGTAGAGGCGGGAACCATCATTCACGACCGTGGCCCGCGGAACACCGAACCCCTCCGGCAAGGACGGCTTCGCCCTCAGTTCGTCGAGCTGGATCGCACGCACCCGGAACAGACGCTGTCCGGCTTCGCGATCCTCGGCGCCCCTGCCGTGAACCATGACGGAGGTCAGGAGGACGAGACCGGAAGCGAACCATGCGATCCGCGCCGAACGGGCGATCGACTTCGACATGCATTTCTCCTTGCAGCACTCGGTTGGCCGCACGATCGACCTCGGTTCCAGATGGGCGTTCGCAAACCATGGCATCGGCCCGGGTTGCTGCCGCATGGGCCTGCTTGATGTTGGGAACGGCGAAGCGGTAAATCTACCTCGAAATCCCGACGCGTGTGAGGAATATTTGCTGTTCCGACAAACACCCTGATGTCCCGGTCGGTGCGCTGCGGTCCGGGGGCGGTCGCCGTGGGACGGGATCGCTCCTGACCATTCAGGCATCGAAATCCGGCTGTCTTATGCAAAAGGAATATGCTACAACCAATTGTGTGTCAAATAGTTACGCCGTCTCGCATGTGCCTCTATGGCCATCCGGGACTTGGATCAATCGGCCGGGCCAGAGTGAGGCAACGTCCAGCCGGATTGGATTGGCCAGTACGGTCGCGGCGCCGGTGCGGTCGGCGAACAGGTGCTGCTGCTCCTTGGATGCGATCCTCCATGTCGCCGGGGGTGCAGTAAGCCCATTCAACTTCTATTCTGAGAAATCCGGGCTCATGAAAACTTGTTGCTTCCAAGCAAGATTTGGTGTATTAGCATATGGCTTACTGCAACGATACTCCAAGCTCCGGATTGGGTCCGAAGGAACAATAGAGGCGTCGCTCCGCGGCGCAGGAGAACCTTTTTGTCGGGAAAGAGCAATAGAACGGCGCGAATCGTGGCCGTGGGATTCGCGGCCTGCGCCCTCGTGGTGTGGGCCCGGGGCCAGGAAGCGCCGGCGTCGCAGAGCACTACCACGATCACATTCACACATCCGGCGACCGTCCTTACGCTGGTCGGAACCATTGACACCTCGCGGTGGTCTCCCCCGAGCCCCGATCCGGGCGGTCTGACCCACCGGCCCGCCTACGTCACGAGCGCGGACGTTTCCGTGCCCGCCGGTATTCTGGTATCGGACAGCGAGGTCGATGAAATGCCGGCTCTGTTTACCGGCAGCAATCTGTTCGTGACGTTTCCCGACGGCACGCTCGGAGGCGTCGGCAGCCTCGTCGACCGAAGTCGCGAACCGAGCGATATCGCCTGGGACAGCCGCGCGCGAGTCCTCTTTGTCTGCGATGACGATCTGGACAAGATCTTCCGCATCAACCCGCAGGGCGATGGGCTGATCGGGACGGCCGATGACAGTTTCTCGACCACCTGCACGACCAGCGTTTTCGGGAGCAACGATCCCGAGGGGCTCGACTACGACCCCGACACCCTGTCGCTGTGGCTCGCGGACGGGAATGGCGCCACAATCTACAACTTCGTGCGTGATGCGCAGGGAAACTGTGTCACGCCCCCCATCGCCCAGTGGGACTCCCGGCTGCTGGGGGTGCGCGATCCGGAAGGGATCGACTTCGATCCGGCCAGCGGGCATTTGTTCATCTCCGACCGGCGCAACCGCCTGGTTGCCGAGGCCACTACGGGCGGGACTCTGGTGGCGCTGTACGACCTCTCCAGCTCGCCGCTCATGTTTGCTTCGAGCATCACCCTCGCTCCGGCGAGCAGCGGATCGGGGACCAACATCTTCGTATCGGATCGGGGCGTCGACAACGACGTCGATCCGACGGAGAACGACGGGAGGATCTTCGAGTTCGCGCGCACCGTCGTGGACGCGGACGTCGCGCCGATCGCCGCCAATCCCGGCAGTCAGTTCAACGTCGAAGGGGACTCCGTCAGCCTGCAGATCGTCGCCTTCGAGCCGAACGGCGATTCGATGACATACAGCGCCACGAACCTCCCGGATGGTCTGTCGATCGACCCGGTCACGGGACTCATCTCCGGCAGCGTGTCGTTCACGGCGGCAACGGGCAGCCCGTACTCCGGCACCCTGACCGCGGGCGACGGCAGCCTCTCCGACGCCGAGACCTTCACATGGCGGGTGACCGACGGGAACCGGCCGCCGGTCATCCGGGAGGTGCCCGACCAGTCGAACGTCGAGGGCGATCTGGTCAGCCTGCAGATCCAGGCGAGCGATCCCGACGACAACCCGCTGACCTTCAGCGCCATCGGCCTGCCCCCGATGCTGGCGATCGACCCGGCCACCGGGCTGATCTCAGGCACGATCGCGATGGGCGCTGCTGTGGCGAGCCCTTACGTCGTCGAGGTGAAGGTCAATGACCCCGACAACCTCTCCGACAGGACGACCGTCCGGTGGGAGGTGACGGCCATGCCCCCCAACGAGCCGCCAGTGGTCCAGAACCCGGGCCCCCAGTCGAACCTCGAGGGGGACCCGGTCAACCTGTTGATCCAGGCGTCCGATCCGGAGGGCGATCCGCTCGCTTACAGCACCAACAATCTCCCGCCGGGGCTGTCGATCGACATCGGCACGGGGTTGATTTCGGGCACGGTGACGATCGGCGCGACGGCGACCAGCCCTTACAGCGTGCAGGTGAGCGCCAGCGACGGTGGCAGCACCGACACCGAAAGCTTCCTGTGGACCATCACGCCGGTGCCCAACCAGCCGCCGGTGATCCAGGGCCCGGTGGACCAGACCAACACGGAGGGGGACGCGGTCGCTCTGCAGATCCAAGCCTCCGATCCGGACAACGATCCAATCGCCTACAGCGCCGACAATCTCCCGCCGGGGCTGTCGATCGACATCGGCACGGGGTTGATTTCGGGCACGGTGACGACCGGCGCGGCGGCGACCAGCCCTTACAGCGTGCAGGTGAGCGCCCGTGACGGGCAGGAGACCGCCACGGCGATCTTCACTTGGACCGTGCTTGCCGCTCCCGTGGCGCCCGCCACGCCGACCGGCCTGCAGATCGCCGGCGACACCCAGGCGCTGCGGCTCGACTGGGCGGACAACACCGAGATCGACCTGGTCGGCTACAACGTCTACCGGAGCGACGGTGTCGGCCCCTTTCTGCGGCTCAACGCGGCGCCCTGGGGTCAGTCGGCCTACGACGATCCGGGTGCCCCGGCGGGCGTGGTGTCCTACTACAACGTCACCGCGGTGAACCTTGCCGGGAACGAGTCAGCCGCGGCTGCCGCGAGCGCGCCGCGATCCAGGATCGTCTTCCGGGCGGCGACGACCGCCAAGGATTCAACGACCGGAGGCAGGGCGAAGACATCGATCATCTCCGTCGCCCACCCGGCAGGAGTTGTGGCCGGGGACGTGCTGGTGGCCTCGATCACCCTGGGCGGATCCAGGACCCTCACTCCGCCCGCGGGCTGGACACTGGTCAGGTCCGACGTCGAAGGCCGGAATCTTCGCCTGGCGATCTTCGCCAAGGCCGCCACGGCCGCCGAGCCGGCGGCGCATGTCTGGACTCTCAGTGCAGCGGTACCGAGCGTCGGCATCATCGCCGCGTACGGCGGCCCCAGCCTGCCGGTCGCCGTCTCCGGAGCGCAGATCAACCTGGGAACAACGGCCATCACGGCGCCGGGGCTGTCCAATCCTTCGCCGATGTCCCTGGCAGTCGGTGTCTTCGGGATCGCCACCAACGCCATGATTGCGCCGCCTTCCGGGATGATCGAACAGGCTGAACAGAGCGCCGCGACCGGGAGTGCAAGGATCGCCGCCGAGATCGCGGACGATGTCCTGGAGACGGCCGGCGAAACCGGACCCCGATCCGCCACCGCTACGAAGGCGGCGCGCAGCATCGGGCAGATGCTGATCCTGGTCCCGGCGCCCTAGGAGCCTGTCCGAGTATTGCGTCGGGTCGCGTTCGGAGCGCCGTGGCGTCGGACGCAAGGCGCCGCGACGACGCGATGGGGTTCCATCGCGGAGAAGCGGCAACGACGCGCACGGCGCCACGCCGCCCGAACCCTGCGGGCGCATGGGGGTTGCGGGCGCCTGCGGCGTCGCGCCTCGTTGGCGATGGATCCCCATCGCCGCCTCGGCGCTCCTTGCATCCACCTCGCAAGCCCCAGGCGCGCGACCCAACGGAATACCCGGACAGGC
>JANNTZ010000414.1:0-5839 GCA_031394595.1 Acidobacteriota bacterium
CGCCGTCGCGCCACAGCTCGGTCGCGGCAACGTCGAGGGCGATCGCCACCTGGGAACCGGGCCGGTAGCCGGCCGTCTCGATGGCGGCGACCACCGCTTCGACAGCTTCGGCGTTCGATTTCAGGTCGGGGGCCCAGCCCCCCTCGTCGCCCGAACCGGTCCGCAGACCGCGCTTCTTCAGGACGTCGCGCAGGGCATGGAATACCTCCGACCCCATGCGCAGCGCCTCGCGGAATGAAGTCGCGCCGACCGGAACCGCCATGAATTCCTGGATGTCGACGTTGTTGTCTGCGTGCACGCCGCCGTTGAGGATGTTGAACAGCGGCACCGGCAGTATCGCCGCCTGTTCGCCGCCGAGATGGCGGTACAGCGGCAGACGGCGGGCCGCCGCGGCAGCGCGGGCGGCGGCGAGCGATACCCCGAGCAGGGCGTTGGCCCCCAGCCGCGAGGCGTCGGCGGTGCCGTCGATCTCGCGCAAGCGGGCGTCCAGGCGTTCCTGTTCCCCGGGGTCGAGACCGGCAACCGCCGGGCCGAGCGCTTCGTTGACGTTGCGGACCGCTTTGAGGACCCCTTTGCCGCGGTAGCGGGCGGGATCGCCGTCGCGCAGCTCGATCGCCTCGCGGGACCCGGTGGAGGCGCCGGAGGGGACGGCGGCGCGCCCCATGGCCCCGTCGTCAAGCAGGACATCAACCTCCACGGTCGGGTGGCCGCGTGAGTCGAGGATCTCCCTCGCGTGGACTGTCCGGATGCGCGCCATCGGTCAGACCATCCACTCGCGCGCCGCGCCGGTGAGCGCATCGAGGTCCTTCGGGGTCCGGGCCTCGAGATAACAGCGCACCACCGGTTCGGTGCCGGAAGGACGGAACAGGATCCAGGATCCGTCGGTGAAGATCATCTTGCGCCCGTCGGTGGTGTCGAGTCGGGCCACCGGGTGGCCGGCGAACCGCGACGGGATCTCCTCGAGCCGCCGCAGAAAGCGGTCCCGCGCCGCCGGTTCCATATGATAGTCGAGCCGGCGGCTGACGAGGGGGCCGACCTTGCGGAACAGGTCCTGGATCTGCGTGCGCAGCGGCCGCCGCCGGACGGCGACCATCTCGGCCGCCAGCAGGCCTGCCAGGATGCCGTCCTTCTCGGGCACGTGCCCGGCAAGGCTGAGCCCGGCGCTTTCCTCGCAGGCGAGAAAGGCGCGGCCGGCGGTGAGGTGCTCGCCGACGTGCTTGAAGCCGACCGGGGTCTCGAAGACCCGCCGGCCGTGGTGGGCGCAGACGGCGTCGATCAGGTGGGTGGTCGCCACCGTCCGGCCGACACCGCCGCGCATCCGCCGCTCTTCGATCAGGTAGTCGGCGAGCAGGGCGAGGAACAGGTTGGGTTGGATGAAGCCACCGCCGGCATCGACGATCCCGAAGCGGTCGCCGTCGCCGTCGGTCGCGATTCCGAGATGCATCCGCCGGCGGCGCACCAGGGAGGCGAGATCCTTGAGCTGTTTTTCGCCGCAGTCGGGCCCGACGCCTCCGAACTCGGGGTGCGGCGTGCCACGGATCACTTCCACACGGCGCGCCACGCGTCCCAGCAGTGTGTCGAGGTACCCGATCGAGGCGCCATGCCGGAGATCGCAGCCGATCTGCAGTCGCGCCCGCCGGATCGCCGGCAACCGGACCAACCGTGCGATCTGCCGGAAATAGTCGGCCCGCGTGTCGCGCGTCGTGATCCGGGCCGGCTTCGCGGGAGTCGGCGCCGATGGGGGTGCGGCCGCCGGCTCCCGTTCCAGGATCGCCTCGATCGCCCGGGTCACATCGGGCGGGGCGGGGGCGCCCGAGGCGATGGAGAACTTCAGACCGTTGTATTCGGGCGGGTTGTGGCTCGCGGTGATATTGATGCCGCCGGCCCGGCGGCCGCGAATGACGGCGTACGCCACCGCCGGTGTCGGGATCGGTCCCGGGGAGAGCGTGACCGCAATGCCGTGGGCCGCCAGGACCTCGGCCGCCTCGCGCGCGAAGCGTGCCGACATGAACCGGGTGTCGTGGCCGATGAAGACCCCCTTCCGGGCGGTGCCGGCCCGCTGGAGATGGAGAGCGATGGCAGTGGCGACACGCCGGACGCTGGCGATGGTGAAACCATCGGCGATGACCGCGCGCCAGCCGGACGTTCCGAAGCGGATCATCGACGTCCCGATTCCTTGACTTGCCCGGATCCGCGACTCATAATCGTGACGTGTCCGAGCCATCGATCATCATGGTCTTCTGCACCGTCTCGACCGAGAAGGAAGCCGTCGACATCGCCGAGACCCTCGTCCAGAGGGAAGAGGCGGCCTGCGTCAACGTCGTGCCGATGGTCCGATCGATCTACCGCTGGAAGGGGCAGGTCCTGAACGAGGCGGAACAGCTGATGATCATCAAGACGACCCAGCCGATGCTGGAGGACGTCAAGCGGACAGTGAAGGAACTGCACTCCTACGAACTCCCCGAGATCGTCGCCGTCAACGTCAGCGACGGCGACCGCAACGCCCTCAACTGGATCGCCAGCGTCGTCAAGGGCGGCCGCGAGAACTTCTGAAGCCTCCGCCGGCACCCCCGCCTCAGCGGCTGTTGAGACGGCGGAAAGCCTGCTGGAAGCATTCCACCATCGACAGCTTCTGGGCTTCGGCGGACTGGTACATGGAATACATCTCGCGCAGGTAGGCGGCGGCGGCGCGCCGTGGCGTGCTGTCGCGGATGAACTGCCCGATGATCGCCTGCCGCTCCGCCGGGACCCGCGGGTCGTTGGACAGGTCCTGACGCATCCGCTCGGCGGTCGCGGCCAGCGTCGACACGGCGCCCTCGACAAAAGTCTGGCGCTCCCGCTCGGTCATCTCCTGCCAGCGGACGAAATCGAGCCGGCTCGACAGCGGCTTGAGCGGCGGCCGGTCGGGAGTGGATGGCGGGCGGGGGGCCGGGGCCGCGGGGGGCGCCGGCGAGGCTTCCGGAGTCGCTTCGATCAGTTCGGGCTCCTCCTGGGCGAGCGGGGCGGCGGCCGCGGAGGCGCCGAGGATCAGCACGCCGGTCAGGATTAACGTCTTCATCGGGTCCCTTTCCACGAGTGGGCGCGCGGCTGCGGCGCGCGGAGGGCCATTCTAGCGGGGTGCGACCCGGCCAGCAAGGGTTCAGCTCAGGCTGACAGCGCCTGGTCGAGGTCGGCGACGATGTCGTCGCAGTCCTCGCAGCCGACCGAGATCCGCGCCAGGTCATCGGTGATCCCGAGACGCCGGCGGTCCTCCGCCGGGACCGCGGCATGGGTCATGGTGCTCGGCTGGCAGACCAGCGTTTCGATCCCCCCCAGGCTCTCCGCCAGCGTGCACAGACGAAGCCGGGCGAAGAAGCGCGGCGCCGCGGCGGGGTCCTTGAACACGAAGGAGATCATCCCGCCGAAGCCGCGCGCCTGGCGGCGCGCCAGGTCGTGCTGCGGGTGGGAGGCCAGACCGGGGTAGAGGACCCGTGCCACGCGCGGGTGGGCCTCGAGAAACGCCGCGATCCGACGGCCGTTCGACTCGTGCTGCTGCATCCGGAGCGGCAGGGTCTTGATGCCACGCAGGACCAGCCATGAGTCGAAGGGGGAAAGGATCGCCCCGGCCGAGTTCTGGACAAAATGGATGCGCTCGGCATGTTCCGGCTGTGACAGCACGACCGCCCCGCCGACGCTGTCGGAATGCCCGTTCAGATACTTGGTGGTGCTGTGGACGACGATGTCGCACCCGTGTTCGATCGGTCTCTGGAAGAACGGGGTCAGAAAGGTGTTGTCCACGACGGTGATGATCCCGCGGCGGCGGGCGAGGGCCGCAACCGCCGCCAGGTCGGTCAGGATCATGATCGGGTTGGTGGGCGTCTCCACGTAAATCATCCGGGTGGCGGGGCGCAGCGCGGCCTCGATGGCTTCGATCCGGGAGGTGTCGACGTAACTGAACTGCAGCCCGTAGCCCTCCAGGACCTTCGAAAACAGCCGGTAGGTCCCGCCGTAGACGTTGTGGCTCACGACGACGTGGTCGCCGGACTTCAGCAGTGTCATGACCGTCGAGATCGCCGCCATCCCGGAAGCGAAGGCGTAGGCAGCCCGTCCCGCTTCAAGAACGGCGAGGTTCTCCTCGAGGGCCGATCGGGTCGGGTTGATGGTCCGCGCGTAGTCGTATCCCTTGCTCTTCCCGAGTTCCTCGTAGGCGTAGGTCGAGGTCTGGTAGATCGGCGTCATCACGGCGCCGGTGGTGGGGTCGGGACGGACCCCCGCGTGGATGGCATCGGTTGCGAATCCCATCGGGGCTGTTACTTCGCCTCGAGGGCGATGGCGAACCGGTCCGCCTCTTCGAGACGCCGGATGACGTGGTTGAACTCGACGGTGAACTGGGCGGCGTCCCCCGGGTCGACGGTCCCGAGGGTGGTGCCGGTGGTGCCGGCGCCGATCAGACGGCGGTCGACGTCGTACAGGGCGATCGCGACGCCGATCCGGGTCTGGCGGGACGACCCGTTGGCGACCTTGATGGTCGCCTTGTAGGCGGTCTTGACCCGCATAATGGTGGCCGGCCATTCGAAGCGAATCCATTCGGCCCGCACATCACCGACGGTCAGCTCGAGCGTCAGGTCCGTGTTCGGCTTGAAGCGATAGGCTGCCGAGTTGGTCTCCATCGTCGGCTGGGCGCTCTCCTCCTGGGGCCCCGCGGGGAGGGACGCGAAACCGGCGCCCAGGGCCAGCAGCACGCACATCGCCACCCGCGCTGGTCGCGCGCCTGAAAGGTGTCGCCGCATCGTCGCCGCCCTCCGGATCATTCGAACTGAATCTGCTTGACCGACGAATTGATGATGAAGATCCGGGTGTTGTTTTCCTGGGGATCGGCCGGAATGAAATAGAAGCCACGGCCGCTGGCGGCGTATTCCTCGGTGAAACCCCAGATCTTCTCGCCGTCCTTGAACTCGACGATGGTCCGCTGCCCCTGGAGGGCTGCGCTGCCGAACCGCTGGGTGCGATCCACCTGGCGCCGCATCGCGCCGTAGTCCTTGACGTAGAACAGCGCCTTCAAGTCCTCGATCCGGATGCGGTTCGGGATCCCGCCCCCCTCGCTCGGGAGCAGATGGAACTCGTCGCCGTCCGGACGGAAGTCCTGGGTGAAGCCGCGCTGGGTCTTGCCGTCCTTGAAGTGGGCCACCACTTTGTCTTCCATCCCCACCTCCCGGGAGCCTCTGAGAAGGCCGCGCTCACGCCGTCGGCGCCGCGGCGGCTCGAATGATACGACCGGACTGTCTTACCGTGACGCCGTCAGGGTGGCGCCCCCATCGTCGCACGGGATCGGGTGCTCGGTGAATAGGGTGGACCCCGGTTCGGACTTGAGTATCTCACAGTCGCCGGTGACCAACGGGTTCGGATCGTAAACAATTTCAATCAGGCTCGACCCTATCGTGGCCCCGCGGAAACCCAACGTGAGGATCGGGACGGCACCGTTGGGCTGACTGGCCGTATTGACGGGGATCGAGGGGCAGCCCTGGATGAGACTCATCCCGAGGATGAGTTCTCCCCTGGTGTTCACGTCGTCATTGGACAGGCAATTGGGGTCACACAAGCCCGGGCCGTTGCAGACTCCCAGAGGGGTCGTGATCCCATCGATTTGAGACACCATCTGGACCAGGCGTGGATCGAACTTGATGTCCATGTCGATCACATCGACGTCGTACGTGACCATGACAGTCCGGAGCATCACCCGCAAGGTGACGGTGTCTTCGACCGCCGCGACCCGTTCGAAGAACACCAGGGGGTCGGCCGAAACGGCCCTCGGGATCGTCACGTCCGCCGTGATCGGGATCACCGCGAGGGGGGCGGGCTT
>JANNTZ010000441.1:0-2013 GCA_031394595.1 Acidobacteriota bacterium
GCCGCCCGTGGACATCATGGCGCCGATCGGCGCGGGTGGGCCCGCCCTCGGTGTCATGGTCCGGCGCGGGGGGGGGGCCGGCGGGTTCGAGATGGGGGCCGGCCGCTGGCTCGCCCGGATCTGCCGGAAGGTGGCGCACGAGGTGGCGCTCCGCGAGGAGCGCCGCATCAACCGCGCTGTCGATCAGATCAAGGACAAGACGGTCCGCGAGCTCCGGCCGAAGGACCTGTTCTACCAGGTCCTGCACGGCCTGCGGACGCTGACCCGTTACGATCATTCGTCGGCGCTGCTGATCGCGGAAGAGGACGGCGCCCGGCTGGTCCTGCATGCGGAGCAGATCGCCTGGACGAAGAGCCGGAGCGCGAGGATCGGTCGGAAGTTGAAGGTGCCGGCCGAGGCGCGCACCGCCCTGCACCGGACGACCGAACCCCGGGTCGCCGATTTCCCCGCCAGCCGGGGGCGCGGCAGATCCGGCGGAGGTCCGGAAGGTGCGGGCGGGGAGCGCTTCGCCATCGACATCCTGGCACGGCTGCTGCGCTGGGGCGGCAAGAATGGGGAGCCGGCGGAGGGCTCGATTCTCTGGGCGCCCCTGCGTCACGACGGCGACCTGCTGGGGGTGCTGAAGATCGCGTCGGTCCGGCCGCGCGCCCTCGGCGCCCCGGACGGGGTGGCGGTGGCGCGTGTCCTCGGGCACATCGCCTCGGTGATCCACAACGCCCGCCGGGCCCTGTCCATGGAGGAGCGGATCATCGCCGCCGAGAAGAAGCACGCCATGGCCGACCTGGCGCGCGCCATCTCGCACGACGTCAAGAACGCCATCGGTACGATCCTGCCGCTCGCCCAGCAGGCCCGCGAGGAGGTCGAGACCGGCCGCTCGGATCCGCGCGTGCTGGCGGAGGACCTTCGCCAGATCGAGCAGTCAGCGCAGATCTGCCAGCGGATCTTCGACGGGATGCTGCAACTGTCGCGGTCGGACTTCCGGCCGGCGGAGCGGGCGCCGCTGGCCCGGATCCTCGAAGGCACCCTGGCGATCCTCGGCAGCCGCATGAAGCGCGCCGGCGTGGTGCTGGAGATGAAAATTCCCGACGGCCTGCCCGAGATCAGCGTCAATCGCGGCGGCCTGGAGCAGGTGTTCCTGAACCTGTTCACCAATGGAATCGAGTCGATGCCGGCCGGCGGGCGGCTGCGAGTGCAGGCGCGTGCCGAGGGTCCCGGGCACCTCGAGGTCCGGATCAGCGACACCGGCGGTGGCATCCCGCCCGAGATGCTGAAGCGGATCCACGAGCCGTTTTACACGACCAAGGAGGAGGGCTTCGGCCTGGGACTCGCCATCGTCCGTTCGATCCTGTGGGAGGCGGGCGGCACGATGCAGATCGAGAGCCACCCCGGACGGGGCACCACGGTGATCGTCGGCCTGCCGACGGCCGCCGCGAATCCGGAGAAGAAGGACGCCGTCCGTCCTGATCGCCGCGCTCCCGATGAGGCCCGCCCATGACCGCGCCCGGAGGCCGTGTCATGGTCGTGGACGACGACCCGATGATGCAGCGGGCGATCGGGCGCCTGTTGACGGCGCGCTACGACGTGCAGTCGTTTTCGAGCGGCGAGGAAGCGCTGGCGGCATTCAAAAAAGAGTCGTTCGACGTCGCCATCGTCGACGTGCGGATGCCGGGGATGGATGGTTTCGACTTGACCCACCACATCCGCGAGCTCGCGCCGCGCACCGAGGTGATCCTGGTCACCGGATCGATCGCCGACCTGGACGAGAAGTTGATCCGGGCGATCGAGGAGCGGGCCTTCTATTTCATCACCAAGCCGTTTTCGCGGGCGGTCCTGACGTCACTGGTCGCCTGGTGTTTCGAGATGCAGCGTCTCTCCGAGGAGCGCGACGATCTCATCCGGCGGCTCCAGGAGGACCTGGAGCGGGCCCGGTCGTACCAGCGGGCCCTGATGCCGCGGGCCCTGCCCCGCGTGTTCGGGCCGGTGCGCGTTGCCGCCGCCTGGGAGTCGTGCGAG
>JANNTZ010000460.1:0-2885 GCA_031394595.1 Acidobacteriota bacterium
ACCGCCCGGAACGCCCGGACCGGGGAATTGACCCCGCCCGGCATCAGTCGGCAGGCCGCTTCGAAAAGCTCATGGGAGGTGGTCATCCCCGTCAGCCCTTCCGGAGCAGGCGCGCCGCTTCCTTGGCGCAGTAGGTGACGATCAGATCGGCTCCGGCGCGCCGGATGGCGGTCAACGACTCCAGGACGATACGATCGCGATCGATCCAATTGTTGCGCGCCGCCGCCGCGATCATGGCGTACTCGCCGGAGACGTGGTAGGCGGCGACCGGAACCCGGAACTCCTCCCGCACCCGCCAGATGATGTCGAGGTACGGCAGGGCCGGCTTGATCATCACCATGTCGGCCCCTTCCTCGATGTCGAGCGCGACCTCCCGGAGCGCCTCGCGGGCGTTGGCGGGATCCATCTGGTGGCTCTTCCGGTCGCCGGATTTCGGCGCCGACTGCACCGCCTCGCGGAACGGCCCGTAGAAGGCCGAGGCGTACTTCGCCGCGTATGACAGGATCGGCGTGTCGATGAACCCGGCCGCGTCGAGGGCCTTCCGGATCGCCGCGACCCGGCCATCCATCATGTCGGACGGCGCGACGATGTCGGCCCCGGCCCGCGCCTGCGCCACCGCCGTCTTCGCCAGCAGGTCGAGGGTCGGATCGTTGGCGATGGCGTCCCCCTGCAGCACGCCGCAATGCCCGTGATCGGTGTACTCGCACAGGCAGACGTCACCGATGACCAGCAGATCCGGGGCGCCTTTCTTGATGGCTCGCGCCGCCTCCTGCACGATGCCGTCGTCCGCCCAGGCGCCGGTCGCCTGCCCATCCTTGACGGGCGGTATCCCGAACAGGATGACGCCCGGGAGACCGAGCGACTTCGCCTCCTGCGCCTCGGCGACCGCCTCGTCCACCGACAGGTTGAACTGGCCCGGCATCGATCCGATCTCCCGGCGCACCTTCTTCCCGGGCACGACGAACATCGGGTGGATCAGATCGCCCGGCGCCAGGCTCGTCTCGCGAACCAGGCCGCGGATCGCTTCGGTGCGGCGAAGCCGGCGGGGCCGCTGCGCGGGGAAACCCATTACTCAGTCATCCTCGTCCCCCTCGTGAAAGAAGTAGGCGGCGCAGAAACTGCTGCAAAAGGCACGCCCGCTGCGCGTGTACTTGTGATCCTCGCAGACATACTTGTGGCAGATCGAGCACTTGTGCAGGAAACCGTCGTCCTCCGTGAACTCGCAATCCTTGCATTGCTTCAATCCTGAGTCCCCCGGATGGGGCGGATTATACGGCCGCGTGTGACGCAAAATCCAGACTATTCTAGGGTTTAGGGCGCGGCTCGGCTTGACAGTCCCCGGACCCTTCCCTAGAATCACGGCACAGCACAAGGCGGTGTAGCTCAGATGGTTAGAGCACGCGGCTCATATCCGCGGGGTCCGGGGTTCGAATCCCTGCACCGCTACCAGACTTCATCCCGCAGGGAGCCTTGCCGCACGGGCTCCGATGCCGCGGCCGGAGGGCTGCGCTCCTGGTGATCGACAAGCAGGTTCTCGAAACGATCCGCCGGCACGGCATGTTCCAGCCCGGAGATCGCGTGGTCGTGGCGGTGTCGGGCGGGCCCGATTCGGTGGCGCTCCTTTCCCTGCTCGCGAATCTCGCGCCTTCCCTGCGGCTGGATCTGCACGTGGCGCACCTCGATCATGGCTGGCGCGGGCCGGCTTCGGCCGCCGACGCCGGGTTCGTCCGGCGGCTGGCGTTGCGTCTGGGAATCGCGGTGACCGTCGGTCACGTGCCGCCGGGGACCTGGAAGCGCCGCGTGCGGCGGCAATCGTCGCGCGAGGCGCGGGCGCGCGATCTGCGATCCGCTTTCCTGCTGGAGACGTCTCTTGCCGTGGGGGCGCAGCGGATCGCCCTCGGCCACACCCGTGATGACCAGGCGGAAAGCCTCCTGCTGCGCCTGCTGCGCGGCTCCGGCACCCGCGGTCTCGGTGGCATCTACCCGGTGAAGGACCATCTGTTCGTCCGGCCGCTGATCGAAACGCGACACCGGGATATCCTCTCCTACCTGAAGACGCGGCGACTCCGGTACCGGATGGACGCGACCAACCGCGACGTCCGTCTGACGCGCAACCGGGTCCGACGGGTGCTGATCCCGCTGCTGGAGAAACGGTTCAACCCGCGGGTCATCGATCTGCTGGCCCGGACCTCCGGGCTGCTGCGGGACGAGGAAGCGGTCCTGGAGACGATGACCGGCGAGGCCCTGGAGAAGGCTGTGGGGCGGCGCGCTTCCGGCCTGATCGATATTCGAACCATGGCACTGCGGGAGGCTCCCGTCGCGATCCAGCGCCGGGTCCTGCGCCGGGCCCTGGCCGAGGTCCGCGGCGGTCTGCGCCGGATCACCGCCAGCCACATCGAGAAGGCTCGCGACCTGCTCGACAGCGGGGCCGGTGGCGCCATCTGCCTGCCCGACGGCGTGGTCATCCGGCATGCCCCCGGCACCCTGCGGGTCGAGATGATCCGGACCGGCGCGACAGCCGGGCTGGGGGTGCGACCTGCCGGACGGACGATCAGGCCCGCCCGCCGAAAAGTGGCGAGCCGCGCTGCCGCGGGACAGGCCGTGGAGACGATCTGTCCGGTCCCCGGGCAGGTCAATCTGCAGGCGTTCGGCCTGCGCCTGAAGACCCGGATCATGCCCCGCCCGGCCGCCGGCTTCGACCCGCGTGCCGGCGCTCCCGACCGGGTTTTCCTGGACGCAGACCTGGTGCGGACGCCCCTCCGTGTGCGGGGACGCCGGTCGGGCGACCGGTTCACGCCGCTCGGCGCGCCGGGGACGCGCAAGTTGAAGTCATTCCTGATCGACCGCAAGGTGCCGGCGGACGATCGCGGCCGCATCCCGATCGT
>JANNTZ010000022.1:0-8672 GCA_031394595.1 Acidobacteriota bacterium
GGGCTGACTTCAGGGCGTCGGCGTCGTCCCGGGAAGGCGACACGGCCTTCCTGGCGCGAGGACGGGGCTTCCGTTTGGAGCGCGCGTCAGGACGGCGCTTGCTGGATACGGACACGCCGAGACACTACCACGAAACCAGCCGACCGCTGCGGACCCTGCCCCCTATGGAGCTGCGGACCCGCCCCCTACGGACAGGAGATCGGCGCGACCCGAATCGTTCCGTTGCTCCGGCGGCCGAGGGCGTCGAAGGCCCCGGCAGCGCGGGCGCTGTGACCGACGAGGTAATACCGGCCCTGTCCGGCGGTGGGGATAACCGGGTCCTCGAGGTTCAGTGCGGTGCCGATGGGTGCCTGGGGGACATCGGTCGACAGGCAGACGAGGCTCCCCAGCGAGGCGTCGCCACCGGTTCCCGGACCCAGCGAGCCCTGGAAGACGTCGTAGCCGTCCACCGAGGTCGGCTGCGGACGCGCCAGCCAGGAGAGCCTGACGCTGCCGCTGACGACGCCGCGGACGGCGGTCAGGACGATGTCATCCCCATCCCCGGTGTAGACCCGCGCCGACTGCGTTGCGCCGGCGGTGCCGCTGCAGGTGAAATCGGCGCTGCAGCGCACCAGGACGCGGTACATGGCGTCCTTCAACGGCGCGTCGAGGAAGGTGTTGTTGGCGCTCCAGTCCTGCACCACCAGACCGTCGCGCTCGAACCGGAACTGCGCCACGCCACCCACGCAACCGCCCGGCAGGCTCGAGGCCGCGGCGTCGAGTTCGAGGCGCTCGCCGCGCTCGACCACGCCGTCGGCGTTGGCGTCGTGGAGGGTGAGCGCCGCCAGGGTGCCCCGGTCGCTGCCCGGCGCGTTCGGGTCGCAGGTGGCCGGACAGGACCCTGCCAGCGGCGGCCGCCGGTCCGGGGTCGGGGTCAGCTGATTGACGATCGTGGTGGTGATCAGGATGTCGTCCACCCACCAGCCGTCGTCGGACAGGCCGTCCGCCCAGGAGCCTCCCTCCTCCTCGTAGGAGGAACCCGTGGCATTGAATTCCCACGACTCGGCGATCCAGCGGATCCGGATCCGCTGGCCCAGGTAGTTCGACAGATCGAACTTCGACTGCACCCAGAACCCGGTCCCGGTCTGACCGTGCTGGCCGGGGCCGGGGCACTGCTGCGTCGTCGTGTCGTCCCACTGCCAGCCGCAGTTGGACCAGACCCCCGAAGGCCAGCACATCGTCTCGTGCACGCCGCGCGGGTTGGGAGGGGCGGTCCCGGTGTCGGCCGGAGTGAACTCGCAGTAGGTCAGGCCGGTGTAGGCGAAGCGGCTCCAGACCTGCGGGACGTGGTCATAGACGTTCTCGAACGGCGCCAGCTTGTCCCAGAAGCCCCAGACATCGGACCGCTCGCACACCCCCCCGGTCCCGCACTGGGTGTTGGTCTGGCAGATCGCCCCGGCGTTCGGGCTCGTGGGACTGCACTTGTCGGCTTCGTCCACCTGGATGTGAACGTCGCCAAAATCGAACGCCTCCGCCTTGGAAATATTCAGCTCGTTGTTGCTCATCATGCTGGCGATGTGGAAGAACGACAGCTGCAGCCCCTTCTCCCCGGGGAACAGCGCCAGGTTCACGCCGTTGGTCACGAACGCCGCCATCTGCCGGAACTTGGTGGTGTCCTTGAGGCGGTTGGCGGTGTCGTAGTGGTGGCCCCAGTGCAGGGAGTTCCGCCCGCCGTAGGCCAGCTCGCCGGCCGTCGGCGTGACGAAGAACGCGCCGTTCGGGCAGGTCCCGACCGGGCAGTGGATGTGCCAGCCCATGTCGTTGTCCGGATCGATGCGGCAGCCGGGGTCGGCGGGCGGGATGTTGAACCCGCCGCAGGCGATAGCCGACAGGGCACCGATACCGCCCGCGCTGGCGTCGGTCCCCATCCAGACACCGATGGTGTCGTTCAGGACACCCGGCGTCCCGGCCGGGAGGTTGCTGAGGGTGACGCCACCGACACCGTCGAGGTCGCGGTCGAAGGTCTCCTTCGTTTCGCCGTCATCCCCGTCTCCAGGGTTGCCGTTCGGGCCGGGGGTGAGGACCTGCTCGCCCCCCGGCGGCACGTCGAGGTCGGAGAGCACCCGGACCGGGACGCTGGCACCGGTGCCGAGGACCTCGGAGGAGGTCAGGGTCAGGAACATGTCCAGGAAGGCCGGCCTCGACCCCGACACACTCTCGAGCGTCGGCTTGGCCACCACCTCGAAGGCCTGGCCGACGTCGTCGGCCGTCCCCGCCAGACCGTCGGGCCCCACCGATCCGAGGAGGATCTCCTGCCCGGACCCGAAAGTCGCCAGCGCGATCGATGGCTTCGTGATGCAGGCGATGTCGGGGTCGCTGCTGCTCAGGTTGAGGGTCACGTTGGTCAGGTCGAACGGCGTCACGTTCTGCACCCGGATGTAGATGCGGGCCTTTTCCCCCGAGTCGGGGAAGGCGTCGCGATCGCCATCCAGATCCTGCGCCCGGATCTCCTTCACGATCAGGCGCGCCAGCGGCAGGACGCGGCACGACACGACCATATCGAACGAGGCGATGTCGTCCGGGATGCCCGAGTTGTCGTCGTCCCACGACCCGACCGGATCGCAGGCGTCGCCCAGACCGTCGAGGTCGGTGTCGCGCTGACGGTTGGTCCCGGTCAGGATGGTCGGGTTGTAGATCACCGGGCAGTTGTCGATGGTGTCGGTGATTCGATCGATATCCATGTCGTCGTTGCGGATCGAGCAGTCGGCGGCGGTGGCGGCCGTGTTGATGACGCCGCTGCGGGCGCAGAATTCCGGCTGGATGTTCTGGCAGATGCCGCCGGGGCACTGATTGTTCGCGACGCAGACGCGCGTCGCCGCGTTCGAGCAGGTGCCGGTGGACGGGCAGTCGGAGTGATTGACGCAGACCACCGCGTTCGACCTGGTGCACGAACCGTTCGCGAGGGTCGTGGCGGCGGCGCCGGTGCAGTCGGCATCGCACTTGTCGCCCAGACCGTCGACGTCGGAGTTGCGCTGGTCGGGGTTCGCCTGCCGGACGCAGTTGTCGTTCTTGTCCTGGAAGCCGTCGAGGTCCCGGTCGGCGGAGGTCCCACAGGCCTCCCCCTTGGGGTTCTGGGCACTGACCGGGACCTGGAGAGGGTTGTAGACGTCGGGGCAATTGTCCACGCCGTCGCCGACGCCGTCGAAGTCCACGTCGTCCAGATCGCAGACGTCGCCGACGCCATCGGCGTCCGAATCGCGCTGGTCGGCGTTGGCCAACCCCGGACAGTTGTCGCAGTACGGGCCGAAGCCGTCGCCGTCGGTGTCGGCCTGCGCCGGGTCGAACACCAGGGGGCACTTGTCGGTTGCGGCCGGGATGCCGTCGCCGTCCAGGTTGTCGAACCCGCGCTCCCCCTGCTGCCCGTCGGCGTCGCCATCGCACAGAGGGTCGACGTAGTAGAAGGAGATCCGCTGGTCGGCGGAGGAACTGACGAACAAGATCCCGGGGTTGTTGAACTGCGAGGTGATGGTGATGGTGCCCTGGAAGATCCCGGGGGCGATCTCGGGAACGGGGAACGACTTGGTCGGTATTTTGACCACGCCGCGACCGGTGGTGATGGAGTCGCCGTCGCTGTCGCTCGCCGCCAGCACCTGCACCGTCCCCGCTCCGATGCGCTTCGGGTCATTGACGGTCACGGTCACGGCCTCGTCGCATTCGTAGAGGTTGGTGCGGTCCACGGCAAGCGTCGCGCACTGCTGTCCGGCCGCCTGGCCCGGCAGCCCGAAGCGCTGGCAGGCGGGGGTGTGCGGCGGCGTGAACTGCCCTTCATCGAGCGGGTGGGTCTCGTCCCACTCCAGGACCGGATCATCGACACCGAGCCCGTAGTCGGTGCGCCCGGCGGGACTCTCGATCACGAAGAAGCCGATCTCGAACTGCCAGCGGTTGCCGGTGGGCCCCGGGGTGAAGAAACCGCCGGGCTCGAATGGGCCCGGGCCGGTGTGGAACAGCACGAATCCGTCCAGGTAGTTGACCAGCGACAGGTCGAAGTTGCGCACCGGCCCGGCGTCGTTATCGGTCATCGGCTGGCCGTCGAACGCCGGCGGCAGCGGGTCGCCCGGCCGCGGGTACGGCAGGAAGTCGGGTGCCGCCAGCGGGATCGGCGACAAGCTCTGCAGATTGCTGTTCTGCGTGAAGCCGGTGAACCCCTTCTCGTCCCCGGTCACCGTTCCGCTGCCGACGGACCCGTCGATCTCGCTGAGCGGGCCGAAGGTGCGCTGCGGTGTCACGTCACGGTTCGCCGGATCGACCCCGTAGTTGTAGGTCATCAGCCGCGCGATGTTGTAGTAGACGCCGCCGAACCGCGGATAGAAGACCGACTGGCAGAGGAGACAGTTGCGGTCGTCGTTCTCGAGATCGTTGTCGAGGTTGATGAAGCCGCCCGCGAACTGATCGTAGGTCTGGTGGTTCAGGTTGACCGCGAAGCGCTGGAACTCGACCGTGTACGGGAAGCCGCGCGGGTCGGTGCGCTGGTTGACCTTGGCGATCAGGGGCGACACGATGACATCCATCACCCTCTCGGCCTGGAACGGCGTGCCCAGGTCGCCCGGCATGTAGTAGTTGTCGCAGGCGGGCGAGACGTCGCTCGGGGTCAGCGGATCGGTGTCTCCCGTATGCCAGATCCCGGCCCCGAGGTTCTGGAACAGGCGTGCCGGGTTGTTGTCCGGGATGGCGGTCTGGAATCCGCACAGCCCCGATCGCTGGTGCTCCCACAAGGGCGGCGTGCCGGTCGCCGTGCTGACGGGGTGCCGCAGCGGCTCGAAGCCGCCGCTATTGCGATCGAAGGAGAAGGGCACGAGATCGGCCGCCGATGGCGCGGCGCCGGCCAGGATCCCGGGATCGAACTGACCGTTCGGGATGACGTCCTCGACCGTGTCCACCACCCCGTTGTTGTTCAGGTCCGGCTCTCCGACCGTGTTGCGGATCACACCATTGTCGGCGAAGAACAAGGTCGAGAAGGTGATGTCCTCGTCCGGGATCTGAACGCCGGTGAACGGGTCGATGATGTCGGCGATGTCGATCTGCTGGTTGCGGTTCAGGTCGCGGATCTCGCGGCCGCCGGACGGCCGGTCGGTCGAATAGTGCATCGACTCCTTGTCCGAGTTGAGTGCGTGGGTGAAGGCGAACGACTGGCGGCCGATCGCCTTGGCGCGGTTCGTCGAGTCGAGCGTGAGCGTCAGGGTCACCTTCCGGTTGTTGACTGCCAGCGGCTGGATCTCGCTCCCCACGATTTTCAGCGAGAAGGTGATGCCGGCCACCTGGCCGCCCGGGAGCCGCCCGATCAGCTTGGGGGAGTCGAGAACGCGGACCGCCGCGGCCCCGGTCCCCGAGGGGACCAGGGTGGCGGTGACCTCGGTGTAGTCGTCGCCGCGGTTGCCGTTCAGCACGGCGACCGTGTAAGTCAGGATCTCGTCGGCATCGGGGTACTGGTCCCGGTCGCATCCGCCGCCGAACACCGCCGATCCGTCCACCTGGTCCATCGTCGCCAGCGGCGTCAAGAACAGATCGGGATCGCAGCGGACGACGGCGCGTGCCTCGCCGCGCACCGGCAGATCGTCGTACTCCGCCACCACGAAACGGCCGGTGTCGGCTTCCAGGAGCCCGTTGTTGCTCACCGCGGCGGGAACCGCCTGACGGACCGGCACCCTGGCGGAATGGAAGCCGCGGCTGCCGGCCGGTGTCTCGGTGAACGCGAACCCCCGCTCCGTGTCGAGGATGTTCCCGGCGGCGTCGCGCACCGTCAGTGTCACTTTCTGCTGGATCGACGCCACGTCGCCATCGGGGTCGAAGACATCGACGGTCACGTCATCGGAGCACCCGAACAAGCCCTTGTCGAGATGCACCTCGCTGGTCGGGAAGGTGTGGGACGTTCCACCCCAGCTCTGGGTCCCGCGGCCGAAGACCGGCCCGGCAATGACCAGCCCGAACGGCTGACCCCCGGCATCGAGCAGCCCGTCGAGGTCCGTGTCTTCACTGGCATCGAGTCGGAAATTCCCGTTGGCGTCCTCGGAGGCAGCGTCGATGCCGCTGATTGTCCCGGCCAGGGCGCCGCCCGCGCCGCGTCGCACCCGGACACGCCAGGTGCCGATGTAGATTTGCGAATCGGCCGCATCGCCGTTCCCATCCAGATCGGCGGTCAGGTGGATCGCCTCGGCCGGATTGCGGAAATCTCCCAGGTTCTGGTCGGCCGGATTGCGCCCGCGCGACCACTGGCCGATCTTGATGCCGGAACCGGCGATGTAAAGGTTCCCGTCGTAGACCCGGTTGTCCACCGTGGCCGCGAGATTATTGTCCGGACCCGGCGATTCCAGCTCGAGATCGAGGTCGTTCATCAGCGCCTCGCCCGGCGGGTCGGTCCAGGCCAGGGCCACGCGCAGCGTGCCGATCGCCACGGCCCTGCCCCCCCCCGGCAGGACGACCGTCTCGGACGCGTTGACGTCGAACTCGTGGACGATCTCTGTCCGGGTGGTGTTGTCGATCGTCGGCTCCCGGGTCGCCAGGTCGTCGTAGATCACCAGCCCGGGAACCGGGTACTCGATGGTGTCCGGGGCCCCCACTCCCGAGAGCGGCGGCCAGTTGGGGATCGGCAGGACGTTGCTCAGCTGGATGCGGCCGAACCCCTGCTCGTTGTTGCCCATGATGCCGATGTCGGGGCCGGCGATCTGCCCGACGTTGGTGCTGCGGGTCTGCGCCAGGACGCGATCGTTGTTGGTCGGGAAGTCGGTCGTCGATCCCTGTTCCAGGAAATTGGCGCTCGCGACCAGCGCCGCCTTGACCAGCGCCCCGGACACACCCGGGTTCCGATCGGCGGTCGTCCGATTGCCGCTCGGGTAGAACCCCTGCGCGAAGTAGTCACGGACGATCGCACCGGCCCCGGTGGCGTACGCCGCAGCATAGGAGGTCCCGAGGTTGTTCTCGTCGAGGTTCGATTCGACCGGCGTGATGTTGTCATTGTCACGGCTGCGGAACACCGCGACGCCGGCGATCCCCGGCGCACCGAACAGGCCGGAGAAATCCTCGCCGGCCGACATCAAGAGCGGCGCGGTGCGCAGCGACAGCGGCGTTGCCGGGCCGCGGGACGAGAACGGCGAGGAGACCTCCTCCTCGTTGAAGGTCCCGGCGTAAGTCTGCATGTCGATCCGGTGCGACCCGACCGAGACGACGTTCTTGGCGGTCGCCGGGGGGGGGATCTTCGGCAGGACCGGGCTGAGCGGATCGTTGTCGGCCGGCGTGCCGTTGAACAGGTCCGGGTAGAGCCGCGTGCCGGTGTCGGCCGGCGAGGATCCCTGGCTGCCGACCGGGACGAACACCAGGTAGTCCCGATTGTTCATCAGGAAGGTGTCGATCTGCTCCGCCTCGAGCGAGTAGGTGCCGTTCTGCGGATTGTCCAGCGCGGTGTCGAAGTTGGGCACGGCGAACGGCAGGACGTGCAGATGGACGTTGTTGCCGCCGTCGCGAGCCGTCTGCAGCCGCACGGCCAGGTTGCCGGGGATCACGTTGCCGCCGAGCTCGATCAGTTCGTTGATGGTGCAGCGGTCGGGGCCGGCGGCGTCCTGCATGATGATCCGCGCCCCGCGGGCGACGCCGTCCATGGCGATCCCGGTGACCAGCGGTCTCCCGAAGAGGATCGTCCGGCTGGCGGTCGCTCCGACCGCCGAGGGCCAGCCGGCGATGGCGCCCGCGACCACGTTGCCGTGCGTGCTGCTCCCCGACAGGACGCCGTCGCAGGTCGACCCGTTGTCGAGGACGGTCTGGACGGCGTGGACCCTCCGGTGACGCGGTCCGATCGGGTGCAGCAGGTCGGTCACCGAAGTGGCGGTCTGGGAGAACTGCACCGAGTCGGTGCTCAGCCCGTTGTCGGTGACCGCGACGAGTTGCGGCGGCACGGTGTCGCCGGCGCTGGTCAGGTTGTTGCGCTCTCCGTCGCCGTTGGTGTCGATTCCGCCGCCGTCCACGCCGATGTCGTGGTAGGGCCGGGCCCCAAACGTGTCCTCGACACTGCCGGTCATAATCAACGAAGGCGACTCGGCATTGGTCAGCATCCACTCCGAGTCCTCCTGCACCCGCGCCACCTCGTCGATCGCCGCAATGGCTGCGACCGCGGCGGCCTCGGCGCGGACTTTCAGGACCGCGGTATCGCCGTCGTGGGCTTGGACGGCACCCCTGCCGGCAATCTCCTCGACACGGCGTCGCATCCCTTGCAGCTCATCGTCCCCGGCGCCGGGCCAGGCCGCGACCAGGATGTCGATCTGGCTGGCACGCGCCTGGCGGGCGTTGATTTTCGGGGTCCGACCGAAGGCCGGATCGACCTTGAGACCCGGCGCCCAGGGCGCCATCGCCTCCACGAACGGCTGTCCGGCGAGGTCCGCCAGACCGTCGGCGGCGGCGATCCGGACAATGAACGCGTTCCCGGGCAGGCGCCCGGACACCTTGCCGAAACGCTTCAGCTCCGCTTCGATTCCCGCCGGGCCGGAAGCGGCGATCGCCTCCGCCGAGACCCGCACGATGTTCGGGCCGACGGCCAGACCGCCGCGTCCGGCGCGTGTGTGAGATGCCGTCCGCCGCAGTCCCGGCGGCAGGTCCTGCAGCAGTCGGGGATCCTTGAGATCGACCCAGCCGAGCGGGGTCATCACGCG
>JANNTZ010000048.1:0-4123 GCA_031394595.1 Acidobacteriota bacterium
GCCACCCTACCCGGTCGGACAGTTCTTCGAGCCCTCGCCGGACCTCAACCTGCTCCTCTACCCGGAGCCGCTCGCCTTCCACCGCCGCCACCCTCTCGACCCGCGCCGCTTCCAGTACCTCGAGGGGTGCGTGCGACAGGATGAACCGTGGACCCCGCCGCGTTTCGAGCGGTACGACGACGCGCCGCTCCTCTATCTTTCCTACGGCAGCCTGGGGACACACGACATCGATCTCATCCAGCGCCAGATCGATCTGCTCGGCCGCCTCCCTTGGCGCGTCCTGGTCAACGTCGGCGATTACGTCGACCGCTACACCGGTCTCCCCGGCAACGTCCAGGTCGCCTCGTTCTTCCCGCAGCCCTCGGTGCTGCCGCACTGCGAGGCGGTCGTGCATCACGGCGGCAACAACACCTTCAACGAGGCGCTCTACTTTGGCAAGCCGTCGCTCATCCTGCCGTTCTGCTGGGACGGTCTCGACAATGCCATGCGCATCCAGGAAACCGGCTACGGCCTGCGCCTGCCGCGCTATACCTGGACCGACGCCGAGTTCACGGCCTCGCTTGAACGCCTGCGGACCGACCGCGCCATGCACGACCGGCTGGCCGGGATCGCGCGGCGGATGCAGGCGTCCGACGGCCGACGGAAAGCAGCCCGCCTGATCGCCGACCGCATCGACCGCGCCGCCATTCACCGGAAGAAGTCATGATGCCCCGCGGTCTGCGGAAGGAGGGCTGATGGTCCACGTTCTGCGGCAAGTTCCCGATCTGCGCGATCTCATCGACTGGGGGCCGGTCGCCACCCCGATCGAGGGCGCATCCAGGACTTCCGGCGCGATCCTCTTCCGCGATCCGGGCGGCCTGCAGGAAAGCGGCCTGTGGGAGTGCACGCCCGGCACCTGGGCCTGCGAGGTGACGCGGGCCGAGTTCTGCTACTTCGTCGCCGGTCGCTGTGTGTACGTGGCGACGGACGGGGAGACCACTCCCATCGAGGCGGGCGACGCTGCCTGGTTCCCGGCCGGCTGGACCGGCACCTGTCAGGTGCTGGATACGGTGCGCAAGGTCTACGTGATCTGCTGAGAGGGGCCGGGAAGGATCACCGGCCGGCGCCGGCCGAACCGGCGGTTCAGCGCTGTGGCGGAGTGGCGGCGATCCAGTGGGAGCCGGCGACCGCTTCGCGGACCATCGGCTCGGCCAGGGCGGCGTCTTCCGTGCGCACCGCCGCGAAGAACTGGTGGATGTCGCGGCCGTCCGGGTCGAAGATGAAGTAGTCGATGAGTGTCGCCGGCGTGCCGTCGTCGTCCGTCGACTCGCGGACCACGCGAAATCCCCGGAACGGCGCCGGAACGTCCTCGTCGTCCAGGATCAACCGCCCGCCGCCGGACTGGACCGCCTGCCGGAAGTCGACGCGGAACTGCTCCGGCGACTCCAGCCGGGTCAGCGGGTAGGCGAACATCGTGACCGTCAGGCCGGCGGGATGGCTCCATTGCGATCGTGCCGTCTGGTCGTCCCCGAAATCCTCGAAATCGCCGGTGGCGCGGGTCCCCAGCCATCCGGCCTCGACTTCGAGTTGCAGGTCCTGGTCGACGACCGGCCGCGCACTCCCGGTCGCCACGGCGGCGCCGCCCAGGAACAGGATCGATATCACGCCGCCGGCGACGGCGAAACGCCGGAACGCCGCCTGGCGTTCGGGCGTGTCGGGCCGGGTGCGCCGCACCAGGATGTGCGACAGGTGCACGCTCACCAGCTTGGTCAGGACCACGAAGATCGCGAGCGCCATCGCCAGACCCGCCACCTCGGCGGCATCCCTCGCCATCATCAGCATGAAGGCGAACACCCCGAACAGGCACGACTCGCCGAGGAAGTCGAGGGTCGCCAGAATCGGGTGGCCGGCATAGAACAGCCCGGCGCCCGGGAACGCCAGTGACAGCCAGACCGCCAGCCGCGAGGACCGGAAGCCCGTCCCGCAGGCGCCGCAGCGGGCCGCGTCCTCGGCCACCGCCGCCGCGCAGTTCGGGCAGTGCCAGTAGGGCAGCGCCATCGCCGGGGCAGCCCCTTCCGGGGCCAGACGTTCGCGCAACCTCGGCAGCAGCATCTTGAGGAGCTTGCGGTCCCCGCCCGCCGCCAGGGTCCAGGCCTGCTTTTTCCCCTTCCCCGGCACCACCACGATCTTTCTGAACCACCCGATTTCGATTTTTCCCGAGTCCTTCCAGGTCCAGGTGCGCAGACGCGTGTCGGGCGACTTCCCGCGCGGCGTCAGCAGGACCTCGATCAGACGGCGATCGGTGAAGACCAGCAGGACCTGGTGATAGACCTGCGCCAGGCGGCCGAGCGCCAGGAGGTGATGGATCGGCGGCACCTGTCCGCCCTGGGCGGCGTAGAGGATCTTCTCGTCCGGCTGCAGCAGCCGATCGAGGATCGGCGCCGCGGCGGTCCAGAGGTTCCGGCGGTGGCGCTGGACGCGGGCGCTCAGGAAGCGGGAGGCCCCCGGGAAGAGATCGTCGGGCGACGAACGCTTCGCCGTCTCGATCAGCGGTCGATCGGCGATCGGCCCGATCGCCTCGGGCTCGATACGTCGGGTTGAACGGGACACGGTGCCGGTGACTTTCGCTTGGGTCGACACCCGGCACAACGTAGTGCCGGCTCCGCCGCCCGGCAAGAGCGAAAGCCTTGCCGAGAGCGGGTTACGGACAAGTCATCGCCCCCGATCACGTTCATGAAAGCGGCGCCGGGGCCCGGTGTCAGGCGGCGGCGATCACGGCGGCGCCGAAATAGGGGCGCAACGCTTCGGGGATGGTGACGCTGCCGTCCTTCCCCTGGTAATTCTCCAGGATGGCCACCAGCGTCCGGCCAACCGCCAGACCCGAGCCGTTCAAGGTGTGGGCCAACTCGGTCTTGCCCGACGGCCCGCGGCGGAAGCGAATCCCGGCCCGCCGCGCCTGGTAGTCGGTGCAGTTCGAGCAGGAGGAGATCTCCCGGTAGGTGTTGAAGGAAGGCAGCCAGACCTCGATGTCGTAGGTCTTCGCAGCCGAGAACCCCATGTCGCCGGTGCACAGGGTCACCACCCGATGCGCCAGTCCGAGCCGCTGCAGCACCGTCTCGGCGTCGCGAGTCAGGCGCTCGAGGGCGTCGAACGACTCCTCGGGCTTGGTGAACTTCACCAGCTCCACCTTGTCGAACTGGTGCTGGCGGATCAGCCCGCGCACATCCTTGCCGTACGACCCGGCTTCGCTGCGGAAGCACGGCGTCCAGGCGGTGTACGACAGCGGCAGCCGGGCGCCGTCGAGAATCTCCTCGCGGTGCAGGTTGGTGAGCGGAACCTCCGCGGTCGGGATCAGGTAATACCCGGTCTTCTCGACCTTGAACAGGTCGTCCTCGAACTTCGGCAGCTGGCCGGTGCCGGTCATCGCCCTGGCGTTGACCATCAGCGGCGGCAGGACTTCGGTGTAGCCGTGTTGCCCCGTGTGCAGGTCGAGCATGAAATTGATCAGGGCCCGCTCCAGCCGCGCCCCGGCACCCATCAACACCGTGAAACGCGCCCCCGACATCCTGGCGGCGCGCTCGAAATCGATGATCCCGAGCCGGACTCCGAGGTCCCAGTGGGCCACCGGCTCGAAGTCGAAGCGCGGCGGCGTTCCCCAGCGGCGCACTTCGACGTTGTCGTCGGAGGTTTGGCCGACCGGGACGCTGGAGTGGGGGACGTTCGGAACCCCCATCAGCCACGCCTCGACGGCGGTCTCCGCCTCCGCGACCCGCGCGTCGATTCCCTTGATCCGGTCGCCAACCTCGCGCATCTCCCGGATCAGCGCGTCGGCGTCCTGCCGGTTCTTCTTCAGGACGGCGATCTCGTCCGACACCTTGTTGCGGCGTGCCTTCAGAGACTCGACCTCGCGCAGGGCGGCGCGGCGGGCGTCGTCGGGCTGCCGGAACTCGTCGATCGATGCTTTCGAACCGCGGTCCCGGAGCGCCTTTTCGAGCGCCGCGATGTTATCGCGCACCCAGGTCATGTCGAGCATGGCGCGGAGTCTAATGCAGCCGTTTTCAGGGTGTCAAACAACGGGCCCGGTCTCCGCTTTCTGGATCAGGGCCTGGCGGGGCGCGTGGCACGCACCGCGCTCGCAGGCAGG
>JANNTZ010000057.1:0-1929 GCA_031394595.1 Acidobacteriota bacterium
CTCGATGACGTCCTTCGGGATGTGGGCGATGTCGGCGTCGTCGAACTTCGTCGGGCAGCAGAGATCGGCCTGCGGCATTTCCGCCGCCTTGCCGTAGAACTCGCGCACCAGGGCGCGTGGCTTGTCGACATCGAACGACAGAACGCAGTTGGAATGGATGGTCAGGACCGGTCGTTCGGCCAGCGCCCCGTCGGCGGTGCCGCAGGCGATGGCGTTCTCGCCCATGGCGCGGACGACGCGCGGTGCGTCGTAGCCCGATTTCCGGTTGAGACGCGCTCTTGCCGTCCCGACCAGCTCGTCCCACACCCGCTGTGCCAGCACTTGCTGGACCGGGTAGTACGGGTCCGGGGCGGCGAGGCGATCAGTCAGTGGGAGGGCGGCGGAGGCGAAGGCGAAGGCGTGCTCGATGTCGCCGCCGCCGGTCAGGAACCGCAGCGGGTCCTCCGCCGCGGCGGGTCGCCGCATCAGGCTGGCGGATCGGAAGGCGTGGATCACCGGGCTGGTCGTCAGGAGTTCGGCGATCGTGGCGTCGGGATACCGGCCGATCGCCAGTACCGGCTCGCCGGCGAGCGCCGCCGACGGGTAGAGGGTGCCATCGGCGTAGAGACAGACCGAGTCCCAGCCGGCGTTGCCGAGGTCGTACTTGACTCCGGGTTGGCCGTCGAGACGGAGCCGCAGGGATTCGAGGTTGTCGAGCGCGATCCCGCATGTCGCCGCCGCGTCGCAGGCCGCGATCGCCGCGCGGCCGATGGCCGCGACGTCCGGAAAGAACCCGTTTCCGCCCGCGTCCGCCCGCCCGCGCCGGTGGGTCCACATCAGGTGCTGCGACCGGGCGCCGCGTTGGCGGGCCAGACGCGTCAGATCGGCGATCTGGTCGAGGTTCTCCCCGGTCACGACGGTGGTCAGCGACACTTCGTAACCGAGATCGGCCAGCCGCCCGAGCCCCAGCAGTGTCCGATCGAAACTCCCGGCCCCGCGGATGGCGTCGTTGGTGTCACGGCGGGCGCCGTCGAGCGACACCTGGAACTTCAGACGATCGCGGGAGAAGGTCGCCAGATCCTGCGCGATCCGTCCCTCGAACAGGGTGGCGTTGGTCAGGACGATCAGATCGATCGCGAGGTCATCCGTGATCCGGCGGATGAGATCGGGAAGGTCGCGCCGCAGGAACGGTTCCCCTCCGGTCAAGTACAGACGATGCGCACCCAGCGCCACCGCCTCGTCGACTGCCCGGAGCAGCAGGTCGTCGGACAGCCCCGGCAGACCGCCGGGCCCCGACGACACCAGGCAGTGATGGCAGGCGAGGTTGCAGGAGTTGTTGGTGTGGATCCAGAACTCCGCCAGCCCCTGCGGCTCGCCGAATGCCTGGCGGCCGGGGTAATCGGGCCAGGAGAACGGCGTCTCCCGAACCAGCCGGGCGCGGCGCGCCTCGCGGAGGAAATCGTGCACGTGCAGCCAGGCCTTGCCGGCCTCGAGACCGTGCCGGATAGCGTAGTCGGCGACCATCCGGCCGACCGTCGTCCTGCCGTCAGCCTGTTCGAGGATATCGAGGCCGCGTGGCTCCACCGCGGCCCAGGTCGGATCCTCGGGGACGACGAGCAACGGCAGACCGCCCGCCTCGAAGCGGGCGAAGCAGGGAGTGTGGAAGACGGTCTTCTCGGTAATCGGTGTCATCGGCGGTTCCCCCCCCCTGGCCGCATCCTGCCGGGAGTATAGCGCGGCCCCGATTGCTGATATCGTCCCGGGGCCGGCGGCGCCCGGAACCACCCGTCGGCCCCGGAGCGCCACGAACCGGCCGTCGTGCCTTTGCGCTGGAACCGGCGGCAGTCTCCGGCGTATCACGTCGCTGCGGAGGGTTGACGACATGGACCAGTTCTGGGTGCTGGCGCAAGACGGCCGGGAATTTGGGCCGGCCGACCTGCCGACGCTGAT
>JANNTZ010000080.1:0-6715 GCA_031394595.1 Acidobacteriota bacterium
GGGAGGGGGTCCCCGCGCGCGCTCCTCTGCGGGGGGGGCGGAGGGCGGCGTGCCGTGCGGTGGGTCGCGCCTGCGACCCGGACTCGTCCCCGGCGGACGCTGGGTCGGCGTCGCAAACTGGGGATACCTCGGGTGCCCCCTTGACGGCACCCCCTCTGCAGGAGTATCCAGAGGGGTATCGCGGGGCGCTCCGTCCGCCGCTGTCCTTGGTGCCCCGCCATCGGAGGGCCGACCGATGTCTTTGTTCCTGTGGTTGAAGAGCCGGGGCACGTGCCAGATCCAGACTCGGTCCGTCGGTGAGTGGAAGATCGTCCAGGTCACCGGCACGTTCATGGCCGGGGAGCCGGAGAAGAAGTTCTTCGAAACCGTCGACGGACTGCTGCAGTCGGGCGAGCGCAAGATGGTCATCGACCTGACCGAGTCGCGGTTCGCGGACGACACCGTCGCCTCCGCGGCCCAGGTCGCCTACCACCGGGCGCGAAGCGCCGGTGCTGACATGCGGTTCGTGGTCCTGCCGGGAAGAGCCGGTGGCTACTACCACATGGCGGGTCTCGAGATGACCCTCCCCACATTTTCGCGGCTCGGCGGGGCGATCGAGATCTGAGACCCCGTGACAGGGCCATCGTTCAGTCCTGCAGTCTCTTCCTGAGGTCGGCGACGAAGTTGAGCGCCTCGATCGGGGTCATCTGATCGATCGGGGCCTCGCGGAGGGCGCGGATCACCGGGTCGTCGGGTGGCGCGAACAGCCTTAGCTGGACCGGCGCTACGGCCGTCGATCCCGGATCTTCCCCGCCTTCGTGGCGCGCCAGTTTCGGCCGGCCGTCGCGCGCCAGCTCCTCCGCCTCCAGGTTGGCCAGCACTTCGCGCGCCCGCACCAGGACCGTCCCCGGGAGCCCGGCCAGTCGGGCGACCTGGATGCCGTACGATCGGTCCGCCGCCCCCTCGATCACCTTGCGCAGGAATACGATCTGATCGTTCCACTCGCGCACCGCCATGGTGAGGTTCTTGACCCGCGGGCGCAGGATCGCCAGCTCCACCATCTCGTGGTAGTGGGTTGCGAACAGGGTCCGCGCCGCGACCCCGGGTGTGTCATGCAGGTACTCCGCCACCGCCCAGGCGATCGACAGGCCGTCGAACGTGGAAGTGCCGCGACCCACCTCGTCGAGCAGGATCAGCGACCGCGGCGTGGCGTTGTTGAGGATGTTGGCCGTCTCGATCATCTCCACGAGGAAGGTGCTCTGGCCGCGCGCCAGGTTGTCCGAGGCGCCGACCCGGCTGAAGATCCGATCGACCAGACCGATGCCGGCCTCCGCGGCGGGGACAAAGGACCCGGCCTGGGCCATCAGGACGATGAGCGCCACCTGGCGCAGGTAGGTCGATTTGCCGCCCATGTTCGGGCCGGTCAGGATCAGGATCTGCCGATCCTCGACGTCCATCACGCAGTCGTTCGGGACGAAGCGATCGTCCTGGAGCAGGCGTTCGACGACCGGGTGCCGGCCATCGACGATGCGCAGAGCGCGGGAGTCGTCCACCCGCGGCCGGGCATACCCGTGGCGCGCCGCCACCTCGGCGAGGGATGCCAGCGCGTCCAGCGTCGCCAGGGCCCGGGCGGTGGCCCGCAGCCGCTGCGCCACGCCGGTGACGGAATCGCGTAACGCCACGAACAGTTCGTATTCGAGCGTCTCGATCCGTTCCTGCGCCGTGACCACCTTCGATTCATATTCCTTGAGCTCGGGGGTGATGTAGCGCTCGGCGCCGACCAGTGTCTGACGGCGCTCGTAGTCCTCCGGCACCAGGGCGCGGTTGGCGTGGCTGACTTCGAGGTAATACCCGAAGACCTTGTTGTAGCGGACCTTGAGGGACCCGATGCCGGTGCGCGTGCGCTCCCGCGCCTCGACCGAGGCAAGATACGATCGACCGTTGAGGCGGATGGCGCGCAATTCGTCGAGCCCCGGGTCGTGGCCGTCCCGGATCAGCCCGCCCTCCCGGACCGTGACCGGTGGTTCGTCCGCAACCGCCCCCGCCAGGCGGTCGTGAAGATCGCCAAGGACGTCGAGCCCCTGCACCAGGCCGGCCAGCAGCGGGGTCGTGAATGCCACTCCCAGTCCGGCGATCCGGGGCAGCACCGCCAGCGAGTCGCGCAGGGCGACCAGGTCACGGGCGTTGGCGGTGCCGAGGGCACAGCGTCCGAGGAGCCGCTCCAGGTCCTGCACCCGATCGAGATGCTGGCGGAGCGTCGCCCGCTCGGCAGGGCGGGCCTTCAGGAACTCCACCGCGTCGAGCCGTTCCCCGATGGCGGGCGCCGACAGCAGGGGACGAATGAGCCAGTCGCGCAGCAACCGCCCTCCCATGGCGGTCACCGTCTCGTCGAGGATTTCGATGAGCGTTCCGGCGCGCCCGCCGTCGCGGGCGTTCTCGACGACCTCGAGCGTCCGCAGCGTTGCCGCGTCCAGGATCATCGCGTCCCCGGCCGCCTGCCAGACGATGCGGGTGAGATGCGTCAGATCGACCTTGTGATCCTGCTCGAGGCAGCGCAACAGCCCGCCGGCGGCGCCGATCGCCAGATCGCGTCCCTCGCACCCGAACCCTTCGAGGGACGCCACCTTGAAGCGCTCCAGGAGCGCGCGCCGGGCGACCTCCACGCCCATCGTCCAGCCCGGGACGGCGCGTGCCGGCACGCCGTCTGCGATCGCCTGGGGAACCAGGGTGGCGGCCTCGGTCCCCTCGGGCACCAGGATCTCCCGCGGGCGGAACGCCGCCACCTGGTCGGCGACCGCCACCAGGGCCCCGGGGCCGCGGTGCTCGGAGATGCGGAAATCGCCGGTCGACAGGTCGAGCCAGGCGCAACCGATCCCGTCACCCGGGCGCCCGGGTCCGGCCGCTCTCGCGGGCATGAGCGCAGCGATGTAGTGCGGCTCGCGGGCCGGCAGTTGCGTCGGGTCGGTCAGGGTTCCCGGCGAGACCACCCGGGTGACGGCACGCCGCACGAGCCCCGTCGCCTGGCGGGCGTCCTCGACCTGGTCGCAGACGGCGACCCGGAACCCCTGGCGCACCAGCCGCGCGATGTAGGTGTCGGCGGTGTGGAACGGCACGCCGCACATCGGCGCCTCGTTGGCGGTGCCGCGGCCGCGCGACGTCAGGGTCAGTTGCAGCGCCTTCGAGGCGGCCAGCGCGTCGTCGTAGAACATCTCGTAGAAATCGCCCAGCCGGAACAGCAGGATGGCGTCGGGGTGATCCGCCTTGATCTGGCGGTACTGCCGGAGCATCGGGGTCGTCGTTTCCATGTCCTGTTCGCCACGCCTCCGGGCCCCACGGCGGGGGAGGGCCGCGGGAGTTTTCTTGACAAAGGGAAGGCTGGCCATTATAAAACAGCCCTCCCATGAGCACCGACACGATTGTTCAGGAGGAGATCGCCGTCACCCCGGGGGACCTCGACGAGGAGGACCGGGTGATGCTGGTCTTCTCCTACCTGTGGATCCTGGCGCTCGTTCCCTTCCTGGTGACGCGGCGAGAATACGTGCGCTGGCACGCCAAGCAGGGGCTGATCCTCTGTGGCGTGTCGTGCGTGGTGTTCCTTGCGGTGATTTTCGTGGGGGCGATCCTCTCGACCCTGGCCAAGGTGTTCACGTGGCTGTTCGCCTTCGCGCTCCTCAACCTGGTGCTCCTCTACCTGGCGCTGGCGCTGGTCTGCGTCATCAAGGCGATGCGCGGCGAGCGCTGGGCGATCCCGTTTCTCGGCGACCTGGTCGAGAAGATCTGACCCCGCCCCGACAGCCCCGCGGATGAGCGAGGCGATCCTGGAGGCGGTGCAGTCCTCGGCTTGGGCCGCGATCGGTCTGTGCGCCCTGCTGGCCTGGCTCGAGTACGTCTTCCCCCCGGCGCCGGGCGACACGACGGTGTTGTTCGCCTTCTTTCTCGCCGGCACCGGCAGCCTGCCGCTGCCGGCCGTGGCGGCCGCTGCCCTCGCCGGCAGCGTCGCCGGCGCGGTGACCGCTTATGCCGTGGGACGATTGTGGGGGCGGTCCTATTTCTTCCTCCGATCGCAGTGGGCGCATCGCGAACTCGATCGGCTCGAAGGGGCGTTCGCCCGCCACGGGGCGCCGCTCCTGGCACTGAATCGATTCCTGCCGGGGGTGCGCGGGTTGTTCCTGTACGCCGCCGGCATCGGCCGGGTCGGCTGGCGACCGGTGCTGCTCTATTCGACGATCAGCAACGTCTTCTGGCTGGCCTTGCTCGCCTGGGGCGGCACGCACCTCGGGTCGTCATGGGAGGAAGTCCGCATCTTATTCAAGCGGTACGTCGGGGGGGTCGGGATCGCGGTGGCGATTTACGTTGTCTGGTCGATCCTGCGGCAGCGCCGGGCCGCCGCGGGCACGGAGAAGCGCGGGGCCTAGCGGGCCTTTTTCTTCTGCGTCTCGAGCCGCTGCAGAGCCGCGCGCCGGTCCGGCTGGTCCGGTTTCTGCTGTAACGACCGTTTCAGGGACTCGATGGCGCGGTCGACCTGGCCCTTGGCTTCGTAGGCCTGCGCCAGCGAGTTCCACAGCGCCGGGCCGCTCTGGCCGGCACGCTCCGCCTGCAGAAAGAGTTCGATTGCCTCGTCGTAATGTCCTTGCATGGCGTTCACGATCCCCAGGTTGTAGGTCGCCAGCGGGTGCCCCGGCTGGATCTTCAACGCCTCCTCGAAGGCGGCGCGCGCTTCGTCAAGCTTCCCGGCGCGAACCTTGAGGGTCCCGAGGCTGACCCTGAACTCCGGTTCCCCGGGCTGCAGGCCAATGGAGGCGCCGAACGAGGTCTCGGCCTTGTCCAGTCGGCCGGTCCTCAGGTAGACCTGCCCCAGCCAGTCGTGGTGGATCGCCGAGTCCTGTTTCTTCTCGAGGCTGGCCACCAGGAGACGTTCGAGCCTGCCGATTTTCGCCCGGTCGGAGGTGGACTGGTAGAGGACATACAACCGGCTCATCGGCTCCAGGGCGGTCGGGTCGAACACCAGTGCGTCGAGGTAAGCCTGTTCGGCGGCGGCGCGGTTGCCCTCCGATTCGTGCACCAGACCCAGCGCGGCGACATACAGCGCCTGCTTTGGATCCCGGGCGACGGCCTGCTCCGCGAGACGGCGGGCCGAGGCCTTCAGGTCGCGCTTGAGATAGTCGGCGATGGCGTTGAACATCACCTGGGATCCGGGGTCGCCGACCTCCAGACCGTCATCGGCGATGCCGCGGCTGATCAGGTCGGCGGAGACCAGGGGCGCGAGATGCCGGGTCGTCCCCACGGTCAGGAGCGTGTCGGCGTCCACGGTGCGCGCGGCCGCGAGGATGGCGGCACGGGCCCTCTCCTGCAGGTAGAGGCGGGTCTCGCGCCCGGCGCGCCCCTGGTGAAACGTCACCACGTCCCCGGCGGAGGTGTGGACCGAAAGCAGCACGGGGATATGGAACGAGGCGTTGTCGCGGGTCACGATGGTCAGCGGCTCGTCGATCCGCTCCGCGGTGCTGTCGTACCTGTAGACCCTCTGATAGAGTGGGACGCGCAGGTGGATCCCGGGACCGATCGGCGTCAGGCTGCGGGACGATTCGCGTACGGCGAACGACCCCGAGGGCACCACGACCACGAGCGCGGCGACCACGAGAATGAGGATGATGGCGGCATTGCGGATCCGGCGATTGCCCATGCGGGGCGCGAGTTTAGCCCACGACCCCGGGGGTGTCAAACCAGCGCACCGGTCACGCCGCCGGCTCGCGATCGGGATCGCGTCGTTCGTGACCCTCGTCGCTATTGCCGTACCGGAGGCGTTCGCTGCCGATGCCCGGTCCGAAGCGCGCCGGCTGCAGGCGGGACTGCGCCAGGTGCGGGCCCTGGTCGGGCGGTTCACGCAGGTCGTCGAGTCTCCGGGGCTGCCGTCGCCGCGCATCGAGCGGGGCACCGTGCACCTGGCCCGGCCTGGCCGGATGCGCTGGGAATATGACGATCCTCCGGGGAAGATCGCGATTACCGATGGGAGGCGGGCCTGGCTCTACGTCCCCGAGGACCGCCAGGTGATCGTCTCGCCGCTCCGGCTGCGGGAGTCGGGGATCGGGATGCTTCTCGACGACACGGCCGAGATCGTGCGGGAGTTCAGCGTGGCCTGGGACGAGACCGTCCCCCCGGCGCCGCGGCGTCTGCGGCTCACGCCGCGACGACCCGGCGCCCCGTTCGACCACCTCCTGGTCGAGCCCGGACCGGACGCATTCCCCATTTCGGTGGCCGTCGTCGATCCGCTCGGCGGCACCGTGACCTGGCGCTTCAGTCTCGTCCGGCTCCTGGACGCGGCCGACCCGGCGCTGTTCCGGTTTACCCCGCCTCCCGGTGTCGAAGTCCAGGAATCGGGCCCCTGATCCCGGCGCCGCCCGCGTCCCGTGCTGAGGCCTCCCCAGTGTGCGACGCCGCGCCCTGCAATTGCCGGGCACGGGTCCGGCTCGCTCGCGCGAGCCTCCCCTCGGCTCGCCTCGCTCCGCCCACCGCGCTGAAAGGCGCGCGGTGGGACCCCGTCGCTCGGTCTCGCACGACCCGTCAACCGCAGGGCGCGGCGTCTCAGCCCCGGGATCCCACTGCGACCTCGCGTGACGCACGGAGATGTCCCCGGTCTCAAGTGGCGGGCCGCAGCGCGGCGCAGCGACCTCGAGCCGCGCCATGTGCATTGGATGGGCACCCCGTGGCCCTCGCGAGCGAGTGCGGAGCGGCGACGCGC
>JANNTZ010000287.1:0-2611 GCA_031394595.1 Acidobacteriota bacterium
AGTGCTTCGCCGGTGGCGCGCCCTCCCGCGCGGCGAATGATTCGGCGAAAACGGCGATCAGCCACGGACAGGTGGTCAGGAACTGCTTGTGCCAGTCGGTTCCGATCGGCTCGAGGTCGGCCAGCCAGGTCTCCGGCATTCGATCTTCGTAGTTCTTCCGCTCCTCGGCCTCGGCCGCGTCACGCAGCCGCGCCTTGACCTCGGGGTTGCCGACGATCACGAACCGCCAGGGCTGCTTGTGGGCGCCCGACGGGGCGGTCGCGGCGGTGCGTATCGCCCATTCGAGGATCGGGAGCGGTACGGGGCGGTCGGAGAACTCGCGTACCGTGCGCCGTCGGTTCAGTTCGCGGTAGAAGTCCTGGGCCCGCCGGGTCATCTCCTCCTGCGGGTATTCGTGGAATTCCAGAGGAACGAAGCGCTGGTTCACGATTGGCTCCTGGCGGGCCGCTGCGGCCGGATGTGGCGGCGACTCTAACGATCGCCCGGAGGAACTGTCAAGGCGCGACGACCGGCACGGCGGCAGGCTTCACCGTGCTGATCTGCCGCGCGAAAACGGTGGGATCGGTGGTCGGGAGATCGCAGACCTGCCGCTCGCAGACGTAGGCCGTCGCTTTACCGTCCCGGGCGACCTTGCCTTGAACCAGGGGGACGATCCTGGAGAGCGCCGCGAGTGGCGCCCCCTCCGGGACCACGACCAACACGCGGTTCGGAACGTACGCCCGGCGCAGCGCCTGCAGAAACGGCGCGGCGTCCGCCGGCCGGCCCCGTGTCACGATGACGATTTCCTTGGGAGTGTCGAGATGGAACTCGAGAGCCAGGAGCATCTCCGAGAGGGCGGTCGGCGATCGTTTGAGGATCGGCGCGAACGCCCCGAGGGCCCGTTCGGCGCGGCGCCGGTAGCGGTACTCGGTGGTCAGTTCGTGCAGCCGCAGCAGGTTCAGGACGGCGACGGAGTTCCCCGAAGGTTCCGCCCCGTCGTAGGCCGGTTTCTCCTTGGCGAGGAGCGCTTCGTGATCGTCGCCGGTCAGGAAGAACCCGCCACCCGTCCGATCCTCGTACCGGGCCTCCAGCACCGCATCGAGACCGATCGCCGCCTCGATCCAACGCCGTTCCCCGGTCGTCTCGAACAGATCGATCAGCGCCGCGATAAGGAAGGCATAGTCGTCGAGGTAGGCGTTGTGGCCGGCCTTTCCCTCCCGGTAACTGCGGACCAGGCGGCCGTCCCGCCGCAGGTTCCCGAGCACGAAGTCGGCCGCGCGCGCCGCGGTCCGCGCGTAGCGGTCCTCACCGAGGACCAGCGCGGCGCGGGCGTAGGCGGAGATCATCAGGCCGTTCCAGGAGGCGAGGACCTTCTCGTCCCGGAGCGGCGCCGGCCGCCTGCTCCGGGCGCGGTGGAGCGATTCATTGGCGGTCTTCAGAATGGCCGCCAGCCGTTCCGGGGCCACCGCGAACTCGCGGCCCACGTCGGTGAGCGGGCGCGGCCGGTGGAGGATGCTCCGGCCTTCGAAATTCCCCTGAGGCGTGACCCCGTAACAGGCGGAGACCAGGGGCGCGAGGTCCTTGCCGACGGCCGCTTCGATCTCCGCCGGGGTCCAGGTGAAGAAGCGGCCTTCCTCCCGTTGCCCGCCCGGCGCAAGACTGTCGGCGTCCGTGGCGCTGTAGAACGCTCCCTCCGGGGAGGTCATGTCGCGTTCGACGTAGGAGAGGATCTCCCGGGCGACCCGCGCGAAGTCCTCCCTGCCGGTCGCCTGGTATGCCTCCAGGTAGACGACGGTCAGCAGGGCGTTGTCGTAGAGCATCTTCTCGAAGTGGGGGACGATCCAGCGCGCATCGGTCGCGTAGCGGTGAAAGCCACCCCCGACCTGGTCGTACATCCCGCCCGCGGCCATCTTCTCGAGCGTCAGGGTCGCCATGTCGCGCGCCGGCCGATCGCCGAAACGCCGGTGAAAACGCAGCAGGAAGCGGATCGGCAGGCTGCTCGGGAACTTGGGCGCCGGACGCAGGCCGCCATCCGCGGGGTCGAAGCGGGCCCGGTAGAGTTCCGCCGCCGATCGCAGGACATCGGCGCCGGGCAGCGCGCCGCCTCCCACCGGCGGCGCGAGGTCCTGCCGGATGGCCCGGGTCAGCCGTTCGGCCGACTCGGTGACCTGTGCCGGCTGATCGCCGTAGACGGTCCGGAGGCGTCGCAGCAGGGTCAGGAACCCGACGCTCGATCCGCGATCGCCGTCGCGGGCCGGAAAGTAGGTGCCGCCGTGGAAAGGCTTTCGATCCGGAGTCAGCCAGACGGTCATCGGCCAGCCGCCACCCCCGGTCAGGGCCTGGACGGCGCTCATGTAGATCGCATCCACGTCGGGGCGCTCCTCGCGATCGACCTTGATGGCGATGTAGTTCTCGTTCATGAACCGGGCAATCGCCTCGTCCTCGAACGATTCCTCCTCCATCACGTGACACCAGTGGCAGGTGGAGTAGCCGACGCTCAGCAGGACCGGGCGTCCGAGCCGATCGGCCGTTTCAAACGCCTCGTCTCCCCAGGGGTACCAGTTGACCGGATTGTGGGCGTGCTGCTGCAGGTAAGGACTCGTGGAGAGAAAGAGGCGGTTGGTGTACCGCG
>JANNTZ010000100.1:0-6342 GCA_031394595.1 Acidobacteriota bacterium
CGCAGGGCCTCGTCCTCGACGGAGGGGACGTAGACGGACTCCAGGTCGCCGGAGCGCAGCAGGCGTGCGAGCTGGACGGCGTCACGCCGGTCGGTCTTGACGCGGTCACCGGGTTTCTTGGGGATGAGCGACGGCGCGACCACCAGACAGGTGATGCCGCGGCGGGTGAGGTCGCGGTACAGAACGTAGCCGCACGGACCGGCCTCGTAGGCGACCACGAGACGGTCGGCCTTCTCCTGGAGCCGCCGGACGAGGCGGTCGATGTCGGCCGGGCGGGTGCCGATACGGCCGACGTAGGACACCTCGGCGCGGCGGTCATCGGCAACCTGGGCAACCGAGATGGAATCCTTGTGCACATCGAGACCGATGAACAACGTGGTGGCTTTCTTCATGGCTGACCTCCGGGTTGGATTCGCTGCTGGCTCGTCCAGCATGCGGCTCTGGCCTCTCGAGGCTAACCCGCGATGCGCCCGGAGGTCAGTCTCCATATATTTTGCGGAAGTCATACTGTCTAGGTGGCTTGGAGGTGAAATGAGGACAATTCGTGTAGGCACCGCCAGGGTCCTATTCTGTGTAGCCGCAGCCACCTCCTTGGTCCTCGCTGCGAACGAGGGGAAGGATGGCACTGCTGAATTTGACGGTCGCTGACATCCTCTCCGCCTACGACGACCTGATCGAGAACAACCGGCGGCGGATGGCGTTGCTGGAGGAGGCGGCGAGGCAGCTCTACCGCGAGTGGTTCGTCCGCCTCCGCTTCCCCGGCCACGAGCACACCCGCATCACCAACGGCGTGCCGGAGGGGTGGGAGCGCAGGCGACTCTCGGAGGTGGCCGAGGTCAATCGCGAGTCGCTTCCTAGTAGCTACGATGGCAAGATTGAGTACATCGACATCCCCTCGGTCACGCCGGGGTCCATTAACGAGACGACACGCTACGACATTAGAGACGCGCCAAGTCGGGCGCGGCGAATCGTGCACCACGGAGACATCATCTGGTCGTGCGTCCGCCCCAACCGCAGGTCTTACGCGGTGATCTGGCAGCCAGCATCGAATCTGATCGCCTCAACCGGATTCGCAGTCATAACACCAGTGTCGGTGCCAACGGCCTTTCTGCTTCACGCCACTACGACAGACGCCTTCGTCGGGTACTTGGAGAACCATGCCCGCGGTGCCGCCTATCCGGCGGTCGTCGCAGGCGATTTTGGGCGGGCCGAGATCCTCATTCCGCGACCTGCGCTTGTTAGGGCATTCAACGAGCACGCGGAGCCATTTCTTTCTCAGGCTCACGATCTTAGGCTCCAGAATGCACGACTCCGCGCCGCCCGCGACCGGCTGCTGCCGCGCCTGATGAGCGGTGAAATCGCGGTGTAGATGGGCCGTCTCGTAGACCTGGGTAAATCCCTTGACAGGGTATTATCCCGACAATAGAGTACGAGCATGAAACGGAACATTGGCCGGCTCGAGGCGCAATTCCTGGCGTACGCGCAAATGCGCGGCTGGACCACGGTGCGCACTGGCGATTTGCGTAAGCCGATGCGCCTCGGCGCCGATCAGGAGCGCAAGCTCTTCAGTCGCCTGGCGCGCGCCGGGATGATCGCACGCGTCTGGCGCGGGCTCTACCTCGTGCCGCCGCGCCTGCCTCTGGGCGGCAAGTGGAGCCCCGACGAGGGCCTCGCCTTGGCTACATTGATGGCCGCCCGTGGCGGGCGCTACCAGATCTGCGGCCTCAACGCGTTCAACCGGTACGGCTTCGACGAGCAGATGCCGAACCGCGTTTATGCCTACAACAACCGACTCTTCGGTGACCGGAGCATCGGCTCGGTCCGACTGACCCTCATCAAGGTCGCGGACGCCCGCCTTGGAGCGACCGAGGAGGCCGCCACTACGGAGGGCGGCCCACCGGCGATTTACTCCTCGCGCGCCCGGTCCCTGATCGACGCCGTCTACGATTGGTCCCGCTTCGGGAGCCTCCCGCGGGGATACCGCTGGATCCGGAGCGAGCTCAAGGGGAAGCGAGTCAAGGCGGCCGATCTCGTCGAACTCACGCTGCGCTATGGCGACATGGGAACGATCCGCCGGATCGGGGCCCTGCTCGAGCGCGAAGGCATCGCTGAGACGTTGCTCCGCAAGCTCGACCGGGCGCTTCCCGCGACCAGCGGTCCGATTCCCTGGATTCCGCGCCGCGCCAAACGTGGCCCCGTCGCGCGCCGCTGGGGCGTGGTATGGAACGGTGAGGCCTGAGCATGCCGATCCGCTGGCACGAAGAGGCGCCGGAGGAGCTGCGCGAGGCGATCCGGTTCACCGGCGAGGAGACGGGATTCGCCCCACGCCTGATCGAGAAGGACTACTTCTGCAGCGTGATCCTCGAGGCTCTTGCGGAGGCCGATGTTCCGCTGGTCTTCAAGGGTGGCACCTGTCTGGCCAAAGTCCACTCGGGCTTCTTCCGGCTGAGCGAAGATCTCGACTTCAGCATTCCGACCGCGCCGGACTCGGCACGGGGAGTTCGCAGTCGCGCCATCGGTCCGGTCAAGGCGATCGTTGATGGGCTTCCGAACAGAGTTCCAGGGTTCGATCTGCGGGTTCCTCTCCAAGGTCACAACGCATCGACCCAGTACAACGCGACCCTCGGCTATCGTTCGCTCCTGGCTCCGAGAACCGAGACGATCGCCATTGAAATCGGCCTGCGCGAACCGACGCTGACGCCACCCAAGGTCTTTCAGGTGCACACGGTGCTGCTCCACTGGGTGCAGGGCGGCGCCCTCCTCGAGACGTTTCCGGCGCGCTGCCTGACGTATGCCGAAGCGATGGCCGAGAAGCTCCGCGCGGCTCTGTCGCGACAGGAGGTGGCAATTCGCGACTTCTTCGACATCGACCACGCGGTGCGTGTCGCGGGGCTCGATGTCGCCGGCGCGGAGCTCGTGCGGTTACTGCGAGCCAAGCTCGCCGTGCCCGGCACCGGTGCGGTGAACGTCTCGCCGGAGCGATTGGACGACCTCCGGCAGCAGCTCGACGCGCACCTGCGTCCGGTTCTGCGCGCCCGCGAGCTCGAACAGTTCGACCTGGATCGCGCATTCGGGATCGTTCGCGGTGTGGCAGAAGCTCTCGGGTAGCCGGCGATGATCACCGACATCAACGTTGAAGAGAGCATTGGCGGATTTGGTTCGATCGGGCGTGGCCTCCATGGAAGGGCGGCGAAACGGCGCCCGCTACCGTCTGCGGGATGCTCCATGAGGAACGCCCATTTGGAGCAAGAACTGGGCAATAGGGTCATGTCGATCGTCAAAGCGAGCCAACACCGGCCGGTGGCCAGGTGCAACCACTTGTCTGTATTGGTTTTCCTGCGGAGGCCGTCGCTGGCGAACGAGCCAAAGCCGATCCAAACGATTGAGCCAAAGCGACCGAGACCATGATCACCGACATCAACAGCGAAGACCGGCTGGTTCAGACAACCTTCGCCGAGCATCTCGAGAAGGTCCTCGGCTGGAAGAGCGTCTACACTTACAACGCCGAGACGTTCGGACCGAACGGCACACTGGGGCGCATCTCCGAGCGGGATGTGGTGCTGGTGCGCGATCTGCGCGCGGCGCTGGAGAGGCTCAACCCGGACCTGCCCGCCTCGGCGCGCGAGCAGGCGATCGGGAATCTCACACGCATCGACTTCGCGCGGTCGCTCGTGCAGCACAACCGCGAGTTCTACGGCTTCATCCGCACGGGCGTGCCGGTCGGATGGCGCGATGCGGTGGGCGAGACGCGCTACGCGAGGCAGACCATCACCGGGTTGAATTCCGCGGGTAATGAACTGATCACGGGGCTGACGGATCGGGCGTACGCCGCAAAGATGGAGACGGTTGAGAGGATGCTGAACCATTTCCTCGAGACCGGCACGATGCTGACTCCGCCAGGTCCTGGCGCACGATTCGTGGCGCGCTGAAAGACCCGGGCTACGGACCCGGCTTTATGGTGAAGGCAACCGGGTCCGAGCGGCAGCAGAGGGCGCCGCGCGCGACGAGGCCGACGGCCCGATAGTCGCCAGGCGGCACGCGGGCACCATGACGGTCGGTCTGGTCCCAGGTCACCGTATAGGTGCGCGTCTCGCCGGGGGCGAAGGCCAGGTCCGTGATCACCTGCGCGAACATGCGGCCGCTGGACCAGCGCCAGACCTCCTTCTGCCCGTCCGCATGGACCACCACGTCGTGCGTCTGGCTCGACGGCAGGGTGAGGCTCCGCTCCGCGCCGGCCCGGTTGCGGATCGTGATCACCAGGGTGACCGCCTCACCGGCGTGGAACGAGGTCGACTCCTTCCCGCCCTCGTTCCTGAGGGTCAGGCGCGTCTCGAAGTCGGTTTTCGTGGCCGTCTCCTCTGCCCGGGTGCAGCCCGGCATGCCGAGCAGGATCCCGATCAGGACGCCGCAGGCTGCACGGGCACGGAACACCGGTCCCGGCGCGTCAGTCGGCGCGGGCATGGAGCAACAGGTTCGGCGAGCCGACGCCGATGTCCCCGAGGTGGTCACGGGTGGCATGATCGACGAGACAGCGGCCGACCTGCTCCGGTGATGATCCGCGGGCCCTCTCGAGGCAGAGGGCGGCCACACCGGCGACGTGCGGAGACGCCATCGAAGTGCCGCTCAGCGTCGTCGAGCCGCCACCGCTGCGCGCCGAAGTGATGTCGCGTCCCGGCGCGAACAGGTCGACGCACGCTCCGGTGTTGGAGAACGACGCGCGGCGGTCGGTCCGCTCGCTCGCCCCGGTCCCCACGGCCTGGAGGACACGCGACGGCGAGGAGTCGCAGGCGTCCGTGCCGTCGTTGCCCGCCGCCACGGCGTAGGTGACGCCGGCGCCGATCGAGTTGCAGACCGCCAGGTCCAGCGCCGGGGACGCCCCGCCGCCCAGGCTCAGGTTGGCGACCGCGGGCCAGCCGTTGCGTCGCGCGTGATCGGTCACCCAATCGATCCCCTCGATCACATCCGAGTCGGTGCCCGAACCGCCGACCAGGACACGCACCGGGTGGAGGACGACCTGGCGGGCGACGCCGAACGTGCTTCCCCCGACGGTGCCCGCGACATGCGTGCCGTGGCCGTCGTCATCGCGGAAGCCGTCCCCGGTCGCGGAGAACCCCTCCCCCACGCGGCCGGTGAACTCGACATGATCGACGTCCAGACCGGTGTCCACGACGTAGACGTGGACACCCGCCCCGGCGGCCCCCGGCTCATAACGGCCGTCGAGCGGCAGGTCCCGCTGGTCGATCCGGTCGAGACCCCAGGACGCGGGGCTCTCGGCGGCCGGCAGAGGCGCGACGCTCTTGCGTCCGTCCTGCTGCACAAACTGCACGCGCGGGTCGGACGCCATCCGCGCGGCGACGTCGGCGCCGGCGGCGCACGTGAAACCCTGGAGGGCGGCGGTGAAGGTCCGTACCTCGCGGGCGCCGTGCGCCGCGGCGAGAGAGGCGACGGTACTCTCGACCGCCGCGCGATCGGCGGACCGAATCGCGCCGGCTCCCCCGGTCGCCCCTTCGGTCGCCGCCTGCGGCTTGAGGACCACGATATAACGGTCCGGGAGCGGGTCGCGTACCTGCACGAACCCCGTGATCGGCGGCGGACGTTCGCAGTCGAAGCCGCCCGGGACCGGCGTCGGGTTGGGCGGCCGCACTGCGCCGCACCCCGGGAGAACCAACAGGACCATGCAGGCGACGACGATCATCGGATTCATAGCACCACCTCCGGGTCTGTGTTTCGTCTCCGATCGGCCCAGGGCGTCCCGATCGCGCCGATACTCTAGCCGATGCCGCACGCTCCGACCACCCGCCGGGAAGCGACCCGTCAGGCTTTCGGCTGCCCGTTCTGCGGAATGCGGCAGGCCCGCGCCACGCCGTCGCGGTAGAGGAGCCACAGGTCGAGGCTGCGCCCGAGGACACGGCGGACGCGGTCGGCGTGGGCCGTGGTGGTGGCGTGGTCGAGCACCATCTTCCAGGCCATCTTGCGGTGGCCGGTCTCGACCATGTGGTGGGCGCGCTTCAAGTCGAGGAAGCGCGGGTCGACGCCGTAGTGGCGGACCAGGGCGTTGCGCGCCAGCTCGGCCTCGATATCAACCGGGTCTTCCGGTTCGGCCGCTTCGATACGCCGCCGGTCCTCGACACTCCCCTCGATGAAGATGGTCACCAGGGCGGCACCCTCGATCCAGGGGCGGCGGGTCGTCACTGTGTCGATCCAGGCGCGGTAGGCGGCCGCCTCGGGGATCAGGTCCACGCCGGTGAACCGGGCGCGTGGGAAGCCGAGCCCCTCCATCATGATCTGGAACAGCTCGGGGTGCGGCACACCTTTGCTCAGTTTGCCGGTCTCCTCTTCGTA
>JANNTZ010000290.1:0-4374 GCA_031394595.1 Acidobacteriota bacterium
CCACAGGTCTATATCCTGGGTGACTGCTGGGGTTCCTTGGAGGGCGGCGGCCGCCAGGCCGACGATCATGAACTCCACCTTGCGAAGGCGGAGTTCTCGAAGGAATGCCTGCTCCGCTTCAGTGAAGATCGTGGGTGCGGCCACGCAGGAGACTCCGCCGGAGCCGTTCGATGGGGGGCTCGTCCAGCAGCACGAGGGTATGCCACACGTTCTCGAACGTCGCGCGTGGATTGAGCGCCAGCACGCTGCCGGCTTCCTGGATCAGCACCTGCGCACGCCCTGAGACCGGTGGCTCTTCCTCGAGGATCGATGACGGCGCAACGCCAAGCATGCCGGCCATCGCCTGCACGGATCGCGGCAAGATCGAGTTCCTGCGGATCAGCGAGTAATACGCAGTCCGGCTCACACCGGCCGACTCGAGGAAGGATTGGAGGCTCACCCCGCGGCGGGCGCAGAGCTTCTTGATGCGATCGGGGGAGAGTCTCACCCAGGTACTGTACTATCATTTAGTACAGATGACAACCCGTTCGGGAGAATTGTCGTCATCCAATGGTTCGAGGAGACGGTCGCCCCTTCGCTGTTGCAGATCGTTGACATCCGACACACCATTTTGCCTGTCGAACCGCAACTTCCTCATGTCGCTCACGTAGACTGCACAGCAGGAGTTTCAGCCAGGAGATCCCGAATGAGACGATTCACCAGCATCGTTCTGTCGATCCTCGTCGCCGCCCCCGCGATGGCCCAGTCCACGTTTCACGGCAACAACGCCCGCACGGGGGTGTACGAGACATCCGGTCCGACACGGTTCGGCGGGGTGAAATGGGCCTTCAAGACCGGCGGGCCGATCGTGACCTCGCCCGCCATCGCCGACGGGATCGTCTACATCGCCGGCATGGACGGGCATCTCCATGCCATCGACCAGGAGACCGGGACCGGGAAGTGGAAGTTCAAGTCGAGGATGTCGATCGCGTCATCGCCGGCGGTGGCCGGCGGGCTGGTCTATTTCGTCTCGTCGTCCGGGGCGCTGGCCGCGATCGACATCACGACCGGCCAGCCGAAGTGGGTCTTCGCCACCGAGTACGAGAGAAAGTTCGAGGCGAAGAACCTCCACGGGTACCCTTCGGCGGCCCAGACCATCCCCGATGCGTGGGACATCTTCACCTCGTCGCCGGCGGTGATCAACGGCCGGGTCTATTTCGGCAGCGGCGATGGCAACGTTTACGCGGTCGACGCGGCGACCGGTGTCCTGCAGTGGAAGTTCCCGACCCAGGACGTGGTCCACTCTTCCCCGGCGGTGGTCGGCAATGTCGTCTACATCGGCAGCTGGGACAGCCATCTCTACGCCCTCGACGCCGACACCGGCCAGCAGAAGTGGTCGTTCAAGGCGGGCGACGATCCCGCCATCCACAACCAGGTCGGCTTCCAGTCGTCGCCCGCGGTGGTGGACGGCACGGTGTACGTCGGCTGCCGTGACGCCCATGTCTACGCCCTCGACGCCGCGACCGGCCGCAAGAAATGGGATTACCCGACCAGCAAGTCCTGGGTCATCGGTACCCCCGCGGTACGCGACGGCACGGTCTATGTGGGGACTTCCGACAGCGCGCGCTTCATGGCGATCGACGCGAAGACGGGACGGCTCCGGTTCAACTTCGATGCCAAGGCGTACATGTTCTCCTCGGCGGCCCTGGCTGGCGGCCTCGCCTACGTCGGCGATCACAACGGTCGTCTGTACGCCATCGACACGAAGCATGGGAAGCTGGCCTGGGAGTTTCAGACCGAAGCGTCGAAGCAGGATCCCATGAAGGTGCTGAATCCGGATGGCAGCCTGAACCAGGAGCAGCTCTTTGCGCTGGTGTTCGGCGACTTCGAGGAGATGTACATCGCGTTCTACCGGTTCGTCACGATCGGGGCGATCATGTCCTCGCCGGTCGTGGATCGCGGCATGGTCTATTTCGGCAGCATGGACGGCAACCTGTACGCGCTGCAGTAACGTGACGCCGGGGCCGGGCCCGGGGCGCGGCGCCGATTGGCGCCGCGCCGGCGGGTGCGGCGTCAGGGGTTGGTCTCGGGGGCGCCGGCGTCGATCCACCTGATGACGACGTCCGGCTCGCCGGTCGCCAGGTACTGGCACATCGAGCCGCCGACGACGAGATCGGTGCGGCTCAACGAGCGCAGATTGAAAGCTTCGATGTAGGTGGTAAGCGGCAAGCCGGGTTCCTTCTGGCCGGGCGCGTGGCACTGAACACAACCGAGTTCGTCGCCGTTCGGCTGGAACCCCCGATCGGAGTACAGGCTGCGGATCGTGTTCACGTAGGTCACCCGGGTGGTGACATTCACGGTGTCCTGCGCGCTCGCGGCCGGCGATCCATTGTCGGTGACCGTGAGAGTGAAGCTGTAGGTGGCGGTGATTCGCAGGGGAGTCACGAAAGTCGGTCTTGCCGTGTTGGCCCCTGTCAGGGTCACGGTCGTACCGGCCGTCTGGGTCCACTGGTAGGTCAGAGTGTTGCCATCGGGATCGAGCGACGCGCTCCCGTCCAGTGTGATCGTGGCCCCGGGATCGCGGTTGGTCTGATCGGCCCCGGCGTTCGGGATCGGCGGCCGGTTGCCCTGCTGCACCGTGATGGCGACGGTGGCGGATCCCTGGGCACCGCCGTTGTCGGTCACGGTCAGCGTCGCGGTGTAGTTGCCGGCCGTCTGGTAAGTACGGGACGGGCTCTGCAGCGTGGACGTGCCGCCGTCGCCAAAGGTCCAGGAGTACGAGGCGATGGTGCCATCGGAGTCCGTCCCGGAACCGGTGAACGAGACCGCCAGCGGAGACGGTCCGCTCGTCGGGGTCGCGGAGGCGGTCGCAGTCGGCGCCAAGTTGGCCCGGACCGTGATGGTCACGGAGGCCGTGGCTGTGGCGCCGCTGTTGTCGGTCACCGTCAGCGTGGCCGTGTAGGTCCCGGCCGACTGGTAAGTGTGGGACGGACTCTGCAGCAACGACGTCGTGTTGTCACCGAAGGTCCAGGCATACGAGGCGATCGTCCCATCGGGGTCGCTCCCGGATCCGGTGAAGGCGACCGTCAGTGGCGCCGCGCCGGAAGTCGGATTCGCCGTGGCGCCGGCCGTCGGCGGCCGGTTCGCCGGCGGATTTACCGTGATCGTCACGCTGGCGGAGCCCCTCGCGCCACCATCGTCGGTGGCCGTCAGCGTGGCCGTGTAGGTCCCGGCGGTCTGGTACGTGTGCGAGGGGTTCTGCTGCGTCGAGGAAGTGTTGTCGCCGAAGGTCCAGGCGTACGAGGCGATCGTCCCATCGGTGTCGGTGGCCGCGCCGGTGAAGGACACCGCCAGAGGAGCCGTGCCGGTCGTCGGGGTCGCGGAGGCGGTCGCGGTCGGCGGCCGGTTGGTCCCGACCGTGATCGCCACGGACGCGGTGCCCGTCGCGCCGGCGTTGTCGGTCGCCGTCAGCGTGGCCGTGTAGGTCCCGGCCGACTGGTAAGTGTGGGACGGATTCTGCAGCGACGACGTGGTGGCGTCACCGAAGGCCCAGGCATACGAGGCGATCGTCCCGTCCGGGTCGGTTCCCGAACCGGTGAAGGAGACCGCGAGCGGCGCCGCGCCGGAGGCCGGGTTCGCCGACGCGCCGGCGGTCGGCGGCCGGTTCGCGGGCGGGCTGACCACAATCGTCACGGTGGCCGAGCCTCTGGCCCCGAGATTGTCCGTGGCCGTCAGCGTGGCCGTGTAGGTCCCGGCCGACTGGTAAGTGTGGGACGGACTCTGCAGCGTGGACGTGCCGTTGTCGCCGAAGGTCCAGGCGTACGAGGCGATCGTCCCGTCGGGGTCGGTGGCCGAGCCGGTGAAGGTGACGGCCAGGGGCGCGGTCCCTGACATCGGGTTCGCGGTTACGGTCACCGTCGGTGCCCGATTGGTCGTGACCGTGATAGCCACGGACGCGGTGCCCGTCGCGCCGGCATTGTCGGTCACCGTCAGGGTGGCCGTGTAGTTCCCGGCCGAGGCGTAGGTGTGCGACGGATTCCGCACGGACGACGTCGTGTTGTCGCCGAAGGTCCAGGCATACGAAGCGATGGTCCCGTCGGGATCGCTCCCCGATCCGGTGAAGGCGACCACGAGCGGCGCCACGCCGGACGTCGGGCTGGCCGACGCGGTGGCCGTGGGAGGCCGATTCGCCGGGGTGCTGACCGAGATGGTCGCGGTGGCGGAGCCGGTGCCTCCGCGATTGTCGGTGACGGTCAGCGTCGTCATGTAGGTTCCGGCCGCCTGGTAGGTGTGGACGACGACCTGCTGGGTCGAGGAGGTGCCGTCGCCGAAGGACCAGGAATAGGAGGCGATCGTCCCGTCCGGATCGCTGCCCGAACCGGAGAATCCGACCTG
>JANNTZ010000119.1:0-2032 GCA_031394595.1 Acidobacteriota bacterium
GCCTCGGGCCAGGCGGCGATATCTGGATCGTCGAGATCAAATCGTCGGTCGAAGATTTCCGCGTCGACCAGAAATGGCCGGACTATCGCCTCTCCTGCGACCGGCTGTTCTTTGCCACCCACGCCGGAGTGCCCACCGACATCTTTCCCGCGGACGCCGGCCTCATTCTCGCCGACCAGTTCGGGGCAGAAGTGCTCCGCGAGGCGCCCGAGCACCGGCTGCCGGGAGCGACGCGGAAGGCGATGCTCGTCCGCTTCGCGCAGGCCGCGGCGCTCCGCCTCCACGGCCTCACCGACCCAGACGCCGGCGGCGCGATGTTCTGAAGTTCTCGGGGCGCTGAGGCTACCCCCTCCTTGATCCTCCCCCTTTCAGGGGCCTTTGCGCAATTGTGCGCGTGCGGGGGTTTGGCGGAAGCGGCTGGGGTGGCGGAGGGGCATTGTTGCTGGTCGGCGGCCTTTGGCGACGGCCGGTCGGCGTATTCTGGCGTCGCGGGACGGAGTCCGCCCCTGAAGTCATGCGAGCAGCACCGCGGCGCGCCGCATGTTGAAGGCGAGCATGGCCATCATCATCTGCGCAGCGGTCTTGACCAGGCCGCGATAGCGCGCCCGTCCGGTCCGCATGCGCTGCTTCAGGCCGGCGAAAGTGGTCTCGACCATGGCTCGTCGGCGGGCGATCAGCCGGTTGCGAAGCTTGAGCCACGATCGCAGCGGGTGGTGCTTGTTGGCCCGATGCATGATCCGGTCCTTGATGCCCCGCGCCTTCAGTTGCGCCCGCCGGGCGTGGGTGTCGTAAGCCTTGTCGGCATAGACCGCAGCTTCGTCGCCGCAGATCAGCGCGTCGGCCACCTCGGTCTCGTTGACATTGGCCGGCGTGGTAATGACCGTTCGGATCAGACCGGAGCCCTGGTCCACGCCGACGTGCAGCTTGTAGCCGTAGATCGTCGCTCCCGGCTTGCCCTCCCGCTTGGCGAAGGCCGCGTCCGCATCGAGCCGCGGCGCATGGCCCGACGGGCGCCCGGTCGCCGCCTCGATCAGCGTCGCGTCGATCATGGTGCCGCGCTTGAGCACGAGCCCGTGCCGCTCCATCTGCCGGTCGAACTCCTCGAACAGGCGCAGGTGAAGCTGCGCCGCGATCAACAGGTTGCGAAAGCGGCAGATCGTCGAGAAGTCGGGAACCGCATCCTCCCACGACAGCCCGCAGAAGCGCCGGAAAGACAGCCGGTCGCCGAGATGGGCCTCCAGTTCGGGATCGGACAGACCGTAGAGCTGAGCCAAGAGGAGCCCCTTGAACATCATCAGTGGTGGATAGGCCGGGCGGCCCGGGCCATCGTTTCTCAGCCGCTCCAGCAGCTTCTCGAACCGATACCACCTCACAACCCCATTCAGCCGGTCGAGGGCTTCGTTGCGGCCCAACCCCTCCGGCGCAAACGCCTCCGCCAGACTCATCTGACCCGTCGCTTTCACCGCCATGACCGAATCTCCATTGCCGACAAGCAACGGAATCACGAACCGCCAAATATGCAAAGGCCCCTGAAAGGGGGAGGTTCAAGTGCGGGTGTCTCCCTCCGCCATCCTGCCGACCTCGCCGACGCCGGCCTCATTCCGGAAGCCAAGGTCGCCGAACTGAATGACGTCGCGGCGCGTTACGCCGTGGCGATCACCCCGGCGGTGGTGGGTCTGATTGACACGCATGACCCGGCCGACCCCATCGCGCGCCAGTTCATACCGGACGCCGCCGAGCTGGTGACGACAGCGGACGAACGCGCGGACCCGATTGGCGACGACGTTCACGAAGTCACCGAGGGACTGATCCACCGTTACCCGGACCGCGTGCTCCTGAAGTTCGTCTCGGCGTGCGCCGTCTATTGCCGCTTCTGCTTCCGTCGCGAGACGGTCGGGCAGGGGGAGGGGCTGTCGCGGGGAGCGCTCGACCGAGCGCTCGCCTACATCCGCACGCACCGCGAAATCTGGGAAGTGATCGTCTCCGGCGGCGATCCGCTCATCGCCACGCCGCGCCGGCTCGCGGCGCTGAC
>JANNTZ010000120.1:0-4432 GCA_031394595.1 Acidobacteriota bacterium
CAGCCAGCTGCCCGGCACCTTCCAAGTTGTCGATTCGTGCAAGACCCGGGGTTCGCCGCCGTCATGCATCGACTTGATGCACAGGTCCGGAACCCCTTTCTGCTGGCAGAGAAAGACGATCGACTCCGAGTCGGGTGACCACTGAGGAGTACCGTAGAATCCGCTTTTCTGGGTGACCCGCACCGCCCGGTCGTAACCCAGGTCGCGCACCCAGAGATCGCCCAGACTCTGAGCGCTCTCCTGGCGGACGTAGGCGACTTTGGCGCCGTCGGGGGAGATACGGGGCGTGAGGTTGACCCCGGCCGACCCGAGCAGTTCGAGAGGCCGTCCGTCCCGATCGAACCAGCGCATCTCGGTCGTGGCTGAAACCTCGGGCACGTAGATGAGAGTGCCGTCGTCCGAGGCCGTGAACGACACGAAATTTTTCGGCTCGCTATAGCTGAGCTTCTCCGAAGCGATCGGCACCGCCTGCCCGGATAGTCTCCCACGGGCCGCGTCAAACCGCCAGGCGTAGAGGCTCGACCCGCGCCCGAAAAGGAGGCGCCCGGGCTCGACGTAAAGCGCGTTCGTGGAGTCATCGATGAGCACGGTCTCCTCCCCGGAACCGATCGACCCCAGCGTCAACTGTCCAGCCTCGGGACGACCTGTCAGCCGCAACCGGACGAGATAGAGGAAGTGGTCGCCATCGGGCAGGAAGCTGGGCCAGCGGTGGGTCGCGTGCTTCGCCTCGTCGTACCGGGTGACCGGCGCCGCCTCCCCTCCTTCGGCCCGCACCTGGTGAATCGGGGCGGTGATGTTGGGGGCGAACACGATCGTTCCCCGCGTGCCCCAGCTGCCCCCGCGGCCGCTCGGCGCCTCCGCGATGACGCGCGGCGAGCCGCCCCGCAGATCGATCGTCTTGAGCTTGCCGTCCGCGAAGAAGCCGAGGTGCACGCCGTCGGGTGACCAGAACGGATAGGCCGCTCCGTCCGTTTCCGGCACCGGGCGACTCGATATCCCGGACAGCTTCCGGATCCAGATCCCCGGCTTGGCGTCGGGCCCGCTGGCGACGAACGCCAGCTCACGGCCGTCGGGAGAGAGAGCCACGCCGAACTCGTCGAACGGCATCAGCCCCTCGCCGGGCGGAGGATCGATCGTGGCGCGCAGCGCTCCCGGCGGCGGCGCCTTCTGGAACACCAGAGCTGCCGCAAGAGCCAATGCCGACGCGAGGCCGATCGCCGCGACCGCCCAGGCCAGGCGCTCACGCTGCCGGCCGCGGATCCTGACGGGGGAAACGGCATCCGCCTGGGAGCCCGTTTCGCCGATCCAGCGGAGCTGGCCGGCTACGTCACGCGCCGATTGCCAGCGGTCTTCGCGATCCTTCTCGAGGCACTTCCGCACCACGTGGTCGAGCGCCGGGGGCGTGACTTTGGTGACCGACGAGATCGGCTCCGGCTGGGAGGAGATGATGGCGGCGATGAGGCTGGTCCGGCTGCTCCCCTGGAACGCCCGGCGCCCGGTCGCCATCTCGTAGAGGACCGCGCCGAGCGCGAAGATGTCGGTCCGTCCGTCGGTCTCCACGCCTTCGAGCTGTTCGGGGGCCATGTACTGGAAAGTCCCCAGGATGGTCCCCTCCGCGGTGAGCGGCTTCGACTGGGTCGGCATCTTCGTCTGGCTGGTGACCGGGCCCGGGCCGGTGGAGATGTGGGCCAGGCCGAAGTCGAGCAGCTTCGCCCCCGCCTTGGTCAGCATCACGTTTCCCGGCTTGAGATCGCGGTGCACGACACCCTGCCGGTGGGCGCGATCGAGCGCGTCGCCGATCTGGGCGCCGACCTTGAGGACCTGGTCGAGCGGAAGCGGTCCACGCACCAGGCGGTCGGCCAGCGACTCGCCTTCGATCAGCTCCATGACCAGGTAGTGGACGGCGGCCTCGCCCGGGATGTCGCACTGGCCGACGTCGAACAGGGTGCAGATGTTCGGATGGTTCAGGGATGAGATCGTCTTCGCTTCGCGCTCGAAACGGGCGCGCAACTGATCGTCCTTGGCGAAGCCGGCGGGCAGGTTCTTGATCGCGACGTCGCGATCGAGCCGCGTGTCACGGCCCTTCCAGACCTCGCCCATGCCGCCGGCACCCAAAGGCGAGGTGATCTCGTAGGGCCCAAGACGTAGGCCGGGAGCGATGGGCATGAAGTGGGAAGTATAGCCGGATCCGGCTCAGGCGGCTTCCGGCCACGCGTTCCCGGCACGGCAGGCTCTGATAAACTTCCTCCCTTCCCCGTTCACTCTCCCAGGAGGAATGGATGAAACCTTGGGCTGTCCTGCTGCTGACGTTCCTGAGTTGTACGGGGTTGCACGCCAGGGAGGCGGCACCCGGCGTCGAGGCGAAGATCAGGGGCATGCAGGCGCTGCCTGGCTTCCTGCCGCTGCACTGGGACGGGAAGCAGGGGAAGCTCTATATGGAAGTGCCCCGCTTCAACGAGGAGATGATCTACGTCACCTCGCTGGTCACCGGCATCGGATCCAATGACATCGGTCTCGACCGCAGCCAGATCGGCCGGGAGCGGATCGTCTTCTTCGAACGCGTCGGGCCGAAAGTTCTCCTGGTACAGCCCAACTATGGGTTTCGCGCCGACAGCACCAACCCGGACGAGCGGCGCGCGGTCGAGGAATCGTTCGCGCGATCCGTCCTGTGGGGGTTCACGGTGGAGGCGGAGTCGGACGGCCGGGTTCTGATCGACGTCACCGATTTCGCGCTGCGGGACGCCCATGGGGTCATCGGTGTCCTCAAGAGCACGCAACAGGGGACCTACACGCTGGACGCCGGCCGCAGCGCCGTCCACCTCCCCCGCACCAAGGGGTTTCCCAGGAACACCGAGATCGAGGTCACGCTGACCTTCGCGACCGACGACCCGGGTCGCTTCATGCGGGACGTCGTACCGACACCGGAGGCGGCGACCGTTCGCCAGCGTCATTCGTTCGTGGCCCTGCCGGAACCCGGGTACGTCCCGCGCGCCAGCGATCCACGGGCCGGATTCTTCGGCATCGCCTATGCCGATTACGCCGCGCCGATCGGCGGTCCGATCGTCAAGCGCTTCATCGCCCGCCACCGGCTTCAAAGGAAGGACCCTGCTGCGCCGGCGGGTGGAGCGGTCGAGCCGATCGTCTACTACCTCGATCGGGCCGCCCCCGAGCCGGTCCGCTCGGCGTTGCTGGACGGCGCACGCTGGTGGAGTCGCGCCTTCGAGGCCGCCGGTTATCGCGATGCCTTCCGGGTGGAACTGCTCCCGGAGGGGGCGGACCCGATGGACGTGCGCTACAACGTCATCCAGTGGGTGCACCGGGCGACGCGTGGATGGAGCACCGGGAACACCGTCATCGATCCACGCACGGGCGAGATCCTGAAGGGTCATGTGCTGCTCGGGTCGCTGCGCGTGCGGCAGGACATCCTGCTCGCGGAAGGTCTGCTGGCGCCGTACACGACCGGGGACGAATCGTCAGCGGGGGCGGAGAAGATGGCCCTGGCGCGTCTGCGCCAGCTCGCCGCGCATGAAGTCGGGCACACGCTGGGGTTGGCCCACAACTACATCGCCAGCGCCCAGGGCAGGGCCTCGGTCATGGATTACCCGCACCCGCTGGCCCGCCTCTCCCCCGACGGGTCGATCGACCTTGCCGGCGCCTACGCCGAGGGGATCGGCGGGTGGGACGAGGTCGCCATCCAGTATGGATACCAGGACTTCCCCGCGGGGAGCGACGAGCGCGCCGGGCTCGAAGCGATCCTGGCCGGGGCGCGCCGGCGGGGGATCACCTTCCTGACCGACCAGGACGCCCGACCGGACGGTGGCTCCCACCCACAGGCGCACCTGTGGGACAACGCGCCGGATGCGGCGGCCGAACTGGAGCGGATGATGAAGGTGCGGCGGGCCGCTCTCGATCGCTTTGGTGAGACGGCGATCCGCCGCGGCATGCCGCTGGCGACCATGGAAGAAGTTCTGGTGCCGTTGTATCTCCATCATCGTTACCAGGTCGCAGCCTGCGCCAAGATCCTCGGTGGCCAGGATTACACCTACGCCATGCGCGGCGACGGGCAGGTGCCGTTGCTTGCGGTGCCGGCGCCGGACCAGCGGCGGGCTCTCAAGGCGTTGATCGGGACCCTGCGACCATCCGAACTCGTGCTGCCGCGGGCCGTCCTTCAACGCCTGCCGCCTCGCCCGTTCACCTTCGAGCCGCACCGGGAACTGTTCCGGAAGTACACCAATCCGGTCTTCGATGCCGTCTCCCCCGCCGTGGTTGCGGCGCAATTGACCGTCGAGCAGATCCTGCAACCGGAGCGGGCGGCGCGCTTGGTGGAGCAGGCGGTCCTGGCGCCGGAACTTCCGGGACTCGGCACCGTCGTCGAGGCACTGGTGGAGGCAACGTTCGGCGGCCCGCCTGCGGACGCCTACGAAGCCGAGGT
>JANNTZ010000174.1:0-7351 GCA_031394595.1 Acidobacteriota bacterium
CGCGTCGTTGCCGCTTCTCCGCGATGGAACCCCATCGCGTCGTCGCGGCGCCTCGCGTCCGACGCCACGGCGCTCCGAACGCGACCCGACGCAATACCCGGACAGGCTCCTGGCCCGGCAGGAGGCGGGACGATGAGGAGCGCCCGGAGCGCGGCGTTCGTCGGCGGGATCGCCCTGTTCGCCGTTGCGGGGGGGGGTCTCTTCGCGGCTGTGACGATCGCACAGGAGACGTCCCCGGCGGCTAATCTCGTGCGCCAGGCCGACGCGGCGTTCGATCGCGGCGACCAGGCGGCGGCCCGGGTGTTGTACGGGCGGGCGGTGGGGGCGGACGAGGGCGGAGTCCATGCCCTGCGGCGGCTGGCGCTGATCGAATCGTGGGACGGCGACCTGGAGCAGTCGATCGCCCACTACCGGCAGGCGCTGGTGCTGGCGCCGGGCGACCTCGATCTGACGCTCGAACTGGCCAAGGTCCTCTCGTGGGACGATCGGTTGGAGGAGTCGGCGCGTCTTTACGCCGATCTGAAGGCGGCCCACCCCGACGAGGCGCGGGTCCTCACCGGTCTGGGGCGGACGCTCTCCTGGCAGGGGCGCTACGAAGAGGCCGAGGCGATCTATGTCGACATGGAGACCCGGCGGATCGATCCGATCCAGGCGCATCTCGGCCGGGCGAACCTGCGCGCCTGGAGCGGCGACATGGACGGGGCGCTGGAGTTCTACAGCGACGTCCTGAAGGCCGACCCGGGGAACCTGGAGGCGCGGCTCGGTCGGACGCGCGTGCAGCACTGGCTCGGGTTCGACCGCGCCGCCAGCGCCCAGGCGGACACCATCGTCCTGGATCACCCGGATGACCGCGACGGGCGCCGGCTCCGGCAGGAGATCCGCGACCGTCTCAGCCCGGTCGCCGGGCTGGACGGCTTCCGCTATAGCGACACCGACTCGAACCGGGTGGAGGGGGCGACCGCCTCGGCCCTCTGGTTCGCCGAGCCGCAGACCTCGATTCGCATCGGGTACACGGATTACCGCGCCGAGTTCCGCTGCCAGGACGTCCTGTTCTGCGACGAGCCGGGGATCGCCGTCGGCAACCTGGTGACCACCGGGGCGCGATCGCTGATCGGCACCATGCACTCACGGGTCATCGGCCCCTTGACGGTACACGGCGAGGTGGGGGTCGTCGAAGAGGAGAGTTTCGACGGCGAGCACCGCACGCTGGGGGTCGGTGGCGGTTCCATCCGCTGGCAGGTGGGGCCGCGATTCGCCGCCATCGGATCGGCCTGGCGCCAGGCGCTGCTCGACACCGCCGTCCTCATCGACCGGGGGATCCGCGTGGACAGTGTCGAGATGCGTCTCGAGCACCGCTTCAAGCCGCGCTGGGTGCTGTCGGGGGCGGCCGGCATCGGCGGGTACTCCGACGACAATTCGCGGTTGTCGGCGGGCGCCTCCGTGGTCTGGCAGCCGGCGATCCGCGTTGGCCTCTCCGGAACCTTCGATGTCGCCTACCGGTCGTTCGACGAGGATCTGAACAACGGTTACTTCGACCCGCTGCGCTTCGACTCGGAGCTGCTGACCGTCGCGGTCTGGGACCGCTACCGCGACGGCGCCTTCTACTGGCGCGTCGAGGCGACCTATGGCCGGCAGGACTTCGAGAGCGACGCCGCGGCCGCGACCGGTCCGGGGAGCGACGATGCCGTGCAGGCGTTTTACGCCTCGGCCGGAACGACGTTCGGCAGCCGGAGGGTCACGCTCGAGGCCTACTACGCCGACAGCGACTACGCGCTGCAACTGGCGACCGGCTTCGAGTCGAGCCGCGCCGGCGTGAGCTTCCGGTACCGCTTCCTGCCGGAAGAGGCGCCGCCCGCTGCGATGCCGGACGGAACATCGCACGACCCGGGGCGCTGATGCGGGTGATCGTCCTGCAACTGATCGTCGGGACCGCGGGGGTTCTCCTCTTCCTGATCGCGGTCATCATCGTCAACAAAGCGATGCGCGAGGCGGGGGAGTCGACCGATCGCCGGCGCCAGATCGAGTTCGGTCCGGCGGTCGCCGTCTACCTCGGGTCGGCTGACTCCCGGTCGATCCTGTCGTACCTGCCGCGGCGGGTCGGCCGCCGCGACCGGCGCATCGTCGAGGCGCTGTTGGTGGAGGCGGCTTCCGCGGAGGGGAGTGCCTCGATCGCGGCGCCGGCGGGCGCGTCGCTCGTGTCGGCGGGGACGCAGGCCCGCGCCGCGGCCGCGTTCGAGGCGCTTGGGTCGGTCGATCGGGCGCTCCAAGATCTGGACAGCCGGCGCTGGTGGAAACGGGCCGAGGCGGCCGAGCGGCTCGGGCTCATGCGCTGCCCGCGGGCCGCGGATCGGCTGGTCCTCCTGATGGGGGACGAGGTCGGCGAGGTCCGAATGCGTGCCGCCGCGGCCCTCGGTCTGATGCGTAGTTCGACCTCGATCCGGCCGCTGGTCGCCGCCCTGTCGGATCCCAGCCGCTGGTCGGCGATCCGGGTCGCCGAGATCCTGGTGCGGGCCGGCCAGGAGGCGGTGGACGAACTGCTTCCGGCCTGGGACAACCTGCCGCGGCACGCGCGTCTGTCGGCGCTCGACGTCCTGGCGCGGCTGCGGACCCCCCGGGCGCAGGACCTGATGCGCCGCTGCCTGTCCGACCCGTCCGCCGACATCCGCGCCCGCGCGGCGCACGGCCTCGGGCAGATCGGCGACACCGGGTCGGCCGGCGGGCTTCAAGAGGCGCTCGCCGACGCTGCCTGGCCGGTGCGGGCGATGGCGGCGAAGGCGCTGGGGCGGATCGGATTGCCGGCCGTGGTCCCGGCCCTCTGCCGGGCGCTCGAGGATCGGGAGTGGTGGGTGCGCGCCAACGCCGGGGAGGCGCTGCGTCGCCTGGGTGACGCCGGGCGTGAGGCGCTCGTCGGCATGCTCGACGCCGCCGACCCCTACGCGCGCCACCAGGCGCTGGCCCAGCTCGAGGAAAGCGGAGTGGTGGACGGCTGGATCGCCGACCTTGCCTCGCCGGACGAGGGACGGCGCCGCGCCGCGCTGCGCTCGATCGAGAAAATCATCGCCCTCGGCCGGACCGACCACTTGGCGCAGCGGGCGGCATCGATCGCCGATGAAGGCGTGCGCCGCGTCCTGGCGGAGGCGTTGCGCCGATGAGCCTCACCGGCCTGCTGACCGAGATCGTCCTGGCGTTCAATCTGTCCGTCCTGTACTACTTCGCCCTCCTGAATGCCGTCTACCTGCTGCTGCTGGCGGTGTCGATCTCCGAGATCCTGCGCTTCGTGCGTCGGACCTTCTTCTCGGACTACGACCAGATCCTGAAGTCGGAGATGACCTGGCCGATCACGATCGTCGTCCCGGCGCACAACGAGGCCCGATCCATCGTCGAGACGGTGCGGTCGCTCCTCGGGGTCAACTACCCCGAGTTCGAGGTGATCGTGGTCAACGACGGATCGACCGACGACACCCTGGGGCGTCTGGTCGAGGCGTTCGGTCTGCGGCGCACCGACCGGATCTACCGGCGGACGCTGCCGACCGAGGAGGTGCGCGGTCTTTACGGGTCGCTGGAGATTCCCAACCTGGTCGTGGTGGACAAGGTCTGGGGAGGCAAGGCCGACGCGCTCAACGCCGGCGTCAACGGCTCCCGCTACCCGCTGTTCTGTTCGGTGGATGCCGATTCGATCATCGAGGAGACCGCGCTGCTGCGGGTCGTCAAGCCGTTCATGGATCGGCCGCAGGAAATGGTCGCGGTCGGCGGCATCGTCCGGATCGTCAATGGCTGCGAGGTGCAGGACGGACGGGTGGTGCGCATCGGCCTGCCGCGGCGCGCCCTGCCGGTCCTGCAGGTGGTCGAGTACCTGCGATCGTTCCTGAGCGGGCGCAGCGGCTGGAGCGGTCTGCGGTCGCTCTTGATCATTTCCGGGGCCTTCGGTCTGTACCGCAAGGCCGAGGTGATCGCCGTCGGCGGCTACGACCGCTGGTCGGCGACCGAGGACCTCGAGCTGATTCTCAAGATGCACGAGCACCTGCGCCGGACCCGGCGCCCCTACCGCATCGTCTTCGTTCCCGACCCGGTCTGCTGGACCGAGGCGCCGGCGACGTTGCGGGTCCTCGGCCGGCAGCGCAACCGCTGGCACCGTGGCCTTCTGCAAAGCCTGTGGCGTCATCGGACGATGATCTTCAACCCGCGCTACGGCGCCATCGGCCTGTTCGCCCTGCCGTATTTCGCGTTCTTCGAGACCCTTGGACCGTTCGTCGAGACCCTCGGCTACGTGATCATCCCGATCGCCTGGTGGCTGGGAGTCCTGAACACCGACTTCTTCCTGCTGTTCCTGGTCTTTTCGATCTTCTTCGGCGTCTTCCTGTCGGTCGCCTCGGTGCTGCTGGAGGAGATCTCCTTCCGTCGCTACCCGGGCTGGGAGCATCTGGCGACGCTGGTGCTCGCGGCCGTCGTCGAGAACTTCGGCTACCGCCAGGTGCTCGGGCTGTTCAAGGTGAAGGCGTTCTTCGACTTCCTGCGCCGCCGCCACGCCTGGGGCCGGATGGATCGCGAAGGCTTCAGGGCACCGGATCCTGTCCCGGGACACGGCTCCGCGTTGTAGGAGGAATTCGTTCCGTGAGTCACCGCGCGATCGCTTTCTGGACCTCTCCCACCAGGTAGAGCGACCCGGCCACCACGACCAGACCTTCGGGACCTGCCTCGCGGCGGGCGGTGTCGAGCGCTTCCGCGACGGAGTCGGCGCGCAACGCGCGTGGGTGGCGGGCGGCGGCGAGGCGGGCCAGGATCTCGGGCGACTCGCCGCGCGCCACCGGGACGGAGGTGATCACCACGGCATCGACGAGTGGGCAGAGGATGTCGAGCATCAGGTCCGATCGCTTGTCGTGCATCACCGCGAAGACCAGGACCTTGCGGCGTGCAGTCTGGTGACGGCGAAGGTAGTCGGCGAGCGTCCGGCACCCGGCGGGGTTGTGGGCGCCGTCGAGGAGCAACCCGGGCCGCCCCGGGATCAGCTCGAGGCGGCCCGGCCAGACCGCGCGTGCCAGGCCACGCCGGACGGTGGTCTCGTCGATGCCGCCGAAGCCGGCCTCGGCCAGCCGCCCGGCGAGCAGCACGGCGATGGCGGCGTTGTCGATCTGATGCGCGCCACGCAGCGCCGGCGCCAGGTCGGTGTAACGCGGGCCGGCGGGGGTGGCCAGCGAGAAGACCGGCGGATCGGTGGGACGGCCGTCGGCGCCCAGGGTCTCGTGAATTGCGCACGCGACGGTCAGCTCGATCGGCGTCCCGACACGCGCCGCCTCGGCGCGGATCACTTCGAGCCCCTCGCTCTCCTGCCGGCCGACCACCGCCGGGACGCGTGGCCTGAGGATGCCGGCCTTCTGGTAGGCGATCGCCGCCAGAGTCTGCCCCAGCCAGTCCGTGTGATCGAGGGCCACCGGAGTGATGGCGCAGAGAATCGGATCGACGGCGTTGGTGGCGTCGAAGCGCCCTCCCATCCCCACTTCGAGGAGGGCGATTGGCACGCCGCGGCGCCGGAAGTGCAGGAAGGCGAGGGCGGTGGTCGCCTCGAAATACGTGGGTGTCGCGTCGGCCGCGCCGCCCGCCCCCGCGGGCCGGCCGCCGCCGGCAATCGCCTCCCGGACCTCGCCGGCGAGGGTGGCGACCTCGTCCTCCGTGATCGGATCCCCGCCGACCACGATCCGCTCCTCGAAGCGGATCAGGTGGGGGGAGGTGTAGACACCGGGGTGGTGCCCGGCCTCCCGCAGGATCGACGCCAGGTCGGCGGTGACCGATCCCTTGCCGTTGGTGCCGGCGATCAGGACCGAGTGGAATCCCGTCTGCGGGTTGCCAAGACGGGCGAGCAGGGCACGGATGCGCTCGAGACCGGGACGGATCACATGCGGCTCGAGCGACGCCAGCCAGACGATCGCTTCGGGATAGGTCATGGCCCGGAGATTTCCTCGAGCGTCCGGCCGCGGGTCTCCTCGCCCAGCAGGATCACGCCGAGCGATCCGGCAATCAGGACAGCCGCGAACATGGTGAACACGGCGTCGAAGCCGCCGCCCCAGGCGCCGATCAGCTTGCCGACGATGATGGGCGCCAGGATACCGCCGATCCGGCCGAAGGCGGCGGCCGACCCGGTGCCGGTGCCGCGCAGCCAGGTGGGGTAAAGCTCGGGCGTGTACCCGTAGGTGACGCCCCATGCCCCCAGGTTGAAGAACGAAACCAGGCACCCCCAGAGAATCAGTTCGCCGTCCGTCCGGGCGCTGCCGAAACAGAACGACGCCACGGCGCAGAGAACCATGAACGGCGCGAGCGTCGCCTTGCGGCCGATCTTCTCCACCAGCCAGGCGGCGGCGAAGTAGCCGGGGATCTGCGCCAGGGTGATGTACAGCGTGTACCGGAACGAGGTGACCTCGGCATATCCCTGGCCCACCAGCAGCGCCGGCAGCCAGATGAAGATCCCGTAGTAGGAGTAGGCCATCGCGAACCAGAGGATCCAGAGCATCGTCGTGCGGCGGCGGATGGGCGGGGCGAAGAGATCGCCGATGCGCGGCGATCGGTGTGCTGCAGGTGCCGGCTGTCCCGGGCCGGTGGTGGCCCCGTATGCTGGCGCGCCCCCGCTGGCCGGCGAAATCCCCGTCGCCGTCGCCAAGCCCGCTTCACTTTCGACCTGCCGGAGGATCGCCTCGGCCTCGGCTTCCCGGCCGCGGGCGGCGAGATAGCGCGGCGATTCCGGCAGGGCACGTCGCAGGACGAAGACATAGAACGCCGGCAGCGCGCCGATGGCGAAGGCAGCGCGCCAGGGGAACGCCGACCCCTGCGCCGCCGCGAAGCGCGCCAGGAGATCGGCGATGACCGCCGCGGCGGCCCAGCCGACCGCCCAGAACGATTCGAGCAGGACAACCAGCCGCCCGCGGTGCCGGACCGGGGCGAACTCGCTGACCAGCGCCGCCGCCACCGGCAGCTCGCCGCCGAGACCGAAGCCGACCAGCATCCTCAGGAGGAGCAGCGACCAGAACCCCTGCGCCAGGGCGCAGAGCCCGGTGGCGAGGCTGAAGATCAGCAGCGTCGCCTGGAACATCGCTTTGCGGCCGTAACGGTCGGCCAGGCTGCCGGCGAGGGCGCCGCCGAGGAACATGCCGACCAGACCGGCGCTGCCGGTGAGGGCGAGCTGGTCCGGTGTCAGGTGCCATTCGACCTTCAGTCGGGTCAAAACGAAGGACACCAGGCCGGTGTCCATCGAATCGAACATCCCCCCCAGACCGCTGAGGATCAGCAGCCGGTAATGAAAGCGACTCAGGGGGAGGTTGTCGAGCCTGCCGGCGACCTGCATCGGCCAGGCTCCTGGATCAGA
>JANNTZ010000223.1:0-3363 GCA_031394595.1 Acidobacteriota bacterium
CGGCTACAAGGACGTCGAGTCCGAGACCCAGCCGGAGGGGTCGGGTCTTTCGGACATCGATCTTTACTTGAAGTATGTGACCCCCGGCGGGCGAGCGAACCGCTGGGCGTTCGGCGGTGTCCTGAAGGCGCCGACGGCCGACGAGGACCAGGGCCTCGGCACCGGGAAGACCGACCTCGAGGTGTTCGGCGCCTGGCGTCTCAACCTCGGCGCTTCGACCCTCACCGCCAACCTTGCCTTCCGCTACAACGGTTCGGCGAGCACCCCGGCAGGCAATGTCGACGACACGTTCCTGATCGGCGTCGGATTGATCTCCCCGGCGACACCCCGGGTCGCGATCATCGTCGAGGCGGCCTACGAGACCGAGCGGTTTGAAGGGAGCGAAGGCGAATCCTCGGCGCTGAGCGCCGGCGTCCAGGTCGCGGGCCGCAAAGGGCGGGGCGGGTTTCGGGCCTCCGCCGGGCTCCCCCTCTCCGGCGGCGCCAGCGACTTGATCCTCGTCGGTGGTGCCTACTTCGCCGTCGGCGAGCCCCGGACTCAGCCGCGGCCCGCGTCGTAGATCGGTCTCCGAAAACAGTCGGCCCGCCCGCGGGGCGTCGGGTCACTCCTCGCCGCGGTCCCGGAAGGCGACGCGCGCCACCCCGAGGTCCTTCAGGACCGCCAGTTTTTCGTCCTCGTTGTTCCAGCCGGTGTGCGCCACTGCCGCCTCTTCCAGCCGGTCGATCCAGGCGATGAAATAGGCCGCGTCGGCCACCGACCGCACCGGCGCGTCGCCCACCGTCACGTAGATCGGACTGGTGGTCCCGAAGGGGTAGATGTCGAGGATCGGGGGCGCCGGCCGGTCGCTCCAGGCCCGCAGCAGGTACCAGCCGCTCCGCTTGACCTCCAGCCGTACCGTCCCGTCGGCTTTCGTCACGCCGGCGGGCGCGGTCTCCATCGGCAGCGACGCGATCACTTCGCCGTTGCTAACGATTTCGACCCGGGTCAGTGGTGCGATCGACCGGACCGCGGCGCGCGCCACCAGTGTCCCGCCACCGGCCGGCAGGCGGATCTCGTCGCCGATCGCCCTCCCGTCGATGGTGAACTCCAACAGCGGCCCGTTGGTCGCGAAGGTCCGGCCGGCGCGGATGGAGTCGATCCAGGCCTTGCGGGTCGGCCCTGCGCTGGCGGTCCTGCCGGAACGCGCGCCGGCCTGTACGTACACGCGATCGACACCGACCGGGCCGCGCAGCGAGGCGTAATTGGCCATCGCGTCGGTGCCGGCCCCCGCCGGCAGCCGGAAGCCGCAGTTGAGCAGCCGGTACCAGACCGTCGAGGTCGCCAAATGATCGCTGAAGCCGACCACCTCGAAAAAATCGAGCCGTCCGAGCGCCACCCCGACCGGCAGGTCGTGCGTCAACCGCTTCGACCGGTCGGCCGGATCGGGAACGGTGTCGAACGGGTGGACGTAGCCGGTGATCGCCCCTTGGGCGCGCGCCATCTCGAACACCGCCGGGTTGTGCGGGTAAAGACTGGCGGCCGCGGTGCCGACATAGCCGGCATAGTCCGGCATCAGGTAGTGATCCTGCAGCCCGATGAGGGCGCTGTGTCCCCAGAACGAGGTGTGGAACTCCTGCCCGTGGGCGATGACCGCGCCGCGCGTCCAGGGGGGGCCGGGGCGATCGGCGACCCACTCGATGTCGGGGATCCGCTGCTCCTTGTTGACCACCAGGTTCTCGATGGTGTGCAGGTCCTCCGCCCGCGCCTGCAGCGCCAGCCGCTCCGGCGTGTTCCGGTAGTGCCCGCCGTAATTCATGTGGACGTGAAGATCGCCGCTCCACCAGCCTTTTGCCGGCAGGTCGCTGATGCGATCGAGGACGACGCGGACGGCCCGCGATCCGTCATGGGACACCTCGACCTCCATCCGGACCGGGCGGTACTCGAGACCGCGCAGCACGTCGAGAGTCACGGGGCCGGCCGGGACGGTGATTTCGGAGGTCCCCGGCGTGTGGAAATAGGACGCCTCGAACTTGAACAAGGCGCGGTCGAACGCCTCGTCGGAGTGACGCCAGGCGTCGTCGGGGGCGTAGGTGCGCGCATCCGGTCCGGTCACCGTGACCCGCGCCGGGACGGTTCGACCGGTGGCCCGATCGACGACGGTCAGCTTCAGGCGCCCGACCGGCCCCAGGTAGTGCCGATCGCCCGCCTCGATGCGTGTCCGCCGGCCGCCCGGCACGTCGATGATCCACAGTGAAGTGTTGCCATCCTGGTTGGAGATGTAGGCGATGCGCCGCCCGTCCGGCGACCAGCGCGGCGAGGTCATGTCGTAATCGCCGTAGGTGAGCGGGAAGACGTCGCCCCCGTCGGCGGTCATCAGCCACAGGCTGTGCCACTGCCGGCCGGCGAAGGAGGAGTACACGACCCGTTTGCCATCGGGCGACCAGTCGGGGCGCGTGCGCCAGGCGGTCTCCTCGTAGTGGATCGGACGCAGACGCGACCCCGGCCGCGCCGCCGTTTTCCAGAGGCCCCCGGTTCCCTGGATGCGGTCGCGGTTCGAGACCAGGATGATCTCGCGCCCGTCCGGCGACCAGGTGGGGGAGAGGTAGTGATCGAACTTGCCGTAGTAGTACCGCGGCAGCCCGGAGTCGTGGTCCTCGGTCAGTCGGGTGATCTCCCCGACCTTGCCGTCGGCGAGGTCGACGACGTGGACGTGGAAGCGCCGGTTGAAGGTGGTCGAGACGAACGCCAGCCGCTTCCCGTCGCGCGACCAGCGCGGCTCGACGTTGACCGCGCCGTTGCGGGTGATCGGTGCCGAGCGGCCGGTGGCGAGATCGAGAAGCCACAACTCCACCGCGTCTTCGTTGTACACGGCGTAGGCGATGCACCGCCCGTCCGGCGACCAGTCCGGCTGGTGGTGATACCCGGGTCCGTCGGTGATCTGCCGCGCTTGCGTCGTCCCGGGACGCTGCCGCCACAGCGTCCCCTGCATGGCGTAGACCACTTCCTGACCGTCCGGCGACCACGACACCGCATTCGGCCCGCTGGTCACCTGCGGCAGGTACATCTCGCGATAGTAGTAATGATGCGGCACATCGATCTGCTTGAGCACGAACTCGCGCACCGCGGAGTGTTGCTTCGCCGCGGTGGGGGAGGGATGGAGGGCGATCAGGACGGCGAGTGCGTGGGCGGCGATGCAAGAACGGGTGCGCATGTCGGTTCTCCTGGGTGTCGGGATCCAGTGGGCCGGGCTCACGATCCGAGCGCGTGGATTTTCGGGATGAGCTCCGCGACGCGCATGGCGTAGGCCCACTCGTTGTCGTACCAGGCGACCACCTTGACCAGGTTCCCCTGCATGACCTGGGTCAGCGGCGCGTCGTAGATCGC